>CAYGCN010000200.1:0-5027 GCA_964348385.1 uncultured Gemmatimonadaceae bacterium
GCCGCTCGCGGCGCGGGGCGCCAATCTACGATCTCCACCCCGTCGTGCCGAGAACCTTGGCGCATAGCCGACCGCGATTCACCGTGTCCCGTGCCAGGTTCCTGCAGGAGTGGGAGAACCGCCCGGTGGTCGCCGAGTGGGATCGGTACGTGGACGACGCGTTGAACCTGTGCCGACCCGCCGGCTTTGCGAACACCCCGGGAGGCTCGATCAGCCCCGGCGAGTTCTTCGGCAGGCACGAGCCGACTCTGCTGGACACGGTGGCCGACACGAACTCCGGCGGTGGTCGGTCTCGGGCGAGGACGGTGCTCCGGTGGCTCCGCTTCGTTGCGGACACCTACGGTCTCGAGATACCGGCCGCGGATGCCGCCGTCGGTCGCGCGCGCGAGATCCTCACCCGCCGCCTGGCGGACCCCGTGCGCCGCGCGTAAGCGCGCCGCGCACGCCACGTTTCCTTCACCACCCTTCGATGCGAGTACGCGTGACCATGTCGATCCGTGCAACCGCCCGAGTGGCCCTGACGATTGCCGTTCTCGTCGGTACCGCCTATCCCCTCTGTGCGCAGGACGTCGCACCACTCACCCTCGACCGCCTGTTCGCCTCCGGCGAGTTCTTCCCTCAGGGCCTCGGGCAGATCCGCTGGCTCGCCGACGGGTCGTACACCACGCTCGAGCGGTCACCAACGATGCGGGGTGGGGTCGACATCGTCCGGCACGACCCTGGCACGGGAAGCACGAGCGCGATGGTGAGTGCGTCGGCGCTGGTACCCGCGGGCGCGGCGCGGCCCATCGTGATCCAGGACTACTGGTGGTCGGACGACGGCGCCCGACTCCTCGTGTTCACCAACTCGCGTCGTGTGTGGCGGTCCAATACCCGTGGGGACTACTGGGTGCTGGACCGCGCGTCGGGGCACGTGAGGCAGGTCGGCGTCGACCGGCCATCGTCGTCACTCATGTACGCCAAGTTCTCGCCTGACGGATCACGCGTGGCGTACGTGAGCGAGAACGACATCTACGTCGAGCATCTGGACAGCGGGTCGGTGACTCGCCTAACCACCGACGGCTCCCGGACCATCCTCAACGGCCGGTTCGACTGGGTCTACGAGGAGGAGTTCTTCTTTGGATCGGCGACGCCGGCCGACGGGTTTCGCTGGAGCCCCGATGGAACCAAGATCGCGTATTGGCAGCTCGACGCCGCTGGCGTGCGCGACTTCTTGCTGATCAACACGACCGATTCGCTGTACTCGTTTACGATCCCCGTTCAGTATCCCAAGGCCGGTACCACGAACTCCGCCGTCCGGGTGGGGGTCGTGCCCGCCGCGGGGGGGCCGACGACCTGGCTCCGCCTGGATGGAGATCCTCGGAACTACTACATCGCCCGAATGGAGTGGGCGGCCAATTCGGACGAGATCGTGCTGCAGCACCTGAACCGTCTCCAGAACAGCCTCACCGTGATGGTGGGCAACGTGGCCGACGGCACCGTTCGTCCGCTGCTGACGGAGACCGAGACGGCCTGGGTCGATGTCGTGGACGATTTGCACTGGCTCGACGGTGGGCGACGGTTCACGTGGCTGAGCGAGCGGGATGGGTGGCGAAGGCTGTATGTGCTGAATCGCGATGGGCGGGCGATGACGGCGGTCACACCCCCCGACACCGATGTCATGAGTGTCCAACTCGTCGATGCACGCAACGGGTGGGTGTACTACATCGCCTCACCGGACGAGCCGACCCGTCGCTACCTGTATCGTGCGCCTCTGGCGGGGTCGGGCACAGCCGAGCGGTTGTCGCCGGATCGGCCGGGCTGGCACGCGTACGACATCTCGCCGGACGGTCGGTGGGCCTTCCACACGTTTTCGACGTTCGAGTCGCCGCCGGAGATCGCGCTGGTGAGTCTGCCGTCGCACCGAGTCGAGCGGACGATCGCCGACAATCGCGATCTCCGCACCAGGGTTGCCGCCTTGAAGCGGCATCCCACGGAATTCTTCCGGGTGCGCACGGTCGATGGCGTGGTGCTGGACGGCTGGATGATGACGCCCAATGACTTCGACCCGTCCAAGAAGTGGCCAGTGCTGTTCTACGTGTACGGCGAGCCGTGGGGGACGACCGTCACGGATCGCTGGGGTGGGATACAGATGCTGTGGCATCAGTATCTCACGGACCAGGGCTACCTCGTGATGAGCCTGGACAATCGCGGCACGCCGCTCCCCAGGGGTCGGGCCTGGCGCAAGTCGGTGTATCAGCAGATCGGCGTGCTCACGTCCCGTGATCAGGCCATGGGTGTGCGCGCGATCGTCGACAGCTTTCCCTTCGTCGACGCCGACCGGATCGGCATCTGGGGATGGAGCGGTGGCGGGTCGAGCACGCTGAACGCGATGTTCCGTTACCCCGACGTCTACCATACCGGAATGGCGGTGGCACCGGTCCCCGACATGCGCTACTACGACACGATCTACCAAGAACGCTACATGGGGCTGCCGGCGGAGAGTCCCGACGCGTACGAGCGTGGCTCGCCGATCACGTTCGCCGAGGGGCTCGAGGGCAATCTCCTGTTGGTGCACGGCACGGGAGACGACAACGTGCACTATCAGGGCACGGAAACGCTCATCAACACGCTGATCGAGCACGGCAAGCACTTCACGATGATGGCGTATCCCAATCGGTCGCACGGGATCTACGAAGGTCGCGGTACGACGCGGCATCTCTATGGACTCCTGACGCGGTATTTGCAGGAGAATCTTCCGGCTGGGCCGCGACCCTGACCGACCCGATGCGGCAGGGGTATGTTAGGGGAGTGTATTCGACACTCGGGAGCGACGGGGGAGATCATGGCAAGAAGGACGACGAAGGCAAGGAAGGCGGTCCGGCGGGGCGTGAAGCGTGCCAAACGCGCCGCGACGAAAGCCGGCAAGCGCACGCAGGCCGGTGCCCGACGGGCGGCCAAGGCGGTCAAGAAGAAGGTGAAGGCGGCGAAGGCGACCCGGAGAAAGAAGAAGGTCCGGAAGGCGCTCACGGCCGCCGGTGCGGCCGCAGCGGCCGCCGGCGTAGCCGTGGCGGCCGGGGTTGCCGCCCGAAAGGCCAAGGGCGGCACGAAGAAGAAATCCAAGAGCAAGAAGAAGTAGCGGCCCGACAACTCTCGCGGACGGGGTGGACGAGCGCGGAGGTATAACCGCTCTCTCCACCCCGAATTGCCGCCGATCCTACGGTCCGGTCTCCGCCGTGAATCCGTAGAGCCGGTACTCCCATTCGATGTCTCCTCCCCGCACCGTGAGCAGGCCGAATCCCTCGGGATGGCCCATCCGGAGGCCTCTCCACCAGTTCCCGCAGACGGCTCCCGACGTGATGTACTTGCAGCCCTGGTACTCGACCGTCTCCCGCACGTGCGTGTGGCCCTGCAACACGGCCTTCACCCGGTAGCGGGCCAGCAACTCCATGATCTCTTTGCCATTGGTCACGACGACGCTGCGCGGCGGGGCAACCGTGGTGCCCCGAGCGTAGGCCATGAACGCCGTGAGAATCGGAATGTGGGTGATGACGACGACCGGCGTTCCAGTCCCGGCGCCCTCCAGCACGGACTCGAGCCAATCCACCTGTTCCTCGTCTATCAGTCCGAAGTAGCCGTCCTTGGGGCTGGGACCGGTCCCGATCGAATCGAGGATGACGAATCGCCACCCCTTGTGATCGAAGAAGTAGAAGCGCGGCCCGACACGGTCTTCGTAGAGTTTCTTGCCGAACAGCGGATCGGAGTACAGAACCGGGCTGGCGGCGTCGATGCCGAGCACGTCGTGATTGCCGATCACGTCGTAGAGGGGCATGTCGAGTGCCGCGGTCGTCTCGCGGTACAGCTCGTACAGCATGTCCGCGCGCCGTCGGTCGGTCTCCATCACATCGAAGACCAGATCGCCGCCGCTAATGACGAAGTCGGGCTTCAGGGCGTTGACGTGTCGAAAGCACTGCCGGCACCCGTCCGCCGCGCGGAGTTCCGGCTGGATATGCGGATCGGCGAGGTGGACGAAGGTGAAGGAGTCGTCTGATCCCGCGAGTGCCGCGGCCGGCACGCCCAGCGAGGCGGCGCCGACGGCCGCTGCGCGTACGAAGTCCCTGCGTTGCACGGCGCGTTCCTCCGCGTCCAGAGGTGATCGGAAGGTAGGTGTAGCCGGGGCCTGCGCAAGCGTCGCACCTTCTCTTCCGAAGCCCCGCGCGGCGGATTAGCTTCGCCAATACCAGTTGACAGCGGGCCTCGAGCTCGCGACGGTACCGTTTCAGGAGGAGTGCAGGAGATGCGCATGACCGGCACGGTGAAGTGGTTCAACGACAAGAAGGGCTATGGATTCATCACCCGCGAGGACGGCGAGAAGGACTGCTTTGTCCATTTCTCGGCCATCCAGGGCGAGGGCTTCAAGTCGTTGAAGGAAGGGCAGCAGGTAGAGTTCGAGATCGTGGACGGGGAGAAGGGCCCCGCTGCGCAGAACGTCGTCGTACTCGGCTAGGCAGTCCTTCACCGGTTCGGCGCCACGGGGCCGCTCGGCGAGCGGCCCCGTGGTCATTTGTCCGACTGCTTGGTCTTCCTCCGCGTGGTCTTCTTCCGACGAGGCGGCGCGGCCTCCTTCGTCTTCCGGTCCGCCTCGAGACGACGCAAAGACGCGCGCAGACCCTCGGGGCTGACCGGCTCGCGCTGCTGCTGCAGGCGCTCGAGTCGCAGGCGACGGGCCTCGTCGGCCTCTTCCTTCCGCTCCAGCGCCATGTCGACAATCATGGCGAGCGTTTCACCGAACGTGTACTCCGCAACCTCCGCCGACTCCATGAACGAGACGCCCTCGGTGAGATCGGGATTGGGGTTGATCTCCAGCACATAGGCGTTGCCGTCGTCGCCGATCCGCACATCCAGCCTGGCATAGTCTCGACAGCCGGTCACTTCGTAGGCCTGCAAGGAGACCTTTTCGACCTTGCGGAGGATGCGTTTCGGGAGATCGGGTGGACAAACCGAGTGAACCCGGTGATACGCTTCGGACAGCGGATTCCACTTGGCGG
>CAYGCN010000201.1:0-4893 GCA_964348385.1 uncultured Gemmatimonadaceae bacterium
TCGATCATCTCCTGCCGCATCTGCGCCACGACGTCCGGCCCAAACAAGTGCAGGTAGTACGGTGCGATGAACCGGTCGAACGCGTCGAGCGACAGGATGAACTCGCTCGGCGGCGGACGCACCGTCACCCAGACGGGCCCGCGCACGTTGGAGAAGATCGTGAGCCGTACGGAATCCACCTCGCTCATGCGGAACACCGGGATGTCGGGACCGACGATCGGTGGGCAGACGTACTTGGTGGTGATGTCGTCCTTGTAGCACGCGACGACCGCGAGCGGCAACCCGAAATCGGCCGGCGTGACAATGGGGCCGAAGACGTCGAAGTCTGGCCCCGCCTCGAGAGCGGCGGTCCGCGCGTCACGGAGATTGTCGTAGACGTCGATGACCTCGTGCGGGAAGAGATGTGAGGCCACGACGTACACGCTGTCGTCGTTCCGGAACGCATCGGCGGACGACGCGATTCGCCGGAGCAGCGCGGCGGACGGCGGCCGCGCAGGCTGGTCCTGGGCCGTTAGGGAGGACGGTCCGAGCCCGATCCACCCCCCCGGCTCGACGGTGCCGACGATCGTGAGCAGAACGGCCCCGGCCACCGCGCGCGCGATGTGCATGGCGTGTGTTGTCATGTTCCCGGTCCCCCTATCGCAATGAGATGATCATCGGAATCAGTGCAGCGCGGTGTGACCGGTCAGCGCCTTGGCCGGCTCGCCGACTGTGAGCGTCTCACCCTCGATGTACAGCATCACGTCGTACAGAAAGCCGTCCGCTTCACGCGAGTCGCAGAGCGGCAGGGTGGGCGGCCGGGCGCTCAGGTTGATCTCGGCGTAGCGCTCGACAGGCGCAGCCTTCAGCCGCTGGAGGAGATCGGCCACCATGCACCGGGCCCGGCTGGTCTTCGGCTACGATAGGGCGCGCGGCAGTGACACGCCAGGGCAATCAGGGAGCAACGGTGAGCGCAACGGTCGGCTATGGCTTCGTGCGCGCGTGACCTGCAGTCCCCTCAAGACCATTCCAAACAGGAGTCTCAATAACGACCACCTGCCGGTTGTGCTGGGTGTTCGAGCATCGAGCACACACGTGGGACCAAGGGGTCATTGGGCGACCAGGACGACCTGCGCACGGTCCGCCTAGGCGATTAGAAGCCTCACGCCGCCCGCGCCCTGCCCTCGACGCTGTAGATCACGTCCACGAGCTGCGCCAGCCGACGCGGCGCCAGGAAGTTCGCCACGGCACGTCGGCGGGCGTTGCGCCCCAGCCGCCTCGCGAGCGCAGGATTGTTCAGCAGCCGCTCGAGTGCGACCCCGAGGGTTTCCAGATCGGTCGGATCAGGGAGCAACAGCCCGTGCACCCCGTCCACGATCTGATCCTGAATTCCGCCGACGGCGCTGGCGACGATCGCACGCCCCTTCCACATCGCCTCCGTGACCGTGAGGCCGAATCCCTCTTCGAGGCTCTTCTGGACGACCACGGTGGAGTGTCGCTGAATGGCATTGACCATCACGGCGTTCTCCTCGACGTCGTCCATCGGTAGGCTCACGACATGCACGCGCTCGCGGGCGGCTTGAGGGAGCGCGCGCCACTGGGCCACACATTCCTCGAACACGGCGGCTCCTTCCGGATCGTCACTCACGCCGGCCACGTCCGGGCCGACGAGTGCCAGATGGGCGGGCCCCAGCCGGTCGAGCCCCCGGACGAACCCCTCCATCACCCCCTGCATGTCCTTGAGCGGATCCCAACGGGACACCTGGGTGATCAGCGGTGTCCGCCAACTCACGATGGGGGCGATTTGATGGATCTGTGCCGTCCGCGTGACGCATCCGGGCGTGCCGTCCGTCCTCACGAACGACAGCCCATGCGTCGGACCGCGCCTCCTCGTTGCCAACACGCCGATGTGACGCAGGATGGCCCTCACCGTCGCACGCGCGATCGGCTCGTTCTTCGACGAGAACGCGTCGATCGCCGGCGGCATGATGAACGTCGGCGCGGTACGGAGCCACGCCGGCACGTAGCTGTGGCGGGAGAAGACGTAGGCGTCCGCCGGCGCGAGATGCGGCTGGAGTAAGTCCCACACGTCGCGCACGTACCCGTCGACGTGCTCGCACCCCACATGACACCGCCACACGACGACGGCGCCCCGCCGCTTCAGCGCGTCGGTCAGGCCTGCCGTCTGCGGATCGTGCAGCACGACGACGTCGTTCGGGCGCACGACCCTGAGGATCGCGCTCGTATTGCGTCGCATGAGCGCGGCATAGTGCGCTCGATCATGATCCGAGAATCCCAGCCCGTCACCCGGCCGGCCGTGGAGGTTGTGATGGATGCGCTTGGTGATGGTGAAGAAGTCCTCGTCCCCGTCGATCACCAGCCAGCGCGCGTCGATCCCGGCGCCGCGCTCGTAGCCGAGCAGCGTCTGAAGCATCTCGGCCACGCCCCCACCGGTCTTGGTGGAGTTGACGTGCCACACGATGCGACCGTCCAGGATGTCCCGCGCCTTTTCCACGGTGCGACGCAGGCGTCGCGCGCCCACACGCCCCAGAATCGGGGCGAAGCGATCGAAAGACAACTCAGGTAGCTCGACGATCTCCATCTCACTTCCTCCGAGACACGCTGGCAGCAATTCCCGTACCGGGCCAGCCATTTCACGGGTCGGCAACGTAGGCCAGAACGCGATCGAGATGAGTTGTCTGACGAGCCTCGCCGCCCCCTGCTGGAGATTCGGCAAGCCCTACCGTGCGGCGTCGCCTGGGAGCCGCTTCACCAACACCTGTCGCGTGCAAGCGCGAGCCTGCCAGCGATAGCGCGCAACCCCATGCGGCTCAGGGATCAAGGAAAAACGACACTATACCGGCTTTCCTGGGCTTCCGGCGCGCTACCACCCTTGCAACGGTATCGGCCCCGTCCGCACCACCGCGGGAACGTCGAGCGAGCCCCGTACCAACGCGTACAGTCGGCCGTGGCGGATGCGCAGCGGCAAGTATTGCGAAGGCTCGAACGTCAGCGTCACCGTGCCAACGTGTTCACCGTCGGGGGCGAAAACATCGTACGTCGGCATCTCGCCGTCCGCCGACGTCCTCCGCGCCCAGAGACGCCCACGGTCGTCCACCACGAGCTGGGAAATCGCCTGCTTGGCCGCGGGTATGAGCGCCGCAATCTCCTCGGCGACCCGGCGGTCGACCCGGGACGACTCGCTGGAGCGGTCGACGTATCGCTGACGCTCCTCCTCGGTCACGAGCACCGGTTCCCCCGCCACTTCGATGACCAGTGCCGTGTCTCCCCGCTCGTCGAGCCGTGCGATCCGGTAACTCGTGCCGGACGCCTGCCAGAAGCCTCCCGCCGGATCGACGACAGTGATCGTCCTCGGATCGTTCGGGATGGTGTAAAAGGTGTATCCGCCCCTGCTGTTGCGCGCGATGAAGGAGCGCCACGGCTGCTCTCCGAGGTAGACCGAGTCCGCCACGTCCGTTGCCGGATCGTAGCTCTTGAGGTACACGTGAGAGCGGCTCTCCTGGAGCCCCTCACTGGGCGGGTACGCCGGGGGCTCGGCGGAATGCGAGGCCGGTTTCCAGAACCGCCCCCGCTGGTCGACGGTGCCGCTCCAGATGTACCCGTACGACCGGACGTGCATCGGGAGCCGCGTCAGCTCCTCGCCCTGCAGATCCACGGCGATCATCTGCCCCTTCCCGTGATCCTGGATCCACAGCACCGAATCGCCAACGAGGATCATGCCGTTCGCTTCGGTCAGCTCGCCCGGCCCCTGGCCTTTTCGCGTCAGGGTGCGGAGAAACCGTCCCTCGGCATCGAACGCGCGGATCTCGGAGGCCTGGTAGTCCAGCACATAGATGGTCCCATCGCGGTCGGCCTCGATCCCGCGCACGTCCCCGAACACCAGATGAGGGTCGCCTTCCACGACCCCGATCGAGAGGTCGGGCTCGAGCGGCACAGCGGCCGGCTCGGGACGCCGGGCATAGCGCACCACGATCGTGCCATTCGGGAGCGTGTCGCGGACCCCAGCGCCGGCCGTCCGTCGTGACTCGGACACACAGGCGAGCGCGGTCCCCGCGACCGCGACCAGCACGCACCGTCCGAGGTGCCGGATCACGTCGCCCCTCGCGACGCGGTCCTGATCAGCATGGTTCGCGTGGGTCGTCGCATGGTCGCACCTCGTGCGTCCGAAAGTCTGCAACGCCATCGGCCCAGCAGCCTCGTCGGTGGCGAGTGTTAACGGGCGTCGCGGAACTTACCGCCATCCACTTACCCGCGCGATCCTGCACGCTTTCGTATCTCTCCCCACTCCCCGGGGCGGGCGACCTGACTCAGGGGCCTACCGTGCGGCGTCGCCTGGGAGCCGTTTCACCAACACCTGCCGGAACTGGATCGGATGGCTCTCGCTCTGGAGTGCGATGTAGCCACCGGTCAGCGGCCGCCCGTCTTGCTTCACGCTCGGGTCGAACGGCTCCACCGCGCCGCCGCCGACAACGGGCTGCGCATAGGTGAGCACCGTGTCGCCGTTCATGATGTGCGCGATCAGCGAGTCACCGAGGACCAGGAGATCCACCGTCACCCACTCCTCGCCGTGGATCGTGGGGGCCGACGCGGTGATACAGTGCTCCTCGACCAGCACGCCGTTCATCTCGACGTGCGTGCCGGGGGTGCACAGGTTGGCGGTGGGGCGCTCGTCCACCCCGTTGCCGCCCAGCAGCTGCGCTTCCAGCGAGATCGGGAAGTCCTGATCCCGCAGCATGGACGCGGGACGTTGGGAATGGAACATCACGCCGCTGTTTTTGAACGCCCAGCCGGGAGCGTCGGGCAGTTGCGAGCCGATGAAGCGGTATTCGACGCGCAGGTGGTAGTGTGAGAACGGCTCCTCGTAGAACAGGTGCCCGAAGCGGCCGTCGAAGG
>CAYGCN010000202.1:0-1256 GCA_964348385.1 uncultured Gemmatimonadaceae bacterium
GTGGGCCCGCTCGATCCGCAGGAGGTGGTGACCAACCTCGCCAACGAGGTGCTCGACTGGACTCCCCCACCACCCCGGCGATTCGCCGGCGACCCCGCGCCGCTCGTCGGCCGGTATGTGGGCCCGGGCCGGGGCGAGGAGATGGTCGTCGAGGTGACGCAGACGCCGCGGGGACCCGCCTTTGCCATCAACGGTGGCCGCCCGCGCCCGATCCCCTGGATCGAGGGACTCATGTTTGGGCGAGGGCTCCCGCGGTTCATCTTCCGCCGCGCGAACGGCGAGAGCGGTCCGGTGACGAAACTGCGCTTCAGCATGCCCGGCGCGCACATGATCCTGAAGAAGCAGTGACGACGCCCGACGCGGGCTTTCGAGCGTCGGCACGACATCTTGCCGCCCGACCTCGGCATTGTTCCAACGGTGCGGTTCCGCACCGGGGGTGGTGTGGGCGCGACTACCGCTACTGCGAGAGACCGAAGAGCTCCACGCGCTCGAGACCAAGGGTGTCCCGGCGGCTCGCGAGGACGAAGTCTCGCCCCGCGTCCAAGAGCTCGAGGTGCATGGCAAGGTCGACGCGCGCCAGGACGCGCCCACGCGGCGAGACGACGTACCACGTCCTCAGCGTGTCCCTCGCGGACGTGGACGCCGACACCCACACATCACCGTCGCGCGAGCGGATCATGGCCGTGGTCGCGGGTAGAAACCTCGGATACGGCATCTGGCGGAGCGCGGACCGAAGCCGCGGCCGCGCGTCTGCGGGCACGCCGCCCACCCACGTCGCCTCGTAGGCCTGCTTCTCGTGGCTGCTTACCTCTTCGAGCTGGATGGGCAGGTCGACGCGCTGCAATGGTTCCCCGCGGTCGGAATAGCGCTCGAGCCTGGGATCACGCCCATTCGTGTACCAGAAGCCGTCGCTCGCGCACACGGCGCGGCCCCGAGGCGCGAGCGCGGCTGGATAGCCAGTGGTGCCCTTCCCAGTTCGGATCGTGAAGACCTGCTGCCAGTAGAACCGAGGAAGGGGTGGGAGTGAGAGAATGGGGGCGTGCCGGGAGCTCACGAGGACGAGAAGGGCGGAATCCGACCGCAACCCAACCTCACCGGGCTGTGGGGGTTGCATCGCATGGACCAGGACCGACCCGTCCCCACACCGATCCAGTACGGCCACCTGGCGGCCGGGGAAGGTCGCGTCGCGGCTCTCCCGGATGGTGGCGAAGATCTCCTCGAGCTCCGCCTGGCCGAGGCGGGAGCGGTACTCGTCG
>CAYGCN010000202.1:1266-4859 GCA_964348385.1 uncultured Gemmatimonadaceae bacterium
TCCTTGCTAATCCACCACGATGACGGTGTCCGCGTTCAGAAACATCTTGTCCGCCGACAACAGCTCCGCGGGCCCACGCCCCCGACGGCCGAACGATCGGAGGTGGTCGCCCCCCACTGAGAACACGCGGATGGCAGGCGCCTGACGGTCGGCGACGACCACTGCTCGGGACGAGGCGACGTACTTCGCCCCAGCGAGGCGGGTGAACTCCTGCAGAGAATCCCCCGTCGCGACGCCGAGCACCAGTCGTGGCGTCGCCGCAACACGCCAAGCTGGCGGCTGATGACCCGCTGGCGCTCACCTGCCTCGCAGCCACCCCACACGAGCAGGCCGAGACCGACCCCAAACACTCCCAGTCTACTGTTCGAGAGCATGCTCAGTCCGGTGGCGCGACCATGATCGCCCCCGCAGTGTCGAGCAAGAATCTGACTTCACTCATGCGGCGTCCAATCCACTTGCTTGCATGGGCAACGCGCACCCATACTGGTACAATTGCAGCAGGCGTAATAGCCAGGCTTGCAAGTTACCGAGCAGCTATTGGGCTTGCACAATCCCGGATCCGGCTTCTCCGGGCAGCAGTCGCCGATGCTGCAACTTAGGGATCCCGCCCCGCCCGCTTGGCACTCGCCTTGCGCTGCTGCAGAGACGTATGTCAGCCACTGCAGAAGATCCTGGGAAAACGCTCCATCGGGGAAGCTCCACAACTCCGGGCCGCATGCACGACCCAGGCCAAACCCATGCACGAGCACCGTACCAGCTTGCCTGTCTAACTGCCCGCGATCGCTGACTACAAGACCGAGGAACGGCGCTGATTCGCCTGCCCGCGTCAACTGAAGCACTCCCGGCTCGTAGTCCACGCGGACGTTTCGCAGAAGTCCCTGCGGTAGCCCTTCCACGTGTTCAGTGGTTTGAAACTGGTACAGCACGTCTGCCGTGGGAGTCTCGTCGCCGACGATTGTGGTGTCCACCGCCACACCGATACGGAACTCGGCTGGTGTGACGAGGGCTGCGCTCGCGATCGCCACGTGCCCGTACAGGGTTTCGGCCTCGAGCGGCCGCTGAGGCTGGTCCGACCCAGCGCCTGCGCCCCAGAAGCCGGCTGCTGCGACCACGGCGGCTGGTGCTATCCACGTTCGCCTCATTGTCGCCTCCAACTGTGAAAGGTTGGGCCCCAGCGGCGTCGTGGCCGAGCGGATCTCGGTACAACGCTCCATTCTGCATGTCGGCTCCCGGGCAGAACTAGGCCACAATCGGGGCAGTGACGGTCCGATCTGCGACATTCGTTGTCGTGGGGCCGCTTTGGGGTGGCGAGCGGGAGTAGTCGCGCAATCTGGACACCCGTGCTCCCCAGTTCAGGGCCGCGCGTAGAGAACCCGTCTGGGTGGATCCACCCTTCCGGGAATGACACGGGGCCGTCTCCTCACGAGCGAGACGGCCCCAGCTTAGCTCCCCTGTCTCAACAGGGTCTCAACACCAGCGGCCGGCGCGTCAACAAGAGGACAAGTCCAGCAGTCCTGAGACGCTGCGTTAGGGCCTCTCCAGGCGGTCCGAGCGTCGCCGCTCCAGGACCGCGACGATCGCCTGCCAGTCCTCATCGCTGAGATGCGTGAGCGGTTGTTCGGCCCACTGGGAGCGCCTGGCGGCGGTGGTGGCCGCGCGCCACTCGCCTCCGGCCCGGACCTTCTTCGAATCCCTGGATTACCTCATCAATCAGCTCAACGCTCTCAAAGCTGCCGGTTACAGCGACTGGTATCTCCCAAGTGCTGACGACTTGACGAAGATGTTCGAAGGATGGAATCAGGGGGGAAACACACCGAGGTCGTGGGTCATCGAGCTGGGCTTGCCTCCCGAGATGGTGCCCGAAAACGCGCCTCTACAGGTCCGGAATGTGTACGCCGATGGCAATACGCGCCGCTACATAGGTGACATCGTCGACGCGTGCGAGGCGTGGACCAGAGTCGACAGGTGCAAACTCCATACCGTCGGCATGACCCCTTCGATCCACCGCTATGCCGGCTTTGAGTACTATTCGGCAGTTGACGGCAGGATCTTGTGGGAACTCATGTTCAGTACCAGCAAGGTCTTCGTGATGGCCGCGCGGCCATGCGACGCTGGCTGCCAGGCCCCGTACTTGCCATAGTGCGCGAGGCGGTCGTCGCGGCGAGGTACTCGGTAGACCGGAACGCCAGCCACCTGACGCGCTCGACCGCCATTCGCGTTACGCTAGTCGGGAAGGCGGGACTTGATCGGATGCCACGAGCGGCAGGCAAAGTGGCGACGACGAAACTCGGGGACCGATGCGACAAGGGGCCGGCAAGTGCCGGGCCCCTTGTCGAATCCGGCCGGCGGGAGTTAACGCGCGGCAGACGCAAGTGGTGAGGACAGGTGGAGTGGGGCGTCCACCCGCGACCCCCTGACGCGAAGCGGACCGAGGCTGCCCAGCAGCCGCAGGTCACGCGAATCGCACGCGAGCGGTCGGGTGTGGCGGCGGGGGCGTGACACGTTCGCTCTGGCCCGGCCGCTGTTCCTCCAGACCCAACACCCACCCACCGATGATTACCCGCCAGATGCTCTGCGTGTTGGGGATGCCTTCCAGCGGGTTGGCATCGAGCAGCACGAGGTCGGCGAGCTTGCCCGGCTCGCGGGTGCCGAGGTTGCCCGCCGCACCGACGGCGGCCGCGGCCTCCGGTCTTCACCTTCCGTCTGACTGTGGTCGGAGGGTGACTGTGCGCCGTCCAAGGAGGTTCAACCGGGTGCTGCGCACCGTCGCAGGCTCGACCACCCGTCCGTCACTGAAGCGGAAGCGAAGTGCATCATCTGGACACTGGACAACGCATGCCCCGCATCGAATGCACTTGTTCCGTCCCGCGATCTCGACTCGCCGCAATTTCCCGTTCATCCGCAGCACACCGCGCGGACACACCTGAACACACTCGGCGGATCCGCTACACCGATTGTCCGCCAGCTCGACTTCGAACTCATTCCCAAGGGAGTTGACTCCACCGGGGTACCAGGGCGTCGTTCCCGTGAGATCCAGTGAGAGGACGGACATACCGACGACACACACAGTAGCCAGTGCCAGAACGCTTGCCCCACTCAGCTCACCGAGCACGGCCAGTGCGCCGATGCCGGTCGCGAACCCGAACACGGCGGTGAAACCATAGGTCATCAACCGTCCGCGTCCAGTGACGCTCACCCAGGGTAGCGCGGCAAAGAGCGCCGAAACCATGAGAGCGGTTACTGCTGCGGCCACCAAGCCTGCGTGCCAACCCACCGTGAACCCGACGGCCGCAACGGTCATCAACGTCATCGGCACCGTCCACACCAGTGCCATTTCCAGCCGCTCCCAGAGCGGAAAGCGCATGACGCGGTGTGCCTTCTTGACCCGCTGTCCCCGATCAAGGAACTCCGGCAGGTCTTCGAGTCGGGCCGGTCCCCACGTCGCAGTCCAACCTGTGGCCTCGGTGATCTTGCGCCTCTCGATGCCGCTAGCCGAGAGCTGTGGGAGCACGAGGTCGCGATGTCGCACGAGCTGACTAATCCCGGAGGCACGGATCGCCGCGATCACGTCATGGTGCGTAAGATGGCCGCCA
>CAYGCN010000203.1:0-884 GCA_964348385.1 uncultured Gemmatimonadaceae bacterium
TGGGCATCATCGCGTCGCTGATCACCGCGATCTTCGTGACCAAGACGTTCTTCCTCATCTGGTTGCAGCGCCGCGGAGCGACCAAGGAGTTGGCGATCTGATGTTCAGGCTGTTCGATGACGCTCGCTATGACGTCATGGCCCACTGGAAGGCCGCGCTGATCGCCACGCTCGCGTTCGTCATTCCCGGTCTGTTGGTGTTCGCCGTTCGCGGGTTGAACAGCAGCATCGAGTTCACCGGGGGCACGCTCATTCAGGTGCACGCCTCCGACGAATCGATCCGGAGTGGCTCCCTCCGTTCGGCGCTCACGGCTCAGGGACTGACCGGTGCGGAAATCCAGACGTTCGGGGCGCCAAACGAGTTCGTGATCCGCGCCCGTCTGGACCCGCGTGCCGACGCCGATGAGGAAACCACGCAGCAGACCGAGCAGGCGGTTCGCGAGGCGCTCTCAACGGCGTTCTCGCCTGAGGCGTTTGAGATCGTCCGCACCGAGGCTGTGGGCCCCAAAGTGGGGAGCGAGCTCCGGGAACGCGCGACCCTGGCCCTGCTCCTGGCATTCGGGGCCACGTTTTTGGTGCTGTGGTTCCGCTACGAGTGGCGCTTCGGCCTGGCCGCCGTCGTGGCGTCGGTCCACGACATCGTGGCGACGCTCGCCTTCGTGTCGTATCTCAATCTCGAGGTGTCGCTGGTCGTCGTGGCGGCGCTCCTGACCCTCGTCGGGTACTCGCTCAACGATACGATCGTGACGTTCGATCGGGTGCGGGAGAACATCAAGAAGACGAAGCGCGGGGAGTACTTCTACTACGTGCTCAACCGCTCCATCAACGAAACGCTGCCGCGCACCGTGCTCACGTCCGGGACGACGTTCCTCGCGGTTCTGGCGC
>CAYGCN010000203.1:894-4848 GCA_964348385.1 uncultured Gemmatimonadaceae bacterium
GCTGCTGATTCTCGGCGGCGGCGTGATCCGTCCGTTTGCCTGGGTGATGGCCTTCGGCATCGTGACCGGCACGTTTTCGTCGATCTTCATCGCCTCACCCCTCCTGTTGTGGGTGGAGCGTCGCTGGCCGAGTGACGAGGTCAAGGTCATGAAGCCGGGCGAGAGGCCCGCTCCCGCCACGACCTGACCGTCGGGCGTCACGCCGATGCCCGCGCTGATCGATACGCATTGCCACCTCGGCGATAGGCGATTCGACACGGACCGGGATGCCGTACTCGACCGGGCACGGCGCGCGGGCGTCGGTCATGTCATCACCATCGCCGACTCGGTGGACGCCACCACCCAGGCTATCGCCCTCGCCGGCCGATACGGCCTCTCGGCCACGGCCGGTGTCCATCCGCACGTGGCGTCCACTTGGAGCGACGACGTTGCCGCACGTATCGCCGCCGCCCTCGACCACCCGACGGTAGTGGCCGTCGGGGAGACCGGGCTCGACTACCATTACGACCACTCCCCGAGGCCGGCCCAGCGGGCCGCGTTCGAGGCACAGCTCGCGCTCGCGGCCGATGGGGAGCGACCGGTGGTGGTGCACGGCCGTGACGCGGACGAGGATCTCGCGGCCATGCTTCGCGCACTCGGCTCGCGGCCCCCCGCCGTGGTGCTACATTCGTTCAGTTCCGGGCCCGGGGTGGTCGATGCGGGGATGCAGATCGGGGCCTACTTTTCCTTCAGCGGCATGGTCACGTTCAAGAGTTGGACGCTGGCAGACGTGGTCAGGACCTGTCCGGCCGACCGCCTCTTGCTCGAGACCGACGCACCGTACCTCGCTCCGGTCCCCTATCGGGGCAAGCGCAACGAGCCTGGGTATGTGCGGCACGTCGCCGAGCGTGTGGCCGAGTTGCGGAACGTATCGGTGGACGAGGTGATCACAACAACGACGGCCAATGCCGGGCGGTGTTTCGGAAGCCGGGTGGCCGAGCCCATGACGATTCGCACATGACCAAGACGATGGTTCCAACCGATATCGCGATTGCCCAAGCGGCGACGCTCCGTCCGATTGCGGATGTGGCAGCCGATCTGGGGCTCGGGGCGGACGACCTCATCCTGTACGGCGACGACAAGGCCAAGATCCGGCTGGCGGGCCTCGCCGCCCGCAAGCGGCGGGGAAGGCTGGTGCTCGTGACGGCGATCAACCCGACGGCCGCCGGGGAAGGGAAGTCCACTGTGACCGTTGGGGTCACGCAGGCGCTCCGACGGCTCGGCAAGAATGCCGTGCTGTGCATGCGGGAGCCAAGCCTCGGGCCCGTGTTCGGCATCAAGGGCGGTGCTGCCGGCGGCGGGTACGCTCAGGTCGTGCCGATGGAGGACATCAACCTCCACTTCACCGGCGATTTCCACGCCATTTCCAGCGCGCACAACCTGCTCGCGGCGATGCTCGACAACCACCTGCACCAGGGAAACGGGCTCGACGTCGACCCGCGGCGCATCACGTGGCCCCGCACCATGGACATGAATGACCGGGCGTTGCGTGATATCATGGTAGGGCTGGGCGGACCGTTGGGCGGCGTACCGCGGCAGGACCGGTTCGTGATCACGCCGGCTTCGGAGATCATGGCCATCATGGCCCTGGCCAAGGACGCGGACGATCTCGAGGACCGACTGGGACGCATCATGGTCGGTCTGACCCGCGGTCTGCAAGCCGTGTACGCTAAGGAACTCAAGGCCCACGGCGCGATGGCACTGCTCCTCAAGGACGCGTTGTCGCCGAACCTGGTGCAGACGCTCGAGGGCGGCCCTGCCATCGTGCACTGTGGTCCGTTCGGCAACATCGCGCACGGATGCAACTCGGTGGTGGCGACCGACGCGGGCCTGCGTCTCGCCGACATCGTGGTGACCGAGGCCGGCTTCGGCGCCGATTTGGGCGCGGAGAAATTCTTCGACATCAAGTGCCGGGTCGGTGATCTCAATCCGGAGGTGGCGGTCGTCGTCGTGACGGTGCGGGCGCTCAAGCTCCACGGGGGCGTGGTCAAGGACAAGCTGAGCTCGCCGGATCCCGCGGCCGTGGAACGTGGCTTCGCCAACCTGCGGCGCCACCTCGAGAACCTGGCCAAGTTCGGTGTGCCCGCCGTAGTCGCGATCAACCGGTTCACCGCGGACACCGAGGCCGAGATCGAGGCGGTGCAGTCAGGCTGCGAGGCACTGGGCGTCACCGTGGCGCTGTGCGAAGTGTGGGAGAGGGGCGGAGAAGGCGGCATTGCCGTGGCCGAAGCGGTTCTCGAGAAGCTCGAGGCCGGCGGCGCGTCGTTCAAGCCCCTGTACGACGTGCAGCGCCCCATCGTCGAGAAGATCGAGAAGATCGCCACCGAGATCTATGGGGCCGACAGGGTGGTGTTCACCCCGCCAGCATCGAAGGCGGCGGAGCGGCTCACCGCGTTCGGACTCGGGAACACGCCGGTGTGCATGGCCAAGACCCAATACTCGTTCAGCGACGACGCGTCCCTCCTGGGTGCCCCGAGCGGTTTCAGCATCACAGTACGCGACATCTATCCATCGGCCGGGGCCGGGTTCGTGGTCGCGCTCACCGGAGACATCATGACGATGCCCGGCCTGGGCAAGACGCCCGCCGCGGAGAAGATGCGGGTCGCACGCGACGGAACCATCGAGGGCCTGTTCTAGGGGAGGTATGGACGATGAATATCGTACACACCGACACGGCGCCCGCGGCGATCGGTCCCTACAGTCAGGCCGTCGCTTCGGGATCGTTCGTGTTCACGGCCGGACAGATCGGCCTAGACCCGGCGACGATGGAGGTGGTGCCGGGCGACGTGGCCGCGCAGACGGAGCGAGTGCTGCGGAATCTGTCTGCGGTCCTCCAGGCCGCCGGATCGAGCCTGGCGAACGTCGTGAAGACGACCGTCTACCTGGCGGACATGGCGGAGTTCGCGGCCATGAACGAGGTCTACGCCAAGCACTTCGGGTCGCACAAACCGGCACGCTCCACGGTGCAGGCCGCGGGGCTGCCAAAGAACGTGCGCGTCGAGATCGACGCGATCGCCGTGCGAGGGTAGCGGGTGGCACGGGGGCGGATCGGGCCTGGTGGCTCGTGCGGTCTTCAAAACCGTTGGGAGACGCCTGAGGCGGCTCTGGTGGGTTCGATTCCCACACGCTCCCGCCACATCCCGCGCCTTCTGTGAATCGTGCGTTCATCATCCTGAATCCGCGCGCCGGCCGCGGGAAGGGCGAAGGCCTCGCCGCCTCGTTGGCTGAAGCTGCGCGAAGCGCGGGATGGGAGGCGGTGGTACGCACCACCCGACGGGCGGGGGAAGAGGTCGATCTTGCCGTCACCGCCCGCGAGGAAGGCTGGCCCGTCGTCGTGGCAGCCGGGGGTGACGGAACGGTCCACGGCGTGGTGAACGGCCTGCTGGCAGAGGGACCCACCAACACCGTCCTGGGCCACGTCCCGATCGGGAGCGGCAATGACTACGCCCGCGCCATCGGCGTAAAGAAGGCGGCGATTCCGAAGGTCGTGCGCAGGGTGTTGGCCGGCGAACCGCGACGCATGGACGTCGGCCGCGCGCTGGGCGAGTACTTCGTGAACGGGATGGGCGCGGGGTTCGACGCCGAAGTCGTGCGGCAGACGCTGCGGATGAGCCACTTGAGCGGGTTCGCGCTGTATCTCGTGGCCGTGTACAAGAGCTTCGGCGCTTTCGTCCCGCCCGACGTGGAAGTCACGGCCCCGGAGCATGCCGAGCGCGCCCGGGTCATGATGCTCAACGTGTCGATCGGGCCCACGCAGGGGGGCGGTTTTCGCCTCGCGCCCGGCGCCACTCCCGACGACGGGCTGTTCGACGTGTGCCTCATTCGGCGTGTCGGGCTCGTTCGATTCCTCCGCTACGTGCCGCACGTCGTAGCGGGCCTCCACCGCCACCTCCGCGAGGTGCGGATCTTCCGCAC
>CAYGCN010000204.1:0-4795 GCA_964348385.1 uncultured Gemmatimonadaceae bacterium
GTGGTGGAAGGCGACGTCGAAGCGGCGCTGACCGTCGTTGCGGGCGAGGTGCGAGGCCACATCGTGGCCGAGGAGCTCGTGGAGCTCAAGACCGGCGGTGCCGTGCACGGCGACATCACGACACCTCGCATCAGCGTCGAGGACGGTGGTGCGGTAAACGGCACGTTGCGGATGAGCGGGGCGCGCCAGCAGGGCAACGGCGCAAAAGGGAAATCGTCCGCCAGGGCCAGCCAAGAATCGGGACCGAGTGGGGACGCGACGGCCATCGAGCGGGAACTGGCCATCGCTCAGCGCTAGCAGGCATCGGTTTCGGAACGCGACAACGCAGGGGTTGAGCATGCTTCGTACAACCGTCATTCTCGGTGCCACCGTTGGCGCGCTGCTGATGCTGCCGTCATCCGCAGCTGCGCAGCAGGGCAAGAAGGGCAAAACGCAGGGACCGACCGTCGAGGTGGCCGTGTCCGTGAGCTTCTCCGCGACGGAGCGCCGGATCATCACGGAGTACTTCGCGGATCACCGGTACGATCACCAGGCCCTGCCGCCCGGGATCGCGAAGAATCTCGCTCGGGGTAAACCGCTCCCGCCGGGTATTGCCAAACGGCAGCTGCCCGAGGGCTTGGCGGTGCAACTGCCGCGGCGCACCGGGGTCGAGGTAGCGGTCTTCGGCGATCGCATCGTGCTGCTCGAAGCCAGCGGCCTCGTGGTGGACGTGCTCGAAGGAGTCTTCCGCTAGCGGAGAGCGTGCTGCGCCAGCCAAACGATGAGCGCCCGGCCTCACGGCCGGGCGCTCCTTGTTTTCGAGCGATCGGACCTCTACGGCTGTTGCTTCACCATGAGGCGATCGGCGTCCGCGTCGTATGTGACGAGCAGGACCTCCCGGGCGGCAACGGTCACCGAGGCGTCGACCTCGAGCGGTGCCCGGCTGCTTACCCCGATCGGCGAGAACACAGCGCGCAAATGGTGGGAACCTGGTGGCAGCTGGAGCTGGCGGAACACGTAGAGCGGCCGATCCTCCCGGGCTCCCTTGGCGCGTACCGTATCGTCGGCGACGGGCGTTCCGTCCAGCGTGACCACGAGCCGCCACGGTTGGAGCCGCCGTTCACAGATTTCGTCGCGCCGCATGTGTTGGGGCAGGGCGGCCAGTTCGTCGTCGGTCAGGCGACGACACTGCTCGACAGTCTCACTTCGGTAGCGCCAGGCGAAGCGAAGCTCACCATGCTCACCTGTCGCCGCGGCATAGGGGACCTGGGACAGGCCAGCCAACGCCGCGGTTGCGACCGCGCCGAGCAGCCAGGCTCCGGCCAATCGCCCCCCGCTCATTGGTGAACCTCGGCTGCCTGTGGTTCCGGAGTGTCACACTCGAGGTCTATGGACGGTGATTCCTCGCGCATCGGTCCAGTAAGGGTGCGCACCTGGGCGCGGAATTCGGCGAGCGCCTCGCGCACCACCGTGCGCTCGCGCTCGGCCGCATGCACGAGCCGGATGCGCCGCCGATCGACCCGCGGTTTGAGTTCGGCCTCGCGGTCGTGATACAGGCGCTGCTCCAGCCAGAGCGGCCCCTCGCGATTCCAGCAATCACGCGGCGGGCACGCGACGATGAGCACGCCTCCCGCCCCGTACCGGATGAGGTACTCGACCGTCGAGGTATGCAGGTTGCCCGCACACTGCACTCGAAACACCGGTGCCGCTTCGAACTCGCCGAGCGCGCCCACCCCGCCGCTGCCCCGATCGCAGGCCACGATGACGACTTCCCCGGGCTCTCGGAGGCGAGAGGTACAGAACTCGGCAATCGTGTCGAGCTGCGCCTTGCCGGTGCGTCCAGGTGGACCCACGCCCATGGGCGCACAGGAGCCGGCACAGATTCCACAGCTCGTGCAGAGGTCGGGATCGACCCGCGCCACGAGGTAGGGTCGGCCATCGCTCCGCTCCACCATGTCGATGGCCTCGTACGGGCAGTCGAGCCAGCACTGCTCGCAGCCGGTGCAGGATCGCTCGTCCACTACGGATGGTGCCGGCCGACGTGCTGGCGGTGGGCGAAGGATGGTGGGAACGAGCACGAAGATGCCGGTGGTCCCGATTAGGCCAACCCAAACCAGCCACGGGGCGGTGGGCCGGGTCAGCGGCAGGAAGAAGGAGTAGAAGACGTCGTAGGGCGCGGTGCCCGGGAGCCGGAACGCGTGTGCGGCCGGGCCCATGGTAACAGGGAGCACCAGCGACGCGACGGCGAGCAGACCGAGCGTGCCCCACAACAGCGGCTTGGGCGGCACGAGCACGGGCCGGGCCACACGGGCCACATGAATCCAGAACACAACGCCGAGGCCCACTGGTAGCGCCACGTGCGCAAAGAGGTTCAGGAAGAAGAAGGCTGCCGGGAGGTCCCGCTCGCCGTCGAACGCGCGCTCGATGGGCTCGCTGAAGAGCGGGAGGGCGTCCATCCACCGCGCACCTTCACGCGCGAGCACCTCCGCCTGGACGTCCCACACCATGACATAGCCGGTCCAGCCACACACGAGGATCAAGAACAGCAAGACCAGGCCGCTGTACCACGCGAGCGCACGTGATCCCCAGGTGCGTCGCTGGAGCCACATCCGAACCAGGTGGATCAGCGTCGCGACTAGGGCAGCGTCCGACGCGTAGCGGTGGAACGAACGGGTCCACTGGCCCAGCCATATGTCATTGGTGATCCGGTCGACGGAGTCGTATGGCGCGCCAATTCTATAGAACAAAAGGAGATACACGCCCGTCACCATGACGGCCGCGAGCAGGGTCGCGGCGATCACGCCGGAGTGGTACAGCGGGTTGTATCGCCACCCGTAGAGGCGGTTCATCCAGGCGTCGGCCAGCGCCAAGGGCTGGCGCACCCGGTCGAGCACTCGATCTGCCATGGCCCCGATAACGAGGTATTGCCAAGCTGAATTTACGATATTATCATGTTTTTGACAAGTTATTCCCTGCCACTCCTGTGGCCGGGATGAGACGTCACCATCCAGGAGGCTATCGATATGGTTGCGCCCCCGGAGAAACCGACCGAGCCCGGTAAGGTCCCGTTGGCACAGCGGATAATGGACAATCCGTTCCTGCTGCTGCTGCTCGGCCTTCTCGTGATGTTCGTCTTCTACACCGGTTGGGGTGTCTTCGAGGTGCTTAGCCTCGAGCAGGCCCCCCTGCCCTGAGGAAACCTCCACATGCATACCGGCATTGTTTCTCCAAAAGGCGTCTGGTGGGTCAAAGCGCACAAGGCCGAACGGATCTGGGTGATGATCGCGTTCGGATGGTGCATGGTGCTGTTCGCCATGATGCCGCTGTGGCATTTCAAGGGCGGGCAAAATCCGTCCGGGATTCGCCACAAGGTGGATCCGGCGGCGTTCGAGGCGCGCACGCTCGAGTTCATCGAGCAATACCGGGTGGGGGAGGAAAGCGGGATCCCGGTCGTGGCGCCGCCGCCGGGGAGCGACGTCTACATGCTCGGCAAGATGTGGCAGTGGCTCCCAGTCCTGAGGCTGCAGGCGGGCGTGACCTACACCCTGCACCTCAGCTCCAGTGACGTAAACCACGGATTCAACCTGTTCCCGCCGAACATCAACTTCCAGGTCGTACCCGGCTACGACTACGCGCTGCGCATCACACCCAACGAACCCGGCGACTACAAGGTCGTGTGCAACGAGTTCTGCGGTGTTGGACACCACGTGATGCTCGGCCGGATCATCGTCGAGGAAGGCCCCGTGGTTGCGGCAGGAGGTGCCCAATGAGCAACACGGTCGCGGCCCTCGCCGCCCGCTTCCGGACCTGCCCCACGACGGGACTCAAGGTCAACAGTACCGCCGAGCACCTGATCCGGCTCAACGCGGTCTTTGCCATTCTCGCGATGGTGGCGGGTGTTATCGCCGCGTTCGGCCTCGTGCTCACTCGCTGGCAAGCGGTGCACCTGCTCGAGGCCGTCTGGTACTACCGGCTGCTCACGGTGCATGGCGTGAGCATGCTGATCTTCTTCATCATCTTCTTCGAGATGGCGGTCCTGTACTTCGCGGGACCGGTACTCCTCAACTCCCGTGTCCCGACGCCGAAGCTGGCGTGGGCCGCGTTCATCCTCATGGCGGTCGGCGCCGTGATGGTGGAAGTCCAGATGTGGACCGGCAGGGCGGACGTGCTGTTCACCTCGTATCCGCCGCTCAAGGCCCACCCGAACTACTACCTCGGCATCATCTTCTTCGCGGTCGGCGCCCTCCTGGTAGTCGCGTTGTTCTTCGCCAGCCTGGTAGTGGCCAAGCGCGAGAAGACCTACGAGGGATCGGTCCCCTTAGTGACGTACGGGGGGATCGCTGCCGCGGTGATCGCGGTGATCACGCTGCTCCACGGGGCCGCGATCTACATTCCCACCTGGACGTGGGCCATGGGCTGGACTGCCATGCCCGATCCCCAGCTGTACCGTCTAGTCTGGTGGGGACTGGGCCACTCATCGCAGCAGATCAACGTGGCCGCGATGGTCGCCGTGTGGTACCTGTTGGGCGCGTTGACGGTGGGTGCCGTGGTGTTGAACGAGAAGATCAGTCGCGCGGCCTTCTTCCTGTACGTGCTGTTCATATCGATGGCGTCCGCGCATCACCTGCTGGTCGACCCCGGTTTCGGATCGACCTGGAAGATCTGGAACACGAGCTACGCGATGTACCTCGCGGTGCTCGCGTCCATGATCCACGGGTTCACGGTCCCAGCGGGCATCGAGGTGGGCCAGCGCCTACGCGGCTTCACCAAGGGGATGTTCGAGTGGCTGCGCAAGGCGCCGTGGGGTGACCCCGGG
>CAYGCN010000205.1:0-4724 GCA_964348385.1 uncultured Gemmatimonadaceae bacterium
GCTTCGCCGACACGTGCAGCAGCGACGTCTGGCGTGCCGGTGCCGCGAACTCCGCGTCCGTATCGAGCGCCGGCCGTGCACCGCCCGCCTGGCCGGTGCCCGGCACCGTCGTTCCGGGACAGGAGAAGCCGAACTCGGCGCGATCCGATGCGCCCGGGAACATCGCCCGGCGATACCGAACCCCGACCATCTCCCAAAGGTTGTGCCGGTCGATCAGGTTGCCGAACTGATCCACCGGTTCCGCCTTGAAGATGAACGACCCGGGCTCGATGAAATGCCCGGCGTCTCTCGTGCCGGACTGGAAGACCACGTTGCCGGCCTGGTCCTTGACCGTGATCTCGACCCAGGCCTGGATGATGTCCAGCGGTCCGGTGGGAAAGTCGTGACCGACCTTGTTGTTCGTAATCACGGTCTGCACCCGAACCCGCTCGCCGGGGCTCACGGAATCCGGCACCAGGAGCTCGATCGGGACCGCCGGTCCGGGCTCCCACTTGTCCGCAATCTCCGGGATCTCGATTTCACCGCGCAGCCACTTCTCCGTCAACTCCGCGTGCTCTTCGGCGCCCTCGAGCTTGAGCGCCAGCGGCATGAACTGGTTGGCCGCCAGAAACCGATGGCTGCGATGCTTGCGGTCGCGGGTCTCCCGGTTGTAATCGGCCGGGTCTCCATGGGCGGGGTCCTGCGAATCCGTCAGCGGCATGTGGCATTCGCGGCACTCGATCGTCTTGGTGGGATCTCCCGGCTCGTTCCACCGGCTGTTCTTCCAGTTGTCGTACTGGTTCTGCAGCTGCACCCAGCCGACCTGGTTGATTTCCTCGTCGATGAACTGCTTGTGACAGGCGGCGCAGAATTCGGGGCTCTTGAAGAGCCGGTGCTGCAGGCTCTTCACGTGATAGCGGGGGTACGCTCGCAGGAGGAAATCCCGGAAGAACCGGGCGGTGTTCCCCTCGTCGAGCTCGAACATGTAGCGCTTCGGCTGCACGATCACGTAGTTCGCGTTCCCCTGGACATCCGTCTCCTGAATCGCGTGACACACGATGCAGGAGACGCCTTCCTGATATCCCGAGAGATTCGTGAGATCCTCGGTAAACACGTTCTTCGTGCCCGAGAACAGCGAGATGGGATCGTGGCAGCCACCGCAGTACCGTGTGGACTCCGGGCCGTTCTGATTGGCCATGACCTCCTGGACCGACTGGAAGGCCGCGTCCATCGCGGAATACCGGTGGGCGCTCACCTGCCACTCCTTCAGGATTTCCTCATGACAGCCCGAGGTGCCGCAGGACTCCGAGCCGCTCATCGAGCGGGCGTCGAATGCCGACCCGGTGTTCGTCCGGGCGAGGCTGGGGGCGAAGGGTCGATCCTCGCCGTAGAGAAAGCTGTAATCCGCCGGAAACTCGTTCACCATCGTGGGCGACTCATACCAATAGGCGCTCAGGGCCACTACCACGAAGAGCGCGAGGGCGACGATCACTGAGCCGAACCCGAACGTCTTCGTGGCCGCCAGCACAGTCCCGGATCCGCCGCTGCGCGCCGCTCGAGCCTCACGATTGACGAGCACGACGATGTGCGGAACGACGGACACGATCAGGGCGAAAGTCGAGACGATGTGGATCAGGTCCCACATATAGCTGATCCGGGTGGCCCACAGGGCCTGGACGGTCAGGACCACGCCGGAGACGATCGCGACGATCGTCGCCACCATGGCGAAATAGCCGGTGAGCTTCACGTGCGACATGCGCTGCGGCTGATAGAGCTTCCAGTGGCGGACCTGATACCAGGCGAACGGGATGAGGAACACGAGCCCCACCGCCGTATGCAGCAGCACCATGACCTGGTTCGAAACGGAAAACGGCAGCAGGAAGATGGAAAGGCCGGTGAGCGTCTCGAAGATCAACAGACCGGAGACGGCGATCAGGAGCCTGTGCTGCCACTCCTCCGTCTTCGACCGATCGCGAGAGGGCTGGGTCATGGAGTCACTCCAATACTCGAGAATGTGCGATGCCCGTGGTATGTGCGCGCCCTGCCGAGATCGGCACGCTCGCACGACCAGATCCGAGTGCCATCGACGCAGTACATTGGTGCCGGTGTCGGCGCGCATCGAGGCCCCAACACGCTCCCGCTCACCGTTGCCCGCCGATAAGTTCATGCAATTTACGGGGACGAACCGGCGGGACGAAAGGTGTGAGGGTAACCGCTGGAGGGGACGGCAGTTACGATTACCGAGTGATTGTGTCCCTTTTCTCCCGGTTGCCGCCGGAGCGGACCGATGTAGTAGAATGGTGATGACCGGAACGCTCGCCACTGGTGCGCATGTTTCACACGCGACGTGCGCCGAGCCCTCACGTGGCTCGAACACCGCCACAGCCACGCGCTGAGATCGACGAACGACAGGAGTCCAAGACGATGTCCGGCAGGCCGTATGTTCTCGCAGAGACGACGTGGAAGACCGTGAAGGAGACAGCGTACGAGGTCGCGGTGCTCCCCTGGGGCGCGACCGAGGCGCACAACTACCATCTGCCGTACGGCACCGACAACGTCGAGTGCGAGCACATCGCCGCCGAGGCGGCCCGGTTGGCCTGGGAGGCCGGGGCGCGGGTCGTGGTGCTGCCCATCCTTCCCTTCGGCGTGCAGACAGGTCAACTCGACATCCCCTTCTGCCTCAACCTCTACCCGAGTACCCAGGCCGCCATCCTCGGCGACATCGCACGGAGCCTCGAGGGCCAGGGCATCCGCAAGCTCGTGATCTTGAACGGCCATGGAGGCAACGATTTCCGCTCGACGATCCGGGAGCTGCAGCCGCACGTGAAGATCTTCCTGTGCATGACGAGCTGGTACCAGGTGGTGGACGCGAGCGACTACTTCGATAACCTCGGTGACCACGCGGGTGAGATGGAAACGAGTATCATGCTGCACATGGCACCGTCGCTGGTGCGACCGCTGTCCGAGGCCGGCGAGGGCAAAGAACGACGCTTCGGGATCGCAGCGTTTCGCGAGGGCTGGGCCTGGGCACCGCGGCAATGGACGCAGGTATCCGCGGACACCGGCATTGGCGATCCCCGTGCGGCGAGCGCGGAGAAGGGTGAACGGTACGCCTCCGCCGTGGTCGAGCGCCTGAGCCGGTTCTTCCTCGATCTCGCCGCCGCCGACCCGGATCACCTGTACGAGGCGGAGCCAACGGCGCATTCCGGGCCGCACCGCCGCGCCCTCGAGCGCCACGATGCCGGCTCGGCACCCGCAACGGACTGAACCCGCGCTGTCAGCGCGCCCGAGACGGACGATCATGACCAGCCTCCGCCGCTATGTGTCACTCCTCGGTGTGTCCGTCCTCTGTGTGGCGAGCTGCGATCGTGAGCCGGAGGGGCCCCCGCTCTTCAGGCTCCTGGCGCCGGAGCGGACCGGCATCACGTTCGCCAACACCATCACCACCGACGATTCCGCCAACGTGCAGATGGATTCGTTCGTCTACAACGGTGGTGGCGTGGCCGTGGGCGATATCGACGACGATGGATTGCTGGACGTCTACCTCACGGGCAACATGGTCTCGAGCCGCCTGTATCTGAACAAGGGGGGCATGCGGTTCGAGGACATCACGGCGGCGGCGGGGGTGGGGACCGCTACGTGGGCGTACGGGGCCAGCATGGTGGACATCGACGGCGACGGGGATCTCGACATCTACGTCGCCGTGTCGGGCCCGGCGTGGTCCGGGCCGGCTCAGCGAGCCAATTTGCTGTTCCTCAACAACGGCGATCGGACGTTCCGGGAAGCGGCGGCGGCGTATGGGATCGCGGACACTGGGTTCAGCACCCACGGCGCGTTCTTCGATGCGGACCGGGACGGCGACCTCGATCTCTTCCTGCTCACCAACGACCCCGAGGATTTCGCCCGGGGCGAAGCGGAACGGCACCCCGCAGGCATCCGAAGTGAAAGCCCGACCAGCTACGATCACCTCTATCGCAACGACGGTGACGGGACGTTCACGGACGTCTCCACGGAGGCCGGGATCGTGCGGGAGGTGGGATTCGGACTCGGCGTCGTCGTCGCGGACCTGAATCGGGACGGGTGGCCGGACCTCTACGTCTCCAATGACGACACGCCCAGCGACGTGCTGTACGTCAACAACGGAGACGGCACGTTCACCGACAAGGCGGCCGCGTGGCTCAGGCACACGAGCTTCGCGGGCATGGGTATCGACGTGGCCGACTTCAACAACGACGGCTGGCTCGACGTCGCGCAGGTGGACATGGTGCCCGAAGAACTCAAGGCACGACAACGCTCAACTGGAGCCATGACCCTCAGCAGCTTCATGGAGTTTCGTCGCCGAGGGTTCCACCTGGGGTACAGCGCCAACTCGCTGCAGCTGAATACGGGTCTCATGCGGGACGGCGAGGTCAGCTTCAGCGAGATTGCGCACCTGGCGGGCATCGCCTACACGGACTGGAGTTGGAGTCCTCTCCTGGCCGACTACGACAACGACGGCTACAAGGATCTCCTCATCACCAACGGCTATCCCAAAGCCGTCATCGATTATGACTACCAAACCCGCATGGTCGGCATGCGGCGGGCCGGCAACGATTCCGGCGGCCTGGACGTCTTGGACGCTCTGCACGGCTACGAGGTATCGAACTACGTGTTTCGCAATGAGGGCGACCTGACGTTTCGCGACCGGACCGCGGCGTGGGGGCTGGCCCGGCCGAGCTTCTCCTACGGGGCGGCGTACGGCGATC
>CAYGCN010000206.1:0-4722 GCA_964348385.1 uncultured Gemmatimonadaceae bacterium
GCCGCGCCGTGCTCGCGCCCGGCGAGAGCCTGGACGCAGCCATCCACTTCTACGACGGCGAAGCGCCGCTGGTGGTCGCGACGGGCCCCACGTCGGAGATCACGCGATGAAGCCAGGAATCCAGGAATCGGCCGTGTCGCAGCGCGTCGTAGTGGGCGACCACGTGCGAGCGGTCGTGCTCGCCGCAACGGAGCCCCGAGGTGGGCTCGGCGTACAGCAGGTACGTGGGCTCCCCGGCGATCGCCCTGGCGATCCCCACCCGCTTCTTCATGCCCCCCGAGAGGTCTGCCGGATATTTGTCGGCCACATCCGGCGGCAGGTTCACGAGGTCCAGGCACTGCGCCACGCGTGCACGGCAGTAGGCCGCGTCCCGCGCCTTGTCGTCGTTGGTGATCCCGAGCTTGATGTTCTCGAACACCGACTCCGAGTCGAACAGCGCTCCGAACTGGAACACGTACCCGATGCGGGTCCTGAGCCGCGCCAGCTCTTTGCGGCCCAAGAGCGGCACGGGCTGCTGATCCACGAACACCTCGCCGAAGTCGGGGTGGATCAACCCGTTGATGTGCTTGAGCAACACGCTCTTCCCGGTGCCTGACGGTCCCATCAGCGAGACCGTCTCGCCCCTCTGCACGGTGAAGTTCACGCCTTCGAGAACGACGTGCTCGCCGAATCGCTTGTAGACGCCCCGCATCTCGATCATCGCGCGTCTACTCCGTGGTGATATCTTCCTCGCCCATGGGGACCCGACTGCCCGCCAACGCGCTCGCGTTCAAGCGCCGGTTGCTCAAGTGGTTCCGATCGGTGGGCCGCGACCTGCCATGGCGCCGTACCCGTGATCCGTATCGGATCATGGTATCGGAGTTCATGCTGCAGCAGACCCAGGTTATGCGCGTGCGGGATTACTACCGCCGCTTCCTCACGCGATTCCCGACCCTCGACGCGCTGGCCGACGCCACGCCGGCCGAAGTCCGTGAGGCGTGGGACGGGCTGGGCTATTACCGACGAGCGGACCACCTCAGCCGCCTCGCTCGGATCGTCATCGATCGATACGACGGCGTCATCCCGCAGGACCTCGACAGCCTGGAATCGCTTCCCGGTGTCGGACGGTACACCGCCGGCGCCGTGGCGAGCTTCGCCTACGAGCAGCGGGTGCCGGCGGTCGACACCAATGTGGCCCGCGTGCTCGGTCGGGTCTTCCCACGTGCGGCACGTCCGCGGGGCTCCGGATCGCGCGACGGACAACGATGGCGCCTGGCCCACCGGCTGCTGCCACGCCAGCGCCGACGCGCGTGGGAATTCAACCAGGCGCTCATGGACCTGGGCGCGCTCTACTGCACTGCCCGCCGGCCCAAGTGTCATGCGTGCCCGGTCCGACCCGCCTGTCGCACCGGAGCCGCCAAGCGACCCGCGTGACCGACCATCCCACCGCGCCCTCATACCAGCAGCACCTGCGACAGGAAGGCGTCGAGGGCCAGGATCAGCACAGACGCCAAGACCACCGCGGTCGTGGTGGCCCGACCGACACCTTCAGCGCCCTTCTGCGTGCTGAACCCCATGTAGCACGGCACCACGGTCACGGCCATGCCGAAGAACAGCGACTTGATGAGCGAATACCACAGATCGTAGGGCTGGAAGAAGTAGCGTGCTCCGAACACGAAGTCCGCGTTGGTGATCTGGAGGCTCTGCCTCGCGGCTGCCCATCCGAAGAAGATCCCCGTCAGGTCGGCGAACAGGACCAGGATGGGCAGCATCAGCGTGCCGGCCACCACCCGCGGAATGACCAGGTGCGAGATCGGTGAGCGCCCCAGGCTCTCCAGCGCGTCGATCTGTTCGGTGACCCGCATGGTCCCCAACTCGGCGGCGTAGCGCGCGCCGATCCGGCCGGCCAGCACCATCGCGGTGAGCACCGGGCCCAGCTCCAGGATGAGCGATTGCACGATCACGCCGGCGGCGAAATAAACCGGGATGCTGCCGGTGAACTGGTAGCCGGCCTGGAGCGCGGTCACCCCACCGGCAAACGCCGCCGTGAGCATCACGATGAACAGCGACCCCACCCCCACGTGGGCGGCCTGATCCACCGTGCGCGGGATCCAGATGCGCCACTCGGGGAGGCCCCGGACGATCTCGACCACCAGGTTCGAGAATCGCCCCATGTGGGTCGCGGCGAGCAGCGTCATCCGCCCGATTTGGCGCCGCGGGTCGTAGACCGCCTTCTCGACCGGAATGCTGTAGGCGCGGGAGAGGCGCCAGGGCTCTTCTGGCATTCAGACCCTGAGGGTGGAGACTGTTGCCTCTTGTGTCAAAAGACGTACCAGGCGAGCAGGGCCAGCACCGCCAGCCCCCCAGAGATCGCCGAGACCACGGCGAGCCGCCTTCGGTACGATTCCAGAGCAGGGGGAATGTCGCTCTTCATCCCCGCCGCCGCGAGGGCACCCATGCGCGAGGCCAGCGGCAAAGAGACGAACAGCACCATGAACCCGGCAAGAATACCGGCGAGGATCATTACCCACAATTTGGGCTCGCGCATCAGATCACCCAGGCCGTCGGTGTCGAGGGCCATCGTCAGGAGCACACCGGACCCGAGCACCGCGAGCGCGCCAAAGCCGATGACCCCGGCGTGGAGCCGTGCCAACACCCTCAGAAACCGCGCCTGAATCGCCGGGGGTTCCCCCCGTGCGGCGGCATCAAGCAGGAAGCCCGACAGGCCACCCCCGATCCACAGCGCCGTCCCCAGGATATGGGCAAACATCACGAGCGACATCTAGGCGGGTTCCCCTTTCACCAGTTCGGGGCGCAACGGCTGGCGACCCGCGAAGCCGCTGTCGAGCTCATGCCAGTGGGCCACGGACGCCTCGCCCAGCCTCCAGCACAGAAACACGTCCCGGTCATCCATCCGGCTGTGGAAGTCCACCAACCCCCCTTCGAACCCCTTGAAGATGCAGCCCACGGCGGCGAGCTCGTCGATATAGCGGTTGATGCGCTGCGCAATGGCATCCACCTCGGCGCGCAGTGATACCTGTTCGTCGGTCTCGCCCTCGTCACTCGTGCTGCCGGCGGCGAGGACTTCGTAGCGGTGAATCGCGTCCCGCCACGTCGTGTACTCGGCGACGATGTCCTGGACGATGCGGCGGACGTAGGGGAGCGTAGCATTTGCTTCATCGACCGTGAAGTACTTCTGCGCGGTCTCGGCCATCGATCAGGTACTCCTGAGATGAGGCCCCGTTGCTGGCCCGCATACGGACCGGGATGTTCGCACCAGCGACGGCGTTGTGGTCAGCCCGCGACGGGGAAGGGACACGCCGCGCCATGGCACCGCCGAAAGGTACAAAGCGCTCGCCGCTCCTGGCCACGGACCGATCGGCGAACCGCGGCCTGGCATCTCACACGGGCGGACGTAGGGTGGATCCGGTTCCAGCGAGAAGTGCCGCATGCGGCGAATGCTTCAAGGCCGCTGCCGCCGCACGATAGCCGTCCTCCACGAACGTGATGGCCCGCCCGACCGCGAAGGTGGCGGCGCGTTCGATGCGGGGCTCGATCACGATGAGCGGAATCGGCCCGGCGGCGAAGGTCGCGATGTCACGGTCCGTTTGCGCGGCCATAAGCGTGCGCATGGCCTGATTGTGCGCCTGGAGCAGCGGCGGACCGGCGTTACCCCGTTCCGACGGCTCCGCGGCAAACGACGGACCCACCCGAACCGCGACCATCACGTCGGGATCGAACGACGCAGCCACTTCGAGCGGCAGCACGGCCCGCAGCCCGCCGTCGGCCAGTCGTCGGCCATGAAGCGTGAGGGGCGGGTAGAACACCGGGAGCGCGCACGACGCCGCCAGCGCCTCGACGAGTGGCACCTCCGTGTCCCCCCCGGCGCCGAAGACGACCAGCTCTCCGGTATCCACGTCAACCGCGGTCACCGTCAGCGGAACCCGCAATTCCGAGAACCGCCGCGCCGGGACGAGTCGGCCAATACCGCGGCGCAGCACGTCGAGACGAAGCAGGCTGTCTGCGTACGGGCCGAACAGCAGCGTCGGTGACATCCTGGCCACATCGCGGCGAGTCAGCGCCAACAGACGCTTGAGCACCTCCTCGTACGGCAGGCCGGTCGCGAAGCAGGCGGCAACCACGGCTCCCATCGACGTGCCGACGAATCCGTGGGGTCTCACCCCGCGCTCCTCGAGCGCCTTCATCGCGCCCACGTGTGCCGCCGCCTTCGCCCCACCACCACTCAACACCACCACCACGCGTGTGCTACTCATGCCGCTCCCCCTCGAGATGTCGACGTCGCAGGGCTCGACGGGCCTCCGCCGCAGCGTAGCGTCGCTGTTCCTCGCTCGTCTCGGGCACGACGGGCGCCACCGGACGTGGACGACCCTGACTGTCGATCGCGACGAACGTCACGTAGCACGTGTTGGTATGCCGTTGTCGCCCCGTGGGCACCTCCTCGGCGTGGATATTGACGCCGACTTCCATGGACGTACGCCCTACATAGTTGACGCTCGCCTTTGCCACCACCAACTCACCGACGTGGATCGGCTCCTTGAAGTCCACCTGGTCCACGGAAACCGTCACACACGGCCCTCCGGCGTGGCGGATGGCAGCCACCGCAGCCACCCGATCCACCAGCGAGAGAATGACACCGCCGAAGACGTTGCCGAGCAGGTTCGCCATGTGCGGCATCATCAGCTCGGTCATCGTCGTCTGCGATGCCGAGACGGGACGGGGGGA
>CAYGCN010000207.1:0-251 GCA_964348385.1 uncultured Gemmatimonadaceae bacterium
ACACCTGGGGGAGCCTCACCGCGGTGCAGATGCGCCGCATCGGCGTCCAGTCGCTCCCCATCGCCCTCTTCATCGCCGTGTTCACCGGCATCGTCCTGGCGCTCCTCTCCTCGTACAGCTTCACGGGAGCCGTGCCGCTCTACTTCGTGGGGACGTTTGTCGGGAAGGCGATGATGTTGGAGCTGGCGCCCGTGTTGGTGGGGTTGGCACTGGCCGGCAAGATACCCTTCGTCAACACCTTCGCCTGCTTC
>CAYGCN010000207.1:261-4707 GCA_964348385.1 uncultured Gemmatimonadaceae bacterium
GGCGATGTTCCCCGTGGTCGTCGCCCTGGCAACCGCGACGGGCATCGTGGCCGGCTGGTTCACCGCCATCAACCTGCTCGATCTCTCGACGCCGGATTTCGTGAAAGGCCTGCGGCTGTTCTACCAGTTCAAGGACGTTTGGTTCGGGCTGCTCAAGGCCATGTCCTTCGGGTTCGTCATCGCGATGATCGGCTGCTACAAGGGCCTCAACACCCGCGGTGGTGCCGAGGGGGTGGGTCGGGAGACCACGACGGCCGTGGTCCTGAGCGCGGAGATGATCCTGGTGCTGGACGCCTTCTGGGCGGTGGTGCTCCTGTGATCGTGTTCAACGAGGTGTACAAGCGGTTCGGCGCGAAGGAGGTCCTGAACGGCTTCTCGCTCGAGGTCCGAGACGGCGAGACGATGGTGATCATCGGGCACTCCGGCAGTGGGAAGAGCGTCGCCCTCAAGCACGTGGTGGGTCTGCTCCGCCCTGACGCGGGCGACGTGCAGGTGGACGGCGCCGTGGTGAAGGACCTGGACCGCGACGGGCTCACGGCTCTCCGGTCCAAGATCGGCTTCGTCTTCCAGTTCGCGGCGCTGTTCGACTCGATGACGGTGCGCGAGAACCTGGAGCTGGGACTCAAGCGCCAGCGGCTGGACCAGCGGGTGATCGCGGAGCGGGTCCAGGAGTCGCTCGCCCTCGTGGACCTCGACGGTGCCGAAGACAAGCTGCCCGCGGAACTGTCTGGGGGCATGCGCAAGCGGGTGGGCCTGGCCCGCGCGATCGCGCTTCGACCGCAGTACCTTCTGTATGACGAGCCGACGACGGGGCTCGATCCCGTGACCTCGGCCGTCATCAACCAGCTCATGGTGCGGGCGCGGGAGAAGCTGGGCGTGACGGGAATCGTGGTGACCCACGACATGACGAGCGCCTACACTGTGGGTGATCGGATCGCCATGTTGTACCGGGGGCGGGTACGCCAGGTGGGGACCGCGGACCAGATCCGGCGCACGCACGATCCGATCGTGCGCCAGTTCATCGAAGGACGACCGGAGGCGGCAACGGATTTGGAGACTGCGCCGCCGGGAGTGGAACGATGAAGCGACGCGACGAACTGATCGTCGGTGCGACCATCGTGTTCGCCACAGTGGTGATCGCTGCCGGGGCCCTGTGGCTTTCCGACGCACGTCTCGGCCGGTCGTCCGACGTCTACCAGGCCCGATTCCACACCGTGGGTGGGCTCGGGGTCGGCAACCCCGTCGTGTTCCGCGGCGTCCGCGTGGGCCGGGTCGAGACCATTCGCCTGGCGGCGGACAACTGGGTCGAGACCGATCTGCGGGTGTACGCCGGGATCCCGCTGCCACCGCGTCCGGGCATCATCGCCGCCTCGCGATCGTTCTTCGGTGAATGGCAGGCCACCATCATCGACCTCGAGCAACCGACCGAAGATCCCAACGTGCGGCGTGATCTCGAAGAGGCGCTGGCCCGGGGCGGAGACGTGTGGCCAGGCGCGACCCTGCCCGACATCGGCCAACTGACGGCCCAGGCGAGCCGCGTGGCGGGAGACATCGCGTCGATCTCGTCGCGGATTCAGACGGTGTTCGACTCCAACGCGGTGGTCGAATTGCAGGACGCCATCCGAGACTTCACCGGGATCGCGGAAAACATCAATCAGTTCACCCGGACTCAGACGGAGATCATGGGCGACGTGGGCCAGAACCTCCAGCAGGGCTCCGACGTACTCGCCGATGCCGCGGTGCGCCTGCAGTCCTCGCTCGCCCGCCTCGACTCGGCCACGGCGGAGGGTGAGCTGTCGGCCATCTTCGCCAACACGGCGGTCGCGTCGGAGGAGGCGCGGGCGGCACTGGAGGACGCCAGGGCGTTGATCGGCATCGTCCGGGCCAACGATTCCACCCTGGTGCGACTCATCCAGGGGGCGGACTCGCTCATTGCGCGGCTCGAGCAGGGGACCGGTACGCTGGGCCTCCTCGTGAGCGACTCCGCGCTCTACAACGAGGCCACCCTGACCGTTCGCCAACTCCGGACACTCCTGGCGGACATCCAGGCCAACCCGCGCAAGTACTTCAAGTTCTCGGTGTTCTAGGTGTACGGCGACACGGCCGACCGGCGTCGCGCGGGTCGCGGGGCTTTCCCCACGCTCGGGGCGTTGTGACTCCCAGGTCCCGAGCCAAGCGCGAGATCAGCGCCGGCGGCGTCGTCGTGCGATGCACGGACGACGGTCCCCGCATCCTGCTCATCCTCGACGGGTACGGCAACTGGGGCTTTCCCAAGGGCCACATCGACGAAGGGGAATTGCCGGACGTGGCCGCCCGCCGAGAGATCTTCGAGGAGACCGCGCTCGACGACCTGATCCTCCGTGCACCGCTCGGGATGATCGACTGGTACTTCCGGGTCGACGGACAGCTGATTCACAAGTACTGCCACTACTTCCTGTTCGAGTCGCGCGAAGGCCACCCGCAGCCGCAAGCGGACGAGGGCATCCTCGATTGCCGCTGGTATCCGGCCGACCAGGCCATCAAGACGATCTCCTATCGAAATGCCAGGACGTTGCTGCGGACCGCCATCCGGTTGGTCCCGCAGTACTGTCAAGCCAACCCCTGATCGCTCCCGTCCATGCCACTCGTCCCCGTCGTCCACCGGAGCGATACCCTCAGATCCGCCATCCGACGGGGACTGCCGCGGCGCGGCTGGCGCGTGGAGCGCTGCGCTTCGGTGGAGCGCTTGGAGCGGGTGTTCGCGCACCGACTTGTGGACGCGGTGGTCGTGGACGTGCGGACCGAATGGGGGGACACGCTCCGGCACCTGGTCGATCGCTTCCCCCGCATCCCGTTCTTCGCGCTGAGCGCGTTCAAACCGGATGATGGGACGCTCCTCATTGCCTGCCGACGCGCCGGCATGGTGGGGATTCTGGTGGAGGGTGTGGATGACGGGGCGGCCGGTGAGATGATCCGCGGCCGGGCCGCCTCGAGCCGGCGACGGGCGGCGCTGGCCGATGCGCCCCGGGTGCTCCGCCTCACGGAACCGCTCCAACTCAGGGCCTGGGACGAAGTGCTGGCGCGGGTGGGGACCCGGACCACCACTAGCCACGTGGCCCGGGCGCTGCGTCGCACACGGGAGCATCTGTCGCGCGAGTTCGGCGCGGGCGGCGCGCCGAATCTCAAACGGGTCATCGATCTCGCCCGCACCGCCTGGGCGGCGGACCTCCTGGCCAATCCCGGCTACACGGTGGCCTCGGTCGCCGGGCTGCTCGATTTCGCCTCCCCGAGTCACCTCGCCGAATGCGCGCGCCGGGTGACCGGTGTCCCTCCCGCCGAGTTGCCCGCGCTCGGTCCTCGCGGAGTCCTTGCGCGCTTCGTGCGAGGCCGCACGCGGAGTCGCCTGTGAACGGGTGTCGCCGGTCGGGGACCCGTAACCCCCGTGGCACTCCGAGGGTGGTTTCCGGGCCTCGGCTCGGCTAATTTCCACAGTCTTTGTACGTTCACACACTACGCGTTCCCACATAGAGAGCCATGGCAACTGATTCAGTCTTGCGTCCAGGCGAGCTCAAGGACGTCCTGCTCAGGGAGATCGAGGCGGCTGACCTCCAGGCGCTGGATACCCAGGAGGTCGGATCGATCCTGGAGGTGAAAGACGGTACGGCGCGGGTCTACGGTCTCGCGTCGGCGATGGCCGGTGAAATGTTGGAGTTCTCGGCCTCCGAAACCGGCGAGACCATCTCCGGCCTCGCGCTCAACCTGGAGGAGGACAACCTCGGATCGGTCATCCTGGGCGATTACCTCAAGCTCAAGGAAGGCGACGAGGTCCGGCGCACCGGGCGCGTGCTCGAGGTGCCGGTTGGCAACGGCCTGATCGGCCGGGTGGTGGATCCCCTCGGGAACCCGGTGGACGGTCTCGGACCGATCAAGGCGGAGTCCCATCGCAAGGTCGAGTCACAGGCACCGGGCATCGTGGCCCGCCAGCCGGTGAAGGAACCCCTGCAAACCGGCATCAAGGCCATCGACTCGATGATCCCGATCGGACGCGGCCAGCGCGAGCTGATCATCGGCGACCGCGGTACCGGCAAGACCGCCATTGCGCTCGATACGATCATCAATCAGAAGGGGCAGAACGTCATCTGCGTCTACGTCGCCATCGGCCAGAAGAAGTCCACCGTGGCGGGGGTGGTGGAGCATCTCCGAGAGACCGGCGCCATCGAATACTCGATCGTGGTCGTCGCGGGAGCCGCCGACCCGGCGCCGATGCAGTTCATCGCGCCGTATGCGGGCGCGGCGATCGCCGAGCACTTCATGTACGAGCACAACCGCCACACGCTCTGCATCTACGACGACCTGTCCAAGCACGCGCAGGCGTACCGTCAGCTGTCGTTGGTGCTGCGGCGCCCGCCCGGCCGCGAGGCGTACCCGGGCGATGTGTTCTACCTGCACAGCCGGCTGCTGGAGCGC
>CAYGCN010000208.1:0-211 GCA_964348385.1 uncultured Gemmatimonadaceae bacterium
GCGATTCCTACCTGCTTCCGGTCGAGCTGGTCGGCATGCAAAAGGACGTCGCGAAATCCTCGCTCACGCTTCGTGGGCCGCAGGGCGCACTCTCGCTCGCCGACGATCGCAACGTGACCTACTGGTCCACCGCCGAGAAGCCAGTGGTGGACCTCCGCAACGTGCCGGTCGTGTTCGTCGGCTACGGCGTGGAGGCGCCCGAGCACGGGTG
>CAYGCN010000208.1:242-4686 GCA_964348385.1 uncultured Gemmatimonadaceae bacterium
ACACCCTGTTCGGCGGAGACGCGCGCACCTACTACGGTCGCTGGACCTACAAGTTCGAGCAGGCACAGAAGCACGGGGCGGCCGGCGCGATCGTGGTGCATACCACCGAATCGGCGAGCTATGGGTTCAGCGTGATCGGCAACACCGGATCGCGACAGAACTGGCAGCGCACCTACCAGCTGGATTTCCTCTCGTGGATCGATTCCACCCTGACCGAGCGGATTGCCGCCTCGATGGGCACGAATCTCTCGGGCCTGTTCGAGCGCGCGGCGCGGCGTGATTTCCGGCCGCGCGACACGGAATACCGAATAACGACTCACATCGGGACGGCGATCGAGCAGGTCCAGGCGACCAACGTGGCCGGCGTGGTGCGAGGCAGCGATCCGGCACTTGCCGACCAGTACGTCGTGTTCACCGCCCACCACGATCACCTCGGCATGAACCCGGACGCGCCGACCGACGACAAGATCTTCAACGGCGCCCAGGACAACGCTCTTGGCGTGGCGGCGATCTTGGCGGCCGCCGAGGCGTTCGCCCATGCCGATCCCAGGCGATCGATCATGTTCGTGTCGGTGACGGCCGAGGAGGGCGGCCTGCTCGGCAGCAGCCGCTTCGTTGCGAATCCTCCGCTCCCGCTGAGGCAGATCGTCGCGAACTTCAACGTCGACTCGCCGCAATCGTACGGTATCACCCGGGACGCGGCGGCGATCGGGATCGACATGAGCACGCCAAGGCCGGCGTCCCCGCACTGTACCTCCAGGCGGGAAAGGACTACGTCGACTCGCTCGGCTTCGATCCCGCCGAGTTTCGACTGCGGCACTACCATCAGGTCAGCGACTCGATTCACCCTGAGTGGAACCTCGAGGGGACCGCCCGCGACATGCGCATCCTGTTCGAGACGGCACTGCGGGTGGCGAATGCGGATGATGTCCCGCGCTGGGTGGCCGGGCACGAGTTCGAAGAGGAGTGGAAGGCGCTGTACGGGAAATGACGGTGAGGACATACCAGCCGCTCAGCGGCGTGTGAGACCGACGGGAGGAGGGAATGGCGGAACACACTGGGTTTTCTCTGCGACTCGAGCGCATCACAGGCTACGAGTTTGAGACCCGCTTCGACTGGAACCAGGTCGAGCCGCTGCTGTTGGACGAGCCCGAACCGCTGGGTGGGAGCAAGGGTCCCAACGCAAGCAGGCTAGTCGGGGCCGCGGTCGGCAACTGCCTCAGTGCGAGCCTGTTGTTCTGTCTCGAAAAGGCGAAGCAGGACGTGAAGGCCATCCGCACCGAGGTGGCGGGCACGATGATGCGGAACGAGCGGAAACGGCTGCGGATCGGCAAGCTCGACGTCCACATCACGCTGGACGTCGATGCCCGCGAGCCCGATCGGGTGACTCGGTGTTTGGAACTGTTCGAGGATTATTGCGTCGTGACCGCCAGCGTGCGGAAAGGTATTTCCACGTCGGTCGTCGTCACCGACCCGGCGGGCGTCGAACTCTATCGGCACGACGACTGAGTCTGCTGTTCCGCGATGCGCCTGGCTTCCTGCAACTCGAGGACGCGGCTCGCTCTGCGCGGTGTGAGGCGTTGGAGCTCAGGGGGAGAAGCCCGACCGGCGCTACCGCCATCGGCCGCTGACAGCCAGTGGATCGAGGTCGACCAACTCGTGTACCAGGCTTCGGCCCGAGCTTCGATGTGCCCTTCCGCTGCGAACTCGGTGACCTCACTATCGCGCGTACAGGGGACCGCGCGGTGTGCGTGGTGCGCGAAGAGACGTCTGACCTGTGGGTGATCGACAACCTGCCCCTGGACCGGTGATGAGATCCCACGATCCATTCCGGCACCTGACACCGACCCGCGAACGCCCTAGAACGCGCTACTCCAACTCCGGCTGAGGCGCATGGCGGAATTGATCAATCCAACCATCGAGTAGGTCTGCGGGAAGTTTCCCCAAAGCTCTCCCGTGCGCGGATCGATGTCTTCCGAGTAGAGGCCGGCGGGGTTCCGCAACCGAAGCATCTCCTCGAACAACTCCCGCGCCTCGTCGATCCGCCCCAAGGCAGCAAGGGCGTCGATATACCAAAAGGTGCAGACAGTAAATGCCGTGTCAGGCCGGCCGAAATCGTCTTCTGTGTACCGGAAGATCAGGCGCCCCCCGTTGGAAAGCTCCGCACCGAGGACATCGACGGTCGCGGCGAATCGCGGATCGTCAACCGATAGGAAGCCCAGCTCGTGAAGGAGCAGGAGGCTGGCGTCGGCGCCATCTCCCTCCAGCGAGCTGGCAAACCGACCGAGGGTGGGGTTCCACGCCCGGCTCGCAATCTCGCCGTGCATGGTGTCGGCGGTCGTGCGCCAGAACGCGGCGCGCTCGGCTCGTCCGAGCCGTGCCGCAATCTTGGCCAAGCGATCGCATGCCGCCCAGCACATCACGCTCGAGAACGTGTGGACCTGCTGCCGGGCCCGGAACTCCCACAATCCGGCGTCCGGTTGATTGTATCGCGTCACCGCCTGCATGCCCAGCGTCTCCAACTGCTCGAAGAGGCGTTCAGCCCCCTTCCGGTGCAGGCGGCGGTCGAAAAACACCTGCGTTGCGGAAAGGACAACGCTTCCGTACGCGTCGTTCTGCACCTGCTCGGCGGCCTGATTGCCGATCCGAACCGGGCCCATCCCGCGGTACCCTACCAGCGACGTGAGCTGGTGCTCTTCCAGGCTCGTCTCCGGATTGATGCCGTACACCGGACGCAGATATCCATTGGGTGCCGCCACGGCGAGGTTCGTGATGTAGCTCAGGTATCCTTCCAAGGTGCCTGTCACGCCGAGGCGGTTCAGAGCGTGGACGACGAAGTACGAATCCCGCAGCCAACAGAACCGGTAGTCCCAATTCCTTCCCGAGTTGGGGGCCTCGGGAATCGATGTGGTCATTGCTGCGATGATCGCACCGCTGTCGTCGTAGCTGCAGAGTTTGAGCGTGATGGCGGCTCGAATCACCTCCTCTTGCCACTCGAACGGAATGGAGAGGTATCGGCTGAATTCGTTCCAGTACTCCTCCGTCCGCTCCAGAAACTCGCGCGCCGTCTCCGAAACCGACGCTGTGAGGCTCTCGTCGGGGCCCAAGACCATGGCAATCGGATGCTCGAGGACGAAGGCTGCTTCCTCTCGAATGAATCGTACCGGGGCATCCGTCGTGAGTCGCAGCGTGAACTGATCACCCACGTAGCGAATGTGATTGCTGCCCGACGTGACCTCGGGGCTTCGCGCCCCATACGCGGTCCGCGGGCGCAGCCGCACACGAATCCTCGGCGTTCCCCCGAGGGGACGAACCACTCGCACCAAAGTGGTCGGGCGATAAAACCGGCCGTATTGCCGATATCGCGGCGCGAAGTCCACGATTTCCAGCGCGCTCCCGTGGGCGTCACGCAGCACGGTTCGCAGGATCGCGGTGTCGGTGACATACGCCTGCTCATGCGCCACGAGATCATCGAGGGCGACGTCCCAGAACCCGTCGCCATCAATCTGCTCCCCGCCCTGATCGTCGAGGAGCGAACAGAACATCGGATCGCCATCGAAGTGCGGGAAGCAGGCCCACACGACGGCGCCCCGCTGATCGATCAGGGCGCCGTAACTACAGTTGCCGATCACGGCGAGGTTGAGATCAGTCATGTCTCACCCGAGCCGATCGAGCTGGCCCTCGAGTTGTCGTAGCCAGGTGTGCACAGCGGCCACGTCAGCGAGTCGGTACCGCGCCACGGTCTCTCTCCCTTCGCCGACGATCACTGACACGCCGCCCAGGCGATTCACCGCGCGGAAGGCGTCTTCATCGGTCACATCGTCGCCGACATACGTCGGTTGCCTGCCGACAAACGGCCGCCCCCGCAAGAACGTCTCCACAGCCGCGCCCTTCGTCGCCGCACTCGCCCGGATCTCGACCAGCATCTTGCCGTCGAGCAGCTGGAATTCCGGGCCAAGTTGCTCGACGAGCGTTCGGCCCAGCCGCCGGGCGTCGTCGCTGGCCGCCGGCCGGCGGCGGAAGTGGAGTGCCACGCCCACTCCCTTGTCCTCCACGATCGTGCCGGGGTGCCCAGTCGCGAATCGCCCGAATGCGCGACGCACAGGATCGAGCCGACTCGGCGCCACCCCAATACGTTGCACCTCTCGCCCCGGAAGGCGCAGTTCGGCACCGTGCACGCCGGCGACCGGGAAATGCCCGGGAGCAAAGAGCCGATCCACCTCATCCACTGACCGTCCAGACACGAGGCCCAGCGCACCGTCGAGCTGGGCGTGAAGCCGGAGCAACGTGGACACGAGCCAGGACGGTACGTCGACCTCATCGGGCGTTGGCGCGAGTTCGAGCAGTGTTCCGTCGATATCCAGGAATACCGCCCACTGGCCGCAACTGAGCGGAAGCTCCGGAGCGGGCAGTCCGTTACATTCGTTGAGAGGTCGGTCGCGCA
>CAYGCN010000209.1:0-4597 GCA_964348385.1 uncultured Gemmatimonadaceae bacterium
GCGCCTAACGGCGCCTTCAACGCGAATCCGGGCGCCCCGACTATATACCGCATACCGCACGGTCTCTCAGCCGATCGGCGGAACCCGACCAGAATCGGAATGTGACCCCCGCGTGTGACCTTCAACACCGCAACGCTCCGGTCTCCCTGTGAACTCACGTCTTCAAAGCAGCCATTCCAAGGTTCAAGCTCGCTACGCCGGCTGGCGGCGGCGAGGGCAAGCCTAAAAGCAGCCGATTGTGACTAGCGAGATCATTTGCCTTTCCGCCAACAAGGCCGCATCATGGTCGCACCACCGCGAACGACGGGCTGAGGGCTTGGGAGGCTTCCACCACCAGGTAGAAGACCTCAGCCGTGGCAGTACCACTTCTTGACGGTCGGTTTCACATCACGGGCATCAGCCGAAGTGCGCCTCAATCACCCGGATTTGGCACAGAATCGGGAAGTCCCTCAACGCATCTCGGGCGTTCGAGCCCTACCTGAAGACCTGGGCCGACACTGGCGACTACTACGATTCTGCGCAAACCTACCTGTCTCTAAAGGCGGATGGGCTGCAAGGTTAGGGAGATAGCTGAGCAGGTCGCCGTGAAGGCCGCAACGCCGGAGATTGCCCGAGCCGTATGCAGGGATCTGTCGCATCCTGAGGAGGCCTTCCGGCACGTCGAGCTTCCGTCTTGCCCGGGGTGCTCCGAGTGCCCGCTTCGGGAGGATTGTCTGGGACCCGCTACGCGTCGCGATTGTGGGCTGCGGACGCTCCTTCGCGATGGGTGCGAGCCACGCCGGTCGGATTCGGACGACAGGCGGCCTCGATCTGGTTGCGATTGCCGACATGGACCACGAGCGCCGCGCGGTCACTGCCGAGGAGCTCCGGGCCAACTCGCGGCTCAGCTCCTACGAGTACCCCGGTCCCCGTCGTGGGACTGATCTTGCTCCGCTACGCCGACCACCGCTTCGCCATCGGCGCGCAGGAGCTGGCGAAGAAGGGAGACTGCATACACCCAGGAGTCTCATTTGGCCCAAGAATGAAGAGGGCTAACTGAAATGAATAGGAGTGAGAAAGCTATCGCGAAAGTGCGGCATAGCGCGTGGACGCGCTGGAGCTGGCGCTGGGCGGCGCCCCTGGCCGCGGCGGCGGTGCTGGCGGGCGTGCTGGTCCTGCGAGGTTGTAATGGGGATGCTTTACCTCCAGGCCCTAAACCTGATCCGCATCTCTTCGCCACTCCCGCTTTCGGAGTCTACGGTTCCTGGACTGTCGCTGTCGAGGACTTCAACGGTGATGGCAATCTGGATGTCGCTTCCGCTGGCAAGGCCGTAGGTGTGTGGCTCGGCAACGATGATGGGACGTTCAGTGACCGCCACAGCTACGGCTTGGGCTCGGCGGCACAAGCACTTGCAGCAGCCAACCTCAACGCTGATGCACATGCCGATTTTGTGGCTGGAACGTCCGAAGGGATACACGCGTTCTTGGGTAATGGAGATGGGTCCTTCGGTGGACAGCCGCGGATCACGACTGCCGCCCTCGATGGCATGGTTGTCGGAGATTTCAATGGGGACGGTGTGGACGATTTGGCCAGCATCCATGGCACCGAACCGAAGCTCCGACTCTGGATGAATACCGGCGATGGCGGGTTTGCCGATCCTGTCACCACGGGGCCCACTCCATTACGACCTGAGAGTATCATCAGCGGTGACCTCAACGAAGATGGCAATGTAGATCTGATTGTCCACGAAGGCGGCATATATGGGAGGAATACGGTTCTTCTGGGCAACGGCGAAGGAGGCTTCTCTTGGCAGCGCTACGTGAGTATCCGCAACGCCACGAGTATGCATCTCGCTGATACCGACGGTGACGGCGATCTGGATCTCGTAACACACGATCCCTTCCATGACAAAGTCGTGGTCTTCGCTGGTCATGGTGACGGTACGCTGCAAGAATCTGTGATGACTGAGGTTCAGGAGGTTGCGTCAGTCGTAGTTGGTGACCTGAACGGCGATGCCCGTCCGGATCTGATCATTAACGTTGATGTGCCTCCAGTGTCTTCGGAGTTGCGTGTATTGCTCAATGATGGCAATGGGTTCTTCTCCGACGAGCCACTGCTACTCGCCCCGCTCGGACCGGATGCTAGACCACTAGCCGTTGCGGACTTCGATGGAGATGGTCATCAGGACTTTCTGCTCTCGGCAGGTCAGATCATCTGGACGGAAATCGGTCTCGGCAACGGGACCTTCGATCAATACAATCCGGCGGCTTCCGTTTCTCCGAGTAGTCAGCCCTTTGGCGCGGATCCGGCAGGAGTCACCGTTGGGGACGTGACCGGAGACGGAATACCAGACATGATCGGACTTCTCTACGATGAGATTTCTATCGTGGTGGGAGATGCGTCCGGAGCATTCGCGCTTGAGGCAACCTATTCCGTTGGCGACCGCCCCACCGCAGCGGTGGTTCACGACCTGGATAGTGACGGAGACGCTGACATCGCGACTGTTAACGCCTCCAACGACGTGTCGGTGTTACGCGGTGTGGGCGACGGCACGTTCCTCCCAGAGATTCGCTTCGGGGTCGGAGGGGATCCTCGTTACATAACGGTTGGCGACATAAATGGTGACGGGGTTCCAGACCTTGTCGTGGGCAACGCGTCCACTCATTACGGTGATTGGGGTGGCGGTGTGTCAGTGCTCCATGGCGTGGGGGATTGCACGTTCCATCCGGATGTGGTGTTTGCAGGATTGCATTCCGTGGTGGCCTTGGCGATCGCAGATGTTGATCTCGACGGCGACAGTGATGTCATCGCCGGGACTAGGAAACGGGATCCCGCGGACGAATACACCGTTACAGGGGATCTCATTCTGTTGCGCAATGTCGGAGCCGGCGTACTGGAAGATGAAGATCCACTGGCCAGTTTGGGGCGAGTCATCGACCTTGCTGTTCGGCCACTAGCGAATGGAGACAACTACCCGGATATCGTGGCGCTGGTGAGTGGCGGAAACACTGTCCCAGCGCCTCCAGCGAAGATCCATGTGATGTTGGGGGGTGAACAGAACTTCACTGCCGCAAGCGGGTCACCATCTTCTATGATCCGTGCCGGTGATGCGCTCGTAGTATCGGACCTGGATAGTGACGGCATTGGCGATCTGGTGGTGATGAACTATAGGGGTTACGTAGGCGTACGTCTCGGTGGGGAAGCGGGGACATTTGGATTCGAGGGCCAATATAGGACCAAGAGCGGATCGCGCGGCCTGGGGTATGCCGACTTCGATGGGGATGGTGATAACGACCTCGTCGTTGGCAGTTCCGGCAAACTGTGGATTCTGTGGAACGGATCGATGTGACAAGCGTGACCAGGCTTCGTTGCGCTCACGCTTACCCTGATGAACGTCATCATCGCGCTGCTCGGCGCGCGCCTGCACCAGGTCGTGATGGAGGTCGATGGCGGTAGTGTCAAGCGTAGTGCCAACGCAGTCAGCGCTGGTAACCAAGAGTCAGCGTTGGACGCTTTGCCGATCCGGACCTGATCTAACACCTCTCTCCAAGGAGGTCACGGTCGCGTTGTCCGTGTGGGTCCTATTCCGGAATAAACTGAGAATGCGCGATCGGCTAATGCTATATAGCACTGAGACTTAGACAACAGTCGGGGCGCCGGGATTCGAACCGGGGGCCTCCTGCTGGCAAAGCCGAAAACCAGCGCTCACCAGCTTCGCGGCCGGTCGCGCTGACGCCGAAGGCTTGATCTGTTAGGCACTGATGATCGGATCATGTTAGATTTATGAGGGCTCAATCGAGGACGGTCATATGAAGCTAACAGCCGTATTCCGCAAGGTACCCGAGGGCTATGTCGGGTTCGTGGAGGAGCTGCCTGGGGCGAACACGCAAGGTAGTACACTGGAGGAGGCAAGAGAGAATTTGCGTGAGGCGGTCGAACTCGTTCTGCAGGCAAACCGCAGCCTCGTTCACGAAACCGTAGGTGAGGAGGAAGACGTTATCCGCGAGCCCTTCGAGGTCCCGGGCGATTGAAGCGCCGCGATCTCATCCGCCACTTAGAGTCCCACGGGTGCGAGCTGCTTAGAGAAGGCCGGAAGCATACGCTGTATATCAACCGCAAAGCGCGAAAGGTTGCCACCGTTCCACGGCATCGGGAGATCAACGAGTTTCTCGCTAGGAAGATCTGTCGTGACCTGGACGTACCGGAGCCGTGATTCCTGGCCTGATCAGATGGTTCGATGCCTCGCGAACCGTAGTGCCAGAAGTAGTGCCAACACAGTCTGCGCTGGTGTCCAACAGTCGGCGCAGAATCGTCGAAATCAGCGCCCGTCAGCGCTGGTGAGCGCTGGTTATCGGCTTTGGGAGCAGGGGGTCCCCGGTTGCTTTCAGCCCACTCTTCGCTCATCCATCCCTCTTGCCTCCTCCGTCGCGGCAAAGGCATCGACTCAGCAGCAGCCCGACGGCCTTTGGACTTCCCACTGCCACGTGCCCATCCAAAGCTGGTCAGCGGAGCCCAGGATTACGGTGAAGAGGGATAAGGTCGCTCCGTGTCAGTTCAGGAAAACTCTGACACGGTCCCAGAATTCGTCTTCGTAGTCCTGGAGGCTGAGCCCGAACT
>CAYGCN010000210.1:0-4573 GCA_964348385.1 uncultured Gemmatimonadaceae bacterium
GGCAACCCCCAGTCGGAGCAAGGCCAAATAGGCGGCGAGGTCCGGCCCGGACCGCTTTGAGCCGCGGGTAGGCCGCACGAGGTGTCGGGCGACCGGCACCCTAGAGAGATGACCGTCCGGCGGTCCGCCGCCGAACAGAACTCGGCTTACGGCTCCGCCACTCCGGACCACACGGGTCACGATTGGGTATGAAGCCGCGTCCAGGGATGTCAACTGCATGCCACCTACCCGACCGACGCCCGGTGATGCCGCACGGCCCTACCCTCCAGCATGGGAGGACGTGGCCGAGTTGCGGGTACTCCGAACCTCCGAGCAGCGGTGGCAGCGGTTGATCGCCTGGCGCAACGAGCTGACTCGCAAGGGCTGGAAGCTCCTGCAGGTGACGGCCGACGGTGGCCAAGTTGTCGCCGTGTTCGGACGCACCAAGGATGAACTCCTCCAACGAGAAGGAACCGGCACATGAGATGGCACACGCCCTGGCACCGGCGTTTGGCAGGCGCTAGCGCTCTCCTCGCCACGGCAGTGGCAACGGGCTGCAGCACGTCAGGAACCACCGCCCGCAGCGCAGCCGCGCCGGTGACACCGAGTCGGTTCGCCTATGGGCCGTTCACGGCGGTCTACGCGGTCGCCTCGCACAATCACAATGAGCAGGAGTTCGGCGGGCAGGTCCAGACCGTGGACTTCAGCATGACGTACTACATCACGGCCACGGCCGTGGGGACAGGTGGAGCCACGCAGCTCACCATCACGCTCGATTCGATACCGACGATGTCGGACCTCCCGGCGGCGGCAGGGATCTCCAAGGAGGAGATCCAACGGGCCGCGGGCTCGACGTACCGGGGGATTCTGGCTCCGGACGGTGAGATCGTGGACTTTCGAGGCACCACGAGCGGCGGCCAGTTTGCCGAACAGCTCAACACAGGGATGGAGCGCTTCTTCCCGCGGATCCCCCGCGGGGGCGTGGCGCCGGGGCAGACCTGGTCCGACAGCGTCTCGACCACCACGCAGAGCGGCGGCCTCGACATGAGCATTCAGACCACGACGGCGTATGCGGCCGGCGACTGGATCACGCACAACGGTACCGCGGCGCTCGCGGTCACCGCGGTGGCCGATTACACCGTCTCGGGCGGCGGGTCCCAAGGCGGCATGGATATCGGCGTCGACGGCTCGGGCGTGCGACACTCGCAGCTGTATCTCGCACAGGACGGGCGCTATCTCGGCGGCACCAGCGCCGACACGTCGAACGTGGTCGCCACGGTCGCGGCGATGGGCGCGATGATCCCCGTGACGCAGATCCGGTACGACACCGTACGCGTCGTTCGGTAATTCGGTTGCTGCGCCGACTCGCCGTCGCCAGCGTCGTCGTCCTGCTGCCGTGGCAGGCTGCGGTGGCTCAATCCGTTCGGTCACGTTCGGCCGACTACCTGCTGGCGGCGTCTGCCAACGAGATCCGGGCCCTCTGGGTCAACCCTGCGGGCCTCGCGACCGTCGTCGACGCTTCCGTGATGGCGGAGTTCGTGCTCGAGCGTCCCGTCGGCGAGGGCCTGCGGCTCGCGCAATGGACGCTGGGTCTGAACTCCCGTGGCCTGTCGGTGGGCTACCAGCGAGACCGCTTCGACACCGATCCGAACACGGGTGCCCTACGATTCGGGTTGGCCGTGCCGTTTCCACGCGGCTCGCTTGGCGCCGCGCTGAGCTTTTACCAAGGCAGCCCGGTGGAAGACGTGTCGCACCGCGGCATCGACATCGGGCTCAGGTACCGACCGGCCATGCTCCCGGTCGACCTCGCCGTGGTGCTCCGCAACATCGGCCGGCCGACCCCGCGCACCATCCAGCAGCCCCTCACCGGCATTCTGGCGGTGAACGTGCGCACCCTCGCCTCGCACCTGGACCTCGCGGCGGAGATGATCGCCGCGGAGCGCCTGACCGCGTCCGGGATGGACATGACGTACCGCGGTGGGGTCCGGCTCTCGCTGTTCGGGGCGCTGCCGGTTGCCGCGATGGGAACGATCGACCTCAACGGCGATTTCCGCATCCGGCAGTGGGCCGTAGGCCTTGTCGTGGGCGGGAATGACCGGGGGGTTCTGCTTGGCTCCGGTCCGGCCGGCGCCGGTATGACACGACTCGAGCGCCTGAGTCTGACCGGCGTCTCGAGTCGCCAGTTCTAGGTCGGAGTCCGCCCGCTCAATCCACCAGGCGCAGCGGCATCACCAGGCAGACGTAGGCCGCCGGGTCATCCCAACCGACGGGTTCGACCGTTGCCGCCCGCTCGGGAGCCTTGAACGTGAGGCGTACCTCACCGGTCGGCATGTACTTCAGCACCTCGAGCAGGTAGTTGGCGTTGAAGCCGATCTCGAGCGGGTCTCCGTCATACGTCACCGCAATCTCGTCCTGGGCCTCCCCGAGATCGGGGGTGTTCACGCTGAGCTTCAGCGTCCCGCCACTGAACTGAAGGCGAACCCGGTGGGTCTGATCGCTTGCCACGACGCCGACACGGCGCAGCGCGCTCGCCAACGCGTCCTTCTCGACGGTGCATGCGCGATCGTTCTCCTTGGGAATGACCTGATCATAGTTGGGGTATGGCCCCTCCACGAGGCGCGTGAACACGACGGTCGAGCCTGTCCGAAACCCGAGATGGTTGTCGCTTTTCGCGATCTCCACCTCGTCTGCCGGCCCGAAGAGCCGCCCCACCTGGTCCAGAGCCTTGGGGGGCACGATCAGATCGGCCGCCTCCGCCGAACCCACCACGGGCACGTCCATCTTGGCCAGCCGGTGCCCGTTGGTCGCGACCATCCGCATGACGTCCTTCCGCAGTTCCCACAGGACGCCGTTGAGAATCGGCCGGCTCTCCTCAGTGGACGACGCGAAGCTCACGTGCTTGATGAGCTTCTGCAGATCGCTCGACGTGACCGACCAGCTGTCCTTGAAGCTCACGGGCGGGAAGTTGGGGAACTCCTCCCGCGGAATGCCGAGGAGGCGGAAGCGTGACCGCCCGCACTCCAGATCGACCCGCTGTTCCCCGGAGCTCGCGATACGGACCGCGGCGCTCGGCAGCTCACGCACGATCTCGAGGAGCTTCTTCGCCGGAACCGTGACGGCTCCCTCCGCATCGACCTCGGCCGGGACGACGGTGCTCACGGCAATGTCGAGGTCGGTACCGGACAAGCGGACGCCGTCAGATTTGGCCTCGATGAGGATATTGGCCAACACCGGAAGCGTCGTCTTGGTGGGCACGCTCGCCGCCACCGCGACCAATCCTTCGTGCAATCGCTCCCGTGTGATCGTGAACTTCATGCCCCAACCCCAGCAAGCGTGGATAAGAAGAACTACGAGTTACGTTAGTATGTACTATCTAGTAGTGCTAGTAGAGCCTCTTGAAACCTTGACGATCGCTGCAACCTCGTCTCCCTGCATGGCTTCGCCCATTCGGACCCTGTGAATCAGCGGGGATCCGGTGTGGATGCCCGGTTGAGCGTTCCGCCGAATCCAGATTCCCTCCCCGTCTCCCACACGACTCTCCACACTCCCTGGTCACGCGACAGACGCCAGCTCGTGCTTCGCGTGCTCCACCCGATCGCGGAACTTGCGGTCCGCCGCCATGGTGCGCTGCACCTTGTCGACGCTGTGGATCACCGTGGAGTGGTCCCGGCCACCGAAGGCCTGGCCGATCTCGACGAGCTGCATGCCGAGGAGCTCACGCGCCAGGTACATGGCGACTTGCCGCGGCACAGTGAGGCTCTTCGTTCGTGCCTTGGAGCGCAGCCCCTCCGGTGTGACGCCCCACCGACGCGCGACGACCTCCTGGACGCGATCGACGCTCGGCGGTGCCGGCCGGCTCGCGTCGGCGCCCCCGGCCTGGCGGATCTTGTCTGCAAGGGCTTCTCGGGCCAACTCGATCGAGACTTCACGGTGACGCAGCGAGGCGTACAGGAGGAGCTTGATGATGCACCCCTCGAGCTCGCGAACCGAACTCCGAATGTGCTCGGCGATGAACCGGAGGACGTCATCGGGGATGGTGAGCTCGAGGTGATCCTGCTCGGCCTTCTTGCGGAGGATCGCGATCCGGTGCTCCAGGTCGGGCTGTCCGATATCGGCCACCATGCCCCACTCGAAGCGGCTGACCAATCGGGACTCGAGTCCCGGCATTTCCTTGGGCGGACGATCGGAGGTCAGGACGATCTGTTTCTGCGCCTCATGAAGGGCGTTGAACGTGTGGAAGAACTCCTCCTGGGTCATTTCCTTGCCTTCCAGGAAGTGCACGTCATCCACGAGGAAGATGTCGACCTCTTCGCGGTACCGCTGGCGGAAGTCCGCCATGGTACGGCTATGAATGCTCTCGATGACTTCATTGATGAACTGCTCGGCACCCATGTAGACCACGCGGCTTTCCTGGTCACGCTCCAAGACGGCGTGGGCAACAGCCTGCATGAGGTGGGTCTTGCCAAGCCCCGTGGCGCCGTAAATGAACAACGGGTTGTAGGTCTTGCCGGGGGCCTCAGCGACGGCATAGGCCGCCGCGGCAGCCAGCTCGTTGGATTTCCCGATGACGAAGGTGCGAAAGGAGTAGCGCTCG
>CAYGCN010000211.1:0-2869 GCA_964348385.1 uncultured Gemmatimonadaceae bacterium
ACCCCCGTCGCGTTGCCGAGGGATAACGAGGGCAGGGCGTTGGTTATCGCCAGGGAATAGGTCAGGCCTTGGAGTTCAGCGGCCAATGGCAACGCTGGCTCGGACCCGGACTACATTATGTAGTCTCCCAGACTAGAAGGCCCGCCGCGGCCGATTGCGCTCCTGACATTATCGCTGGGGCCAGCCCGGTATGAAGAGACCGCGAATCGGCTTTGTCAGCAGACTCCTCGCCAGCGTTGGTGCAGCCACATCCGCTGCCGGTGCACTGGCGGCGCTTCTCTTCGGCGATGCGGCGGCAGCCCTGGCCCTAGCGATCCTGGCAGTGTTACTCGCCCTTGCGGCGTCACGCAGCCATGGACTTCAACTGAGGCGGAGGCGCTTCATGTTCGACGAAGCAGCGGTGATGAGCATGCTTTCAGCGGAGATACGGCGCTTTTCGGAACGCAAAGACTGGAAATGGCAAGTGCGCCGAGATTGGGCGAAGAGGGAGAAACCTGTTAACACCTCCAGTATCTTCGATTATGAATGGAAGGTGGTTCCCCCTCAGGAGGGACTTGGAGGCTGGTACTATGTTATCAGGCTGAAGGACGAACGTACCCTCGAATTCCTCCATGGTAATGATTGGTCGCCGGGGTCTGGCATGGGCGGGTGGTGGAGTGAGCAACATACGAGCACAGTCATCAAACTGGCTGCCATCCGTGAGTTACAGGCGAGCGAGCCAGAAGTTGAACCTGTGTCACACAGCCCTGCGGCCCAAGGCAACAAGGAAAGGTGGTCTTTCGAACTCGACCGAAGTCGTGATAAGGGCAGTGTTGGAACGAAGGACGTTATGGGCTCCATAGCGTTGTCAAACTGGCTGACAATAATGACTGACCGCTATGGTCCGAATTTCTCCACCATCACATGATGCGAGACGGCGCACGCCAGGTGACCCCCGTCGCGTTGCCAAGGGCTAACGAGGGGCGGGCGTTGGTGGTGCGCGGGGAGGCAGGCACACCTCTCCTGTCTCGTTAACACGCACCGACTGCACGTCGACACGAAGCGGACCCGATTGCGCGCCTCCGGCTTCGGCGTATATTCGGGACCGAATACCCCCATCACGGAGCGTTGACGTGGGTGACCGGACCGGCATCGAATGGACGGACGCCACCTGGAATCCGGTCACCGGCTGCACCAGGGTGAGCCCCGGCTGCGATCACTGTTACGCGGCCGCCCTCGCCGAAAAGCGGCTCCGCCATCTCTACCTCCGCCGGCTCCCGGTGGTCGAAACCGCCGCCAACCGTGCCGATCCATTCGCCGTGCGACTGTGGCCGGAGCGCCTGGAGCAACCGATCTCCTGGTCCGATCCCCGGATGATCTTCGTCAACTCGATGTCGGACCTGTTCCACCACGACGTGCCGGACGACTTCGTGCTCGAGGTCTTTCACGTGATGCTGACGGCCGATTGGCACGTCTATCAGGTGCTCACCAAGCGTCCGTCGCGGGCCGCGCGGTTCTGGCGCCGCCACCGGGCGGAGTTCGGCCGGCACGCCATCCCGCCACACGTCTGGATCGGCACATCGATCGAGAACCAGGACGTCGGCTACCGTGCGGACCACCTTCGGCTGGTCGATGCCGAGGTGCGGTTCCTGTCTTGCGAGCCGCTGCTGGGATCGCTCGACCGGCTGGACCTGTCGGGAATCCACTGGGTGATTGGCGGCGGAGAGAGCGGGCCCGACGCTCGGCCCGTGGATCCGTCATGGGCCCTGGCCCTACGAGACCGCTGCGTCCAGTCCGGCGTCCCGTTCTTCTGGAAGCAGTGGGGCGGGCGCACGCCCAGAGCCGGTGGGCGTTTGCTCGATGGCGAAGAATGGAGCGAGTATCCGTTCGCGGCTGCTGGGTGCGTCGCGTAACGCTACAGCAGCGGAAGCTGATCGTCGGAGTACTTCAGGACTTCATCCCAGAAGTCCAAGCCGCGCTCGTTTCTCGAAAACAATGCGAGGTAGTACAGCGGTAAACGGCGATCGTGGCTGCGGATCTTGACCATGCGCTCCAACGGCAGCGGGATGTACCCCAAGGACGCCATGCGCCGGGAGTATTCCTCAGCGAGGAACTCGACGACGGTCGCTCCGCGTGACCTCGCGCTGTCCCACCGCGCTCGCCAATGCGGATCGCCCAGGAAGTCGTCGATGACGCCGCTTTCCTCGCTGGCGTAGCGCTCGATGTTTCGGTTTGCATCGATGTGGAGCGCCAGGAGGATCAGGAAGTCGATGGGCCGGTTCTCCGCAAGGTGCCGCACGCTCCCGAAGTGAATGTTGAGTCTGTACGGGTCCAGAAAGCAGAACGAGAGGACGCGCCTGTCGACGCCGTGCACGGGCAGGTGGTCGATGATCTCGCTGAGCTGCTCGTTCGCATCACCCCTGACCAGCCTCACGTCGGCTCGGTCGTTGACCCTGGCGCAGCGGGCAGCGAGCGCATCGATCGCGTTCGGGTCTTGGTCACAGAAGACGTACCGATCGAACGGGTCGCGGAGGGAGAGCGCAATCAGTGGCGACCCCATGACAATCCGGTTGGTCCCGCGGATCCGCACGTGACCCGGGCCGGCGAACAGATCGAGATACACCCGCTCGTCCCAGCGATGCTTCATCCCGGTGGCGAACATCTCGGCGTACATGCCGACGCGGCGGTACTTGTCCTCCGCCCATGGACCCGCCTCCAGGCTGGGTAGCCCGTCGTCAGCAAGGTCGATCAGGTAGCCTCGTGGTCCGCGGCTCGCACGTGCCATAGTGTCCCTCTTCCATCCTCTCCTATTGGAGCTTGCGCACAGACCCCCTACGCTGCAACATGGCATCGGTGATTGCACGGCATACTCACTCACGGATGTGACATT
>CAYGCN010000211.1:2879-4522 GCA_964348385.1 uncultured Gemmatimonadaceae bacterium
GGCGAACATCTCGGCGTACATGCCGACGCGGCGGTACTTGTGCTCCGCCCACGGACCCGCCTCCAGGCTGGGTAGTCCGTCGTCAGCGACGTCGATCAAATACCCCCGTGGCCTGCGCCCCCCATGTGCCATGGTGTCCCTTCTCCATCCTCTTCTAAGGGAGCTTGCGCACGCATCCCTCTACGCTGCAACATGCCACCGGTGGTTGCACGGCATACTCACTCACGGATGTGACATTCGTCGCGCGCGATGCCTTCCGTCGACTTCGCGTGGTCGCGATCGGGAACCTGATCAAGACGATCTGGGCCCGCGGGCAGGTGACGCCCGTCGCGTTGCCGAGGGATAACGAGGGGAGGGCGCTGGTGGTGCGGGGGGGCATTGACCTGCGCCAATAGAACGTCATTCAGAGTGATCGATCACCGCGATCAGGATCTGGGCGATGGCGGAATCCACTTGCATCGGTGGGCCAGAAACCGACGACGTCTGGGCGAGGGGGTTGGCGATAAGAGCAGCTTCGCTAGAACGCTGCCGGCCCAGAGCGGTAGCTCATGTGGTGGGGTTCCACGGTCCTTGGAGCCACTCGTTTCACACGCACGATCAGGACCCCCACGTCTTCCGGACTGGTTCGTCATGTCCGGAGGAGTGTCGCACGACGATGAGCGGATCGGCGTCGACGGTCCTGATGTCCCATTCATATGATCCAATGAGACCGAGCAGCTTTGGCTCACGTTGGGCATTGTGCCGTAGCACCGCAACGCCTCTCGCCAGGGACACGGTCAGCGTACCCTCGACCTTTGCTCCAATGGCCTTCAGCTCGGCCAGGTCCTTCTCACTGAACCGCTCGGCGGCGATCGCTATGGAGCCATCCTGCTGTGGCTTCACCGAGAAGATGTTTAGTTCCTTTGACAAGAAGTAGTATTGTTCGCCGGGTCTTCCCCGCCTTTCCACCAGGACCTTGTACCGCCCCTTACCGGCATACGTGACTTTCTTGACGTCAGGGTCCTCCCGTATGTCCTCAACTGCCTTCGCCAGGGCTGCCTCGTCTTCTCGAGAAAGGGAGTCCTGTTGTGCCGCGGCGAGTGCGAGGGCGTAGGTTAGCGTGCCATCATAGGTGAACGTATAGCTTCCATCACTGTTCACCTGGATGGTGGCGTTGAATTCTTCCGGTATCCAACAACCGACCAGGAGCGAGAGACCGACGACCGCTCCAGCAATGGAGAACTTACGGAAGTTCATCGTGTCATTCTCCTCCCAGTGAACCTGCGGACTCGCTTGTCATCGGGGAGGCGGCGGCCAGTTCAATACCGCAACCCCCGCGTCACCAGCACCGGCCCGTGGTACATGGCCGTCCCGTAGCTTCGGCCGCCCAAGAACAAGACCCCGGTGGCCGTGCGTGCCGACTCGCCGATCGGGTATCGCGCGATCAGATCGCCGTCGATGTAACACTCGGTCCAGCCGTCAGGGCGAATCTGCAGCGCGATCCGGTGCCACGTTCCGTCGCCGAAATCTGACGCGAGCTGTTCGTTGGCGAGGCCTGCGCCCGATCCGTCGTTGCAGCCGAGCACCGCGGTCCGATATTCCGGGCTGGGCCCGGCAATCCACAGTCGCACCGGTGCCAAGCCGGCGGCTCGCTCGTTCCCGGG
>CAYGCN010000212.1:0-4508 GCA_964348385.1 uncultured Gemmatimonadaceae bacterium
TTTGTTGTCTTCGCCGGGCGTCAGCGGCGCGTCGAGGGAGAGGTGGCTTTGGGAGATCGAGAGCGTCTTGGCGACTTCTTCTTCCGAAATGTCCATCCCTTCGGCGATCTCCTCCACCGTCGGCTCGCGACCCAATTCCTGTTGCAAGGCGGACGAGCGTTTGCCGATCCGGTGCAGTGTGCCCGCGCGGTTCAGGGGCACGCGAACGATGCGGCTCTGCTCGGCCAGGGCCTGGAGAATGGCCTGGCGGATCCACCAGACGGCGTAGGAGATGAACTTGATACCCTTGGTCTCGTCGAACTTGTGGGCGGCGCGAATGAGGCCGAGGTTCCCCTCGTTGATGAGATCGCTGAGGCTCACGCCCTGGTTCTGGTACTTCTTGGCGACCGACACCACGAACCGCAGGTTGCTCCGCACCAACTTGTCGAGCGACTCCTCGTCGCCCGCCTTGATGCGGATCGCAAGTTCGACTTCGTCATCTCTGCTGATCAGGGGGTACTGACTGATTTCCCGAAGGTACTGATCGAGGGAACCCTCATCGACGGACGTCCTCTTCGAGGTCTTCAGCCGCATGCGCGTGGCGCCTCCCGCAACTCGAGAACCGGAGCTATACGACTTCGGCGGTGACGCATCACCACCTACGTGAGGATGTCCTGTCGATCCGTCGCAGCGTCGGATGCAACGGCGTAGCTGAAGGTTAGCGAGGCCCACGAAGCGGCGCAACCGTGATCGTCCACCCCCAACTCGCCGCCCATTGCCGCAACTCGCGCGCGAGCTCGGTCGTGTCGCACTCGTGGGCCAGCGTGGCGGCAACGCAGGCCGCCCGTTCGCCCGTGGCGAACTCGGCGCGGACGAGCGTCGCCATTGGGATCCGCTGCAGGGCGGCTGAGTCGAGCGTCGCTCCGCCGACACTCAAAATGATGGCCACGGACTGCCGAAGGGGTTTCATGGGTCAACGCTACGAGCCGGTGATGCATCGTCCCAACGCGCCTCGCGCATAGCGTATCCGAACGTTGCCGAGCGACTGGTCGCGTCACTCCCGCTGGAGGCCGTACTTCTCGATCTTCTTGTACAGATTGCTGCGTGGCATGTTGACCTTGCGCGCCGTCTCGCTGACGTTCCAGCCCGTCTCGTTGAGCTTTGCCTCGAGAAACGCCCGCTCGGCCTTTTGCTTGAATTCGTCGAAGGTCTCGCAGGTGACCAGCTCGGCGAGCGCACCCTCGGCCGGCATGCCGGATATCCGCTCCACATCGGCCGCGCGCACCGTCTGGCCGCTCGACAGAATGAGGAGTCGTTCCACGCCATCGCGCAACTCGCGCAAGTTCCCTGGCCAGTCGCGACGCGCCAGGGCGTCCAGCGCATCCGCGTCGAACGGTTTGGGCTTGACCCCGCTGTCCCTGGACAGGTCGGCGGCGAATTTCTCCACCAACAGGGGAATGTCGCTGCGGCGGCTGCGCAGCGGTGGCACTTCGATCGGCACGACGTTCAGCCGATAGTAGAGATCCTCGCGAAAGTTGCCGGCGGCGATCTCGTCGGGGAGCGTCTTGTTGGTGGCGGTGATCACCCGCACGTTGACCGAGATGGATTTGGTGGCGCCGATCCGCGTCACCATGCCCTCCTCGAGTGCGCGCAGGACCTTGGCCTGCGCCGCCGCACTCATGTCCCCCACCTCGTCCAGGAACAGCGTGCCGCCGTCGGCCTGCTCGAACTTCCCCGGGCGGTCGGCGAACGCCCCGGTGAACGACCCCTTCATGTGCCCGAACAGCTCGCTCTCGATCAATTCGCTGGGGATCGCCGCGCAGTTGACCTCGACGAACGGTTGGTCTGCGCGCGGGGAGCGCCGATGAATGGCCCGTGCCACCAACTCCTTCCCGCTACCGTTGGGGCCGCTGATCAGGACACGGGCGCCAGTCGGCGCTACGCGATCGACCACCTCCATCAGCTCGCGGATCGCGGGGCTTTCGCCGACGATCTCGTAGCGATCGGCCACCGTCGCGCGGAGCCGCACGTTTTCCGATTCCAGGTCAGCCCGCTCCAGCGCATGCCGCAGGGTGAGCAGAATGCGGTCGGTGTCGAGCGGCTTCTCGAGGAAGTCGTAGGCCCCCAGTTGTGTCGCCTCCACCGCCGTCTGGATGGTCCCGTGGCCGGAGATCATGACCACCTGCGCCGCCGGGTCCTTTTCACGGATCTGCGCGAGCGTCGCGAGGCCGTCGAGGCCGGCCATCTTCACGTCGAGGAATACCAGGTGCGGATGAAACTCCGGATAGACCTTCAATGCCTCGTCCCCGGACTCCGCCGTGCGCACCTCGATCCCCTCGTACTCGAGGACCTGGCGCATGGCGTCCCGCACGCCCTTTTCGTCGTCCACGACCAGCACGCGTCTTGCCATCACTCCACTCGCCGATAGAGGGTCACACCGTCCGCCCGCACCCGCACCTCGCCGACCGTCGTGGGCACCGGGATCAGAAACACGCCGTCGTCCCGTCCCGTCATCCGGTTCACCAGCGCCGGAATGACCGACGGCGGGAACGGGAACGAGACGATGACAAACTCGTCGCAGCGCCACGCCAGTTCGCCCGGCGCACGCATCTCCGCGCCGCCCGCCATCCTGAGCCGCTCGCTGGCATCCAGCAGCCCGGACAGCGGACCGAGCAGATCCTTCCCGAACACCGCCAGCTTGACCCGCGCTTCGAGCGCGATTCGCCCTTCCGTCAGGATCACGCGGAGCGAGTCCACCGCCGCCCGAGCCGGTGGGGCCAGCCGGGCGTCGATGAGCGACGCCACTTCGTCTGCCGACAGCCGGACGTAGCCAGTCCCGCGTGCGCCAAGCACCGCCTCTTTCGCCTCAGCGGATCGTCGGGCCCTGGCCGAAGGTGCTCCAACGGAGCTGTCCGCCGCCGCACGCGACTCGATCCCAGTGACGGAGCGGTAGGCGCCGTACAACTGATCCCGGAACAGCCATCCGCCGCCGATCACGACCACGAGCACGGTCAGGCACCCCACGGTGGCCAGGAAGTTCTTGACGCAGCCTTCCTTCACGACCCGCCCTCCTTACTTACCCGCGCAGCTCGGCCGCGTGCCGTCGCGTATAGCGCGCACCCGCGGGATGCAGCGTGCTCTCCATGAGATCGATCGACCGCACGGTGAATTCCCCGTCAAACGCGGCGTTCGCCAGTCGCTGTTCCAGGCCTTCAAGGTCCCGTGGCTTCGCCCCACGCTTCACGCGCCCCAGCGTGACGTGCGGGTGGAACACCCGCGCCTCGACCGGGAATCCCAGTTGCTGCATCTCCCGCTCGATCCTGTCCTGCAGCAGCTCGAGCGGTGGCGCGGCTTCGCATCCCGCCCACACGACCCGCGGCCGCCGGGGCGACGGAAAGGCGCCGAAGCCGGCGAGCAGCACGGAGAACGGCTTGGCACCGACGACCGCGCGATCGAGCCGCTCCTGAATGGCCGGAAAACGGTCCGCGTCGACATGGCCAAGGAACTTCACTGTGATGTGGAGTCCGTCAGGCGCCACCCATCGCACGGGGAACGCTCCGTCACGCAGCGGCTCGGCCGCGCCCCACAGCCGGCCCCGTAGATCAGGGGGAAGGTTGACGGCGAGGAACAGCCGCACCGATCAGCCGCGCTGGGCGAGCAGCTCGAGGTGCGGCTCCGCGCCGTCGAGCTGACTCCCTCGTCGATACCCCCCCACATCCAGGGTGACCCGGTCGAACCCGAGGTCGAGCAGTCGGTCTGCGATGTGCGAGCCGTGCTTGCGCACGAGATCGAATTCCGACGGCAACACCTCGATCCGCGCCTCGCGACCGCGATGCCGGACCCGGAGGTCGCCGCGCACCCCGACCTGGCGCAGCACATCTTCTCCCTCCTCCACCTGCCGGAGTCGCGACGGCGTCACCGCGAGCCCGTACATCACACGGCTCGAGAGGCACGGGGATGCAGGCGCGTCCCACACGGGAATGCCCAGCGCTCGCGCCGCCTGGCGCACGTCGGCCTTCGCAAGCCCCGCCTCGGCCAGCGGCGACACAATGCGGCGCTCCGCTGCCGCACGGAGCCCGGGTCGATGATCGCCCAGGTCGTCGGCATTCGTCCCGTCGGCCACGACCGCGATACTCCGTTGCCGGGCCACCGCGCACAGCTTGCTCCACAACTCGCGCTTGCAGAAGTAGCAGCGATCGGGGCCGTTGGCCACGTAGTGGGGATCGGCCAACTCGTCGGTCACGAGCTCGAGCAACTCGAGGTCGTACGTCTGGGCGATAGCCCGCGCCCGCTCGCGCTGCACCCGGGGGTAGGAGTCACTGAGGCCCATCACGGCCAGCGACCGCTCTTTCCCCAACACCCGGCGCGCTACCACAGCCAGGAGCGCCGAGTCCACGCCGCCGGAGTAGCCGACGAGCAGCGACGGATATCCGACGAGCAGGGCCTCGAGCCGCGTGAGGGATGCCATGGGAATAGGATAACGCGAGGGCGGGTGAACTCGTTAGGGCCGGGGCGCCTCACCCGGCCCG
>CAYGCN010000213.1:0-4503 GCA_964348385.1 uncultured Gemmatimonadaceae bacterium
ACACGAAGCTGGCCAAGGAATCGCGGCGCGAGATCTGGCGGTTCCTGGCGCCGCGACTGAGGCCGGAGCGGCCGGTGGGGTAGGCGGTTGGGCGGTTAGGCGGGTGGAACACGCGGTGCGCTGTGCGCTGTGAGCTGTGAGCTGTGAGCTGTGAGCTGTGAGCCGATATCGATACCATCCCTGCAGGAAGGGGCAAGCACACCATGAAGCGACGATGGTATGCCGTATCGTTGATACTGGCGGTCCTCCCTTCCCTGCTGTGGGCGCAGGAGCGCGGGGACATCGCAATCGTGAACGGCCGAGTGATGGATCCGGCCAGCGGGCTCGACGCCGTCCGCACGGTGCTGGTGCGCGGCGACCGGATCGTGGCGATCACGTCGGCGCCGGTCGTGGCGGAGCGCACGATCGATGCGAGGGGCCTCGTGGTGGCACCGGGGTTCGTCGACATCCTGGCCCACATCACGCCCTCACGAGAGCCGCAGCGCTACAAGATCAAGGACGGAGTGACTACGGTGGTCTCGATGCACGGAGGTCCGCTCGATGTGCGCGGGTGGTACGGGGCGTTCGAGCCCAATGGCTCGCTCGTCAACTACGGAACGACCGTGGACCATCGGGAGATCCGGGCGGCGGCGGGAGCGACCGATCTGTACCGGCCTGCCACCAAGGCCCAGCGGTCTGCCATGAGACGCATCGCCGCCGAGGCAATCGACGCGGGTGCCGTAGGGATCGGCTTCGGCATCAACTACTCGCCGGGCGCGTCGTACGAGGAAATTGTCGACATGTTTGCCGTAGCCGCCGAACATAATGCACCCGCGCACGTCCACTCGCGATACAAAGGATCCGTGTTCCCCGAGACGATCGTGCAGTCCGTGCAGGAAGTGATCGCCGCCGCGGGGATCACCGGAGCACAGGCCCAGATCGTTCATCTCGCCTCGTCCGCCATCGGCTCGATGGACGCCAGCCTCGAGATGATCGCCGGGGCCAGACGCCACGGCATCGACATCATGGCCGACATCCATCCCTATCTGGCCAACAGCACTCGGCTGGAGTCGGCGCTGTACGATCCCGGGTGGGAGGAGCGATTCGGCGGAGTCACCGTGGACTCGATCATGCTGGTCGAGACCGGAGAGCGGCTGAACGACGAGACATTCGCGTACTGGCGGGAGCGTGGCGCGACGATCGTCACGTTCTTCATCCCCAAAGATGAAATGCTCATGGCACTCACTCATCCGCACGTGATGATCACGAGCGACGGCGTGATCGTCGACGGCAAGGGCCATCCGCGCGGTGCCGGAACGTTCACGCACGTGCTCGGGCAGATGGTACGCCGAGAAGGACACCTCACGCTGATGGAAGCGCTGCGCAAGATGACCATCATGCCCGCCCAGCGGCTGGAGCGGTCGGTGCCGGACATGAGGCACCGCGGCCGCCTCGCCGCGGGCGCCTTCGCCGACATCACCGTGTTCGACCCGAATACCGTAATCGACCGCGCTACGTACGTGAACTCGGCCCAGTACTCGGAGGGGATCCGGTACGTCATCGTCAACGGACAGCTCGTGTTGGATCAGGGGGAGTTCGTTGAAGGAGCGAGGCCGGGGAGGGCGGTGAGGCGGTTGGGCGGTTAGGCGGTTGAACGGTTAGGCGGTTGGGCGGTTAGGGAGTCGCGGTCGAGGTGCCCAGCAGGAGAACGAGATGATCCGAGTCGGGCGGTCAGTGATTCTTGTCGCGTTGGTATCCATGCTCGCGGGGTGTGGGTCCGAGAGGGGGGTGGATCATCCCGCGTACGCCGAGGGACAGGTGCTGCGGTCCGGGGAGGGAATGGTGGTGAGCGGCTCGCCGCTCGCGACGGCGGTGGGGGTCGCGATCCTGGAAGAAGGAGGCAACGCCGTCGATGCCGCCGTCGCGACGGCACTGGCGCTCGGCGTGGTGGAGCCCACCATGTCCGGGCTCGGCGGGCGCACGCAGATGCTGATTGGTGCCCCATCGGGGGCGTTCGTCGGCATCGACGGCACCACCGAGGTTCCTGCCGCCGAGCCAAGCATTCCGATCGATGACGAAGACGCGTATGGGTACGGCACGATCGGGATCCCCGGGACTGTAGCGGCGCTCGCCGATGCCCACACAGCGCATGGTGCGTTGTCCTGGGCTCAGGTGGTGGCACCAGCCACCGCCCTCGCCGATACCGGCTTTCCCCTCCCCGCCGAGGAGGCCGAACGGATTGCCGCGTTGACCGGCCGGCTCAGCGAGTTCGAGGGCTCAACACGACATTTCCTGCGGGCTGACGGGACACCCTACCAGGCGGGCGAGCGACTCAGGCAGCCCACCCTCGCGCGGGTGCTCCGTGCCATCGGGAGCGACGGCCCCGACGCGTTCTATCGTGGATGGATCGCCGACAGCATCGCGGCCGACATGGCACGGAACGGTGGACTGGTCACGACGCAGGATCTGGAGCAGTACGCCGCCCGGCCGAGCACGGTGGTGCGCGGCTCCTATCGCGGCTTCGAGCTGGTCGGGACGTATTTGCCGGCGTCCGGCGCGACCACGATCGAAGCCCTGCACATTCTGGAGCAGTTCGATCTGACCGGTCGGGCCGGCAGTGCGGAGTGGGCGGCGCTGCTGACCCAGGCCCTCCTGCTGAGCTTCGCCGACCGCACAGGGAACCTCGGTACGCCGGAGGAACACGCACGAACCGTGGTGTCGAAAGCATGGGCTGCGCAGCGCGCCGCTACGGTGACTGATCCGGGTGCCGTTCCGGCACCGGCCGTTGCCGCGGGCCTCGCGCTCGACCCGTCGACGGACCGGGAGAGCCACCACACCACCCATCTCTCGGTGTCCGACGGGAACGGGGGCTTCGTGGCGCTCACACAGTCGCTGGGGCCGACCTTGGGATCCAAAGTGGCCAGCGCCAACCTCGGGTTCCTGTACGCCGCCACCATGGGCTACCTCGGCGCCTTGACACCGGGGGAGCGGCCGTTCTCGTCCCAATCACCACTCATCGTGCTCGACGGAGATGCGCGGGTGTTCGTCCTCGGCGCGGCCGGCGGGCGCCGGATCATCTCGGCCGTCGTCGGCGTGGTGAGCCGACTCGTCGACCAGCGGCTTTCCCTTGCCGATGCCATGGCCGCCCCGCGGCTCCATCCCACGACGGACACCATCTACGTGGAGATCCGCGAGGGCACGGCATGGACCGCAACCGATGTCGCCGATCTGCGGAGCTTCGGCTTCGGAGTGGCGGCCCGCGCATCCCCTTCCTACTTCGCGAGGCTGCACGCGATTGCGGTCGATCTCGATCGGGATCGGCATACCGGTGTCGCCGACCCCCGCTGGAACGGTGGGGCAGGCGCACCACGGAGGAGACGATGACGGCACCGAGTGGCCGGCGATGGCATCGAGGGCCACACATCGACATAGCGAGAACCGCGTTCGCACGCGGCGTGCTGTCCGCTGTGTGGCTGACGGCTGTGCTCGGCGTCGCACGGGTGACCGCGCAGCAGGCCACGCCGTACGACATCCTCATCGTGAACGGACGCGTGCTGGACGGCACGGGAAACCCGTGGTACCGAGCCGACCTCGCGATCGTCGGCGACCGTATCGTGGCGATGGGTACTCTGACGGGTGCCACGGCAACACTGGTCATCGACGCGACGGGCCTCTATGTGGCGCCCGGGTTCATCGACGTGCACACCCATGCGGGAGGCGGTCTGGCCACGCCGGAGCTGAGCCACGCGGCGCCGCTCCTGGCGCAGGGGATCACGACCGCGGTGCTCAACCCCGACGGTGGTGGCCCCGTGGACCTCGACCGACAACGTGCAGACCTGCTCCGCGACGGGCTCGGGGTGAACGCGGCACTGCTGGTCCCACACGGATCCGTTCGTCGAGCCGTCCTTGGCATGGAGGACCGTGCGCCCACACCGCCTGAACTCGAGCGGATGAAGGACCTCGTGCGGGCCGGCATGGACGACGGGGCGTTCGGGATGTCGAGTGGGCCGTACTACGCGCCCGGGAGCTTTGCCACCACGGAGGAGCTGATCGAGCTGGCGAAGGTGACGGCTCCCTATGGCGGCGTGTACACCAGCCACATCCGTGACGAGGCCGACTACAGCATTGGCGTCGTGGCCGCGGTGGACGAGGTGATCCGTGTTTCGCGGGAAGCCGGCGTGCGCGGCATCGCGACCCATCTCAAGGCGCTGGGACCCAACGTGTGGGGATTCGGTCCCGCGTTGGCCATGCGCATCGATCGGGCCCGTGCCGAGGGGCTCGAGATCTTCGCCGATCAGTATCCGTACACGGCATCGGCAACCGGTCTCACCGCGGCGTTGGTGCCGCGCTGGGCGCAGGCGGGCGGGGACGACTCCTTGCGCCAGCGGCTCTCCACGCCGTCGGTTCGGGCACGCATTCGTGGCGAGATGGTGGAGAACCTCGCTCGCCGGGGAGGCGCGGACCGGATTCAGTTCCGTACTCACGAGGCCGACCGATCCATCGAGGGACGCACGCTCGCCGCCG
>CAYGCN010000214.1:0-4451 GCA_964348385.1 uncultured Gemmatimonadaceae bacterium
GGGGGGCGGTCCAGATGACCAGGTGGGTCAGCTTCATCATGGCGTGAAACGCGCCATGGAAGAAATCGCCAAGCTGGCTTCGGTGGGGCTCCTTGAGTCGGGTCACGAAATACCCGAACAGGATGCAGAAGAAGATCACCGGCATGACCTGTCCCTCGGCGATCGCCTGGAACGGGTTCTCCGGGATGATGTTCATGATGATGTCGCCCACGCTCTGCTGGGCCGCGGGAATGACCTCGACGTCCTCCTGGAGCTGGATGGTCGAGCCGACGCCCGGGCGGAAGATGTTCACGAGGATTTGGCCGGTGAGGATGGCCAGCAGGCTGCTGGTGATGTAGTACGCGAACGTCTTGGCGCCGAGGATCTCGAGGTTCTTCTTCTCACCGACGCTGATCACGGCTGAGGTCAGCGACGTGATGATGAGCGGCATGATGGCCATGCGCAGCAGCCGCAGGAACACCTCGGCGAGCGGATCGGCGACGGCGACGATCGGTTCGCCCGCGGCGGCGCCCGCGATCAGGCCGGTAAACAGACCGACAAAGATCCAGAACGTGAGGGAGCGAAGCAGACGCATGGCAGGGAATAGTGCACCCGCGGAGGACGGAGGGGAACCACGGAACCGTCGCCGGTCGCCATCGCATGGCGGCACCGGCCGCGCGGCCGCGGGTATCAGGCTTCACACGCCGATGCCCGTCGCAGGAACGCCGGGTGGGGCGCGACCTTTAGCGGGAGTGATGAACGATGGATCGATTCATGGCAGCGGTTCTGGTGACCGTGGTGGCACTGGCCTCCGGAGCGACCACCGCCGACGCACAGCTGACCAACACACCCGTCTACGCCAACCCGGCGGTACCGACCCTGCGGATTGCGGGCGACTATGGGTTCGGGGTCAACCAGGGGTCGGGTGAGCACTCCGCATTCGCCGCCCGCGGCAGCCTGGTGGTGTCCAAGCTCATCGTCGGTGCCGGCGTCGGCGTGGTCAAGGTGACCGATGCCGAGCCGATGTACATGGGATCGCTGGGATACCGGCTCCTCGGCGGGGGGGCAATGCCATTGGCCGTGGCGCTCCAGGCGGGCGTCGGCGTGGTCGAGACCGACAACCTCCAAACGACCGTCGATGTACCGGTGAGCCTCGGGGTGGCGTTGCACCTGCCGCTCGTGCTGGTCACGATCGACCCGTGGATTGCGCCGCGCTACACGCTGCAGTTCAACTCGGTCGCGGGGACGACGGGCTCGCGAAACCACGTGGGTTTGTCGGCCGGGATCGACGCTCGGCTGGCGATGGGTCTGGGATTCCAGTTGGGCCTTGATTGGCAGCGGCTGCCCGACTTCAGCCTCGATGCCGGCGTGTCCGGAATCATCAGTGACGTGAAGCGAGAGCCCTTCCTGATGAGTCTCGGAGTCCACTTCGGCCTCTGAACTGGGGAAGTCGGACGATCAGCCGTGCGACGCTGGCCCCACGCGGCCTCCGTGATGTGCGGTCCGTCATAGCTCGGGGGTGGTCGTGTAGTCCGGCCGGTGCGCCGTTCAGGATTCGTCCGGCTCGAGCACGCGGGCGGTGGCGTAGATGAGCTTCGTGCCCGGCTCGGGGAACGCCCTCCAATCGAGCACGATGTACTCCCCATCCTTCTTGCGGTATCGGTTGGTGAACGACAGCGTGGGAGTGCCGTCGGTCAGGCGCTCGACTTCGGCGATCGTGGCATCCCGATCGTTTGGGTGGATGAGATCGACGAACGGCCGCTTCAACAGCTCCTTTGCCGTGTAGCCGAGCGCGCGCTCGAAGGCCGGGTTCACCACCTTGAAATACCCGTCCGTACCGGCGATGCACATGAGGTCGAGGGCGTAGTTGAACAGGCGCTCGTAGTCGTAGATCGGGTACTCCCCGCTCGCCGCAGCGCTGATGCTCACCCCGCAGCTGTGGCAATAGTTGGACTCCGCGGCCAACGCGGTTTGGCACCTGAGGCACGCCGATTCGCCTGTGCTCACGTCATTCCTACCGTCGATGCCCTCACAAGAATCCATCGACATCCGGTACTCCGCAACCCGATTGTTCGATCCGGGCGCGCCCCTGGCGACAGGCGGGCACGTCGCCGATAGATTGATGGGGTCCCGACGTGCGGGCGTGACGAAGCTCCAGCGTGGAGGTTAGGGTGGACGTTGCCGGTCTCAAGCGACGGGCACGAGAGCTGGAACGGCACGGAAAGTACCGCGAAGCCCTCGCCTACTACCGCCACATCCTCACCGGTCTGGAGGGCACGCCGGAGCTGATCCCGGAACTGCCGTTGTACGTCAAGGCCGGCGATCTGTTTCTCAAGCTCGGCAATTCCAAGGCGGCCGTTTCGCTGTACGAGCGGGCCGGGAAGCTCTACGCGGCGCAGGGATCGGTGAGGAGCGTGAGCGCCATCTGCGCCAAGGTGCTCCGCGTGATGCCGGACCGGCGGCGGGTGTACCACACCCTCGTCGGGATCATGCTCGACAATGGGCATGTCGGGCCGGCGCGCGTGGTGATCCACGAGTACGTCGCGGCGCTCCACCTGCCGGCGGCTCATCATGCACTCGAGGCGCTCGGTGAGGCCGCGGACGACGTCGCTCGCCCCGTCCTCGAGATGGTGATGGATCTCGCCAAGCGCCACGAACGCGCCTCCGGGCAAATGCCTGCGGTCGCGCCGCCGCCCCCGTCCCTGCCGCCAGAGCCGGAACTGATCGAGCCACCGGCGCCCCCGGTCCCCGAGCCCGAACCCGCGCCGGCCCCGCCCGGGCTGGATCTCGTGCCGGTCGGGCAGGAAGTCGAGAGGGAGCCTCCGCCGACCCCCGAGCCGGTGATCGACACCCCGACGCTCGACGAACCCGAGCCGCCACCCGCCGTGGAGTCACGACCTGAACCCCCGCCGGAGCCTCGTGCCGAGCCGGAGCTGCAGCCCGTTGGATCAGACGTGGCGGCGGAACCCGAGCCGTCGCCACCCAAGCGAGTGACCCCGCCGGGTCGCGCACCGTTCAGCGGTTCGCTGGTGTTTGCCCCGGAGGGACGACGTCGGCGCGGCCGCGCTCCTCTGTGGGCGGCCATTGCGGCGGTCGGCGTGCTGGGTGTGGGGGGCGGCTACGCTCTGCTCTCGGGAGGCGAGGCCGAGCCTGTTGTGAGCTCGATCCTGGCGCCGACCGTGCCGGAATCGCTTGAGCCACAGCCGACTCAGCCGGAACCGACCGGCGTCGTCACGCGGGACACCGCATCTGGCGCGGCGGCCGATTCCCTGGCTGCGCCGCCGGCTCGGATCGATACCGGCATGGCCGCGAGCATCGCCGTGGCGGATACGGGACTGCTCGGGAGAACGATCATCGCGGTGGCGGACCTCCCGGTCGTGCGAGTTGCCGATGTCGCCGCGGATGGCCGTGCCGGGTACCAGGTGGTGCAAACCCTTCAGAGCGGTGAGCGGCTCACGGTCACGGTACTGCCGTGGCGAGCGGCCGACTCGGTGCGGCTCGGCCCGGTCCGTCCGCGTGACGGAGGGATCAGTGAGGGATCCGTCCGGTTTGGGCGCTACGTGGTGGACGTGAGCGGTCGGGTCAGTCCCGGGGCGATGCGTGATCTCCTGGGCCGGTTGATCGGTCGCCGCGAGCCGGGGCGCTGACCACGCCCCTGTCGTCGCACCTTCGGGACCAGCCGAAATGGAGATAGCCATGGCCCAGTCCAAACCGCTGACGTACGCCACCCATCGCCGGTACGTCCCCCTCTACCACTTCATCGCGTCCCTGCTGCTGCTCGTGTATCTCGTGTATTGCGGCTGGACGCTGGTCGGCGACTTCTCGCTCGACCGCGCCGCGGCCTTCGTCTTTGGGCTTGCCGTCGTCATCGTGTATTTCTACACGCGCACGTTCCCGCTCGGGGTGCAGGACCGTGTGATTCGGCTGGAGGAGCAGCTGCGACTCCAACGCCTCCTGCCCGCGTCGCTGCACCCACGCATTCCCGAGTTCACGGTCGACCAGCTCATCGCGCTGCGGTTCGTGACCGATGCCGACCTGCCGGCATTCGCGAAACAGGTACTCGACGAGAAGCTCGAGGATCGGGAAGCGATCAAGAGGCGGATCACGACGTGGCGGGCCGACGACCTCCGCATCTGATGGTGGAGTAGCCAAGAACCGCGCCCTAGGGGTGGCTGGGGCGACGGCGCAGTAACCGGAGCGGCGAGGCTCAGGAGACGAAGTCCGGCCGTGCCAGCCGCCCGCGCCCCGGCAGCCCAGAGCGCGTCTTCCTTTCCGCCCGACGGCGCAAACCCAACTATAACAATCGTTTATGAAGGGAACGGTCTCTCCCGGGCAGATTGACTATGCCTCATGTAGATATTAGTGTAACCCATAAGCTTCGTGATGTCGATGGGGTGCTGGGACAGTTGGAGTGTGACCACCCCGGGGCTTTTGGGAGGAGGTGATCGCCATGGACAGGCGCGGCGCAGCAG
>CAYGCN010000215.1:0-4431 GCA_964348385.1 uncultured Gemmatimonadaceae bacterium
TCACGATGTCGATGAGCGAGCCGCCCGCGGTCTTCCGCAGCCGCTCGGTGACACCGCTCTCTCTGAGCAGGTTGCCGAACATCAACATGCCGACGAGCGGCGCACTGGACGGCACCACCAGCGAGGCGAGAATCCCCGTCACCACCGGAAAGAGGATCACCGCGGTGCGCGAGACCGGAATGGCCTGCGGCATGTCGATGGCCCGCTCCGCCCGTGTGGTCAGCAGCCGCATGATGGGCGGCTGGATGATCGGCACCAGCGACATGTAGCTGTACGCCGCTACTGCGATCGGACCGAGCAGATGCGGCGCGAGTTGGGCAGCGAGGAAGATGGATGTGGGGCCGTCGGCACCGCCGATGATGCCGATCGATGCCGCCTCTTTGGGTGTGAAGCCGAGCAGGAAGGCGGCGGCCAGCGCGGCGGTGAAGATCCCGAGCTGGGCGGCGGCTCCGAGCAGGAACGTGAGCGGTCGGCCGAGCAGCGGGCGGAAATCGGTGAGCGCGCCCACGCCGAGAAAGATGAGCGGCGGCAACAGTTCCGTGCGGATCCCCTGCTCGTAGATCAGGGCGATGATGCCCTCGCCGTACGATCCCATGTCGGCCAGCGGAAGGTTGGCCAACACCGCGCCAAAGCCGATCGGAATGAGGAGGAGGGGCTCGTACTGTTTGCGGACGGCGAGGTAGATGAGCACGCCGGCCACGACGAACATCACGGCATTGCCGAGCCGGAGGTTGGCGAGCCCGGACTGCTGGACGAGATCGACCAGGGTGTCCATCGAGCAACGCGCTACGCGATGGTCACGATGGGTTTCGAGGAATCGACTTCGTCACCGACCTTGGCATGGATCTCCACCACCGTGCCCGCGCGCGGCGATTTGATGTCGTGCGTCGCCTTCATCGCCTCGACCTGGGCAAGGACGCCCCCCGCACCCACGGTCTGGCCGACCTTGACCTTGATGTCCACGATCTCCACGGCGCCCGCGAAGGTCGAAAACACGGGTGTCCCCTTTGCAGCGGTCAGGCGGGGCGCCGTTGCCGTAGCGGTCGCCGCGCCGCCCCTGGCCGGCTCCAGCGTGATCGTGAACGTACGCGTGGTCCCGTTTTCCTCGACCGTGCAGCGCGACACCATCGGTCCGGTGGGCGTGGGAGCGGTGGCGACCACAGCCGGTCCGGGCTGAGCGGCCGGCCCCTGGGCCACCGGGGCTGCCTTCTTCTTGAGGGGGACGTCGATCTTCGGATTGCCGCTCAGGAGGCGGATGCCTTCGTTCAGGTCCATCTTCTTCCCCGGCACCATCGACGCCACCACCAGGAACACGTTCTGATCGGTGACGGGGAGCCCGCGTTCCTTCAACGCCTCTTTGGCAGGTTCGATGTTGTTGGGCGCGGCCTCGAGCGGATCACCCTCGAACACGCTCAACTTGAGATCCTCCGAGGCGCGTTTGACCACCTCGGGGTCGGAGGGCAGGGGCGTCTTGCCGAAGTAGCCGAGCACTGCCTTGCCGTATCCGGGATCGATCTTCTTCCATCTGCCGTACAGCACATTGTTGAACGCCTGGAGCCAATACTGCTGGCTGCCGGGAGTGACGCTGGTCCACGCTCCTCCGGCTTCCACCACCACCGGGAACTCGGCCAGCACCTCTCCGTACCGCTCAAGAATGCCCGCCTTTGCCATCATGTGGACGTTCGGTCCGATGGCGCCGCCCGGCATCGGGAAACCCAGCACCCGGGCGTCGGCCGTGGTGGTGGTCGGGTTGAAGTCGTACTCCTGCAGCAGCTCTTCCAGCATGCTCTCGATCTCGGGCATCTTGGCGATATCGAGGTCGAGCGAATACCCCGTTCCCTTGAGCGCGTGGGCCACCGCACGAGCGTCGGGCTGTACGGTTCCGCTCGCCAGCGGACGCACCGAGACATCCACGCCGTCGGCGCCGCCGGCGATCGCCGCCATGTAGCAGCTCACCGCCGTGCTGGCCGTGTCATGGGTGTGCATCCAGAGCGGCATCTCGGAGGGCATGATCTTCTTGAGGCCTACGGCCGCGTCATAGATGGTCTTGGGATCCGTCGTGCCGCTTGCATCCTTCAGACACAGGCTGTCGATCCGGATGTCGCTCTCGAGCAGGCGCCGGCCGATATCGACATAGAACCCGGCGGTGTGCACCGTGTCGGAGTGGAACGGAAGCCCCATGAGCGCGATCACGGCCTGATGGTGCATGCCGGCATCCACGATCGGCCGGCCGGTGTTCACCAGATTCCGCACGTCGTTCATGTAATCGAAGTTGCGGTCCCACGTGGTACCGCTCGCCTTCATGAGCTTGGCCTGTAGCCGCAGGGCCTCCAAAGACTGGGTCGTGAGGGTGACGCCGGAGACGGAGCGGGTCAGAATCTGGAGATCGACGTCCGGGCCCACGGCCTCCCGCATCTTTTGCATGTCCTCGAACGGATTTTCGCCGAGATAAAACAGCGGAGCCTGGAACCGTGCCCCACCGCCGAATTCGAAATGGCGGACGCCCGCGCGCGCGGCCAATTCCATCGCCGGGAGGAAATCCTTGAGCCGGACCTTCCCGCCGAAGGTACTCTGGAGTCCGTCCCGAAACGGGGTAAACATCACCCGAATCTTCTTGGAATCCTTGGTGAAGATCATCGTGTCTCCTCGATCTTCGTGATCGTGGCGCCAGGGTGCGCCGCGGATACCGCGGCCGCCACGGCGGCCAACATAGCCGTGTCGGTGAGACCGGTGCGCTGAGGGAAGAGAGCCATCAACCCCCGCATGACCAGAGCGAGCGCCGACAGCAGCAGGAAGACGGCCGCGAAGGAAGCAACGCAAATGAGAAGCAGGTCCGGCGATCCCATGCTCACCCCCCCACGGACGTGTAGGTTTGCGGATTGAAGTCGGACCGCACCGCCACGTCCCCGCATCCCGTCCCCGCAATAAGCAGCGCGGGCCGGGGATTTGCAACTACTCGGGCGCCGACTTTCGAGGTTCCGCGGGCCGGAGGATGAGACGCCCGCGCACGAACGGCTGCGGGTATCCCCGCAAAACCAGCTCCAGTCGGGGACCCAGCGCCGCCACGGTCCCTTCCGCCATCACCTCCGGCTCCGGGCCACTGCCTTCGACACAGAGCGCCACGGTGCGCCCCACGACCAGGGAGCGCTGTCGGTACCGTTCCCGCAGCGCCGAGGCGCCGCGGTCCAGCAGGAGGCGGTAGTTGCGATCCAACGAATCGAGAAGCGCCCCGAGCACGGTTCGCTGATCGCACCGGTCCGGGGGGTCCGCGAACGCACGCAGTGCTCCCACGCGTGGCACGAACGGCGTCGGGGGGACGTCCGGAGTGGCTTCGACGTTGAGGCCGATCCCGATGACGACCGACGTGGCGCCCGGTGACGCCGTCTCGATACGCGCTAGAATGCCGCAGACCTTTGCCTCGTCGATCAACACGTCGTTGACCCATTTGATCTCCGCTCGACCCTCGAGACCGGGAACGACGTCGATCGTGTCGACGACCGACACGGCGGCCAGGGCTACCACGTCGGCCACCGTGGCAACGGCATCGCGCGGCACCGTGAGGTGCATGCTGAGATGGATGTTTCCCTTGAGTGCCGCCCACGGGCGATCCCGAAACCCGTGAAAACCGTGCCCGCTGCCGGCGAGGCACACTACCCCCGACGGGAGCGACGATTCGGACTTCGCCGCATTCACCAGGACGTCGAACTGGGAGCGATCGGCGATTTCGACAACGAACACGTGGTTCCACGACCGAGGGCCGGGAAGTCCGCTCACCGAGAACGACCGGTTCCCGTAGAGCTGCGTCGCGAGTGGCATGAGAGCGGTGCCGAGGGAAGCATGCCTGGTGATCCAGTCCGAGGTCGGCGTGCCGAGGAGATCGGCCACGAAGTCGGTGTTGTCCGCGTAGACGATCACGGCAGGCCGCGGGTCAGGGGCGTTCCTCGGGTTCCCACACGACCGGCATCCCGCGCGCGATCTCGCCGCCGGTCAGGACCTCCGCAAACGCTCCGCCTCGCCAGTCGGGTGTCAGCGCCTCACGCAGTCCCTGACGCGCCTCGTCCATGCGCTCGCACGGCGTCGTTTCGCCTCGAACGCGCAGGCGGCACGTGCCGATCAGCAGAATGCGGCCCCGGCTGTTGGCGAGCCGGATGCCTCGGAGCAGGAGGTTTGCCCTCCGCGCCGCGGGTTGGAGATCGTCGCCGAATCGAGTGCGGAGGTCGTCCCAGACTTCCCCTTCGACGAGCGTCACCTGCCGACGTCCGCCCCGATCAGCGTTTCCCATGAGACCGACGTCGGCGACGAGCGTGGCGCGTTCGACGGGGTCCATCGGACCCCGATGCGCGCGCTTGATCCAGATCGTTTCGAGGGCCCCGGCGGACATGGTCCCTGAAAGCTAGGGCTCCGCCGGGCGTTCCGCGACGGCCCGACCGG
>CAYGCN010000216.1:0-4366 GCA_964348385.1 uncultured Gemmatimonadaceae bacterium
CAGGGAGGCTTCGTGTTCCAAAGCGTCGGCCATCTGTTCGAGGCCATTCCGTGCCTCGACGCGCAAGGCATTCCCACCACCGCGAGTTGCGCCAACAGCGAGCGATCGTGGGGTGCGTGCCTGGGCTGTCACGGTACCGCGGCGAACGCTCAGGCGTTCTTTGAAGGATTCAAGAACGAATTGAACGGCTTGCTTGATATGATCTGGGTCGATGGAAATGGGAACACCATCATCGATCCATCGCCCACGGATGCAGGGGTACTGCCACAGATCCTTCAGGTGACGGGTGATCAGAAGCAGATCGATTTGTCGGACACCCTGTTCACGGCGGCCGAAGGCATCCTCTACAATGCGCAGATCGCGGCGACGCACGACCGGGAGCACTTTCTCGATGGGAACACCATTGTTGGCTCGGACACGGTAGGCTTCTCCGGGCATCACTCGAGCGGCAACGGGGTGCATAACCCGCCGTTCCTGCGCAATCTGCTACGGGCGTCGATCCGGCACGCGATCAGCTTCTATGGGTTGCCGTCGCCGCCGCCGTCGGTCGACTTGCGTGTGCCCGCAGCGCCAAACTGACGAGGGCGGGGCCCGATCCACGGGGGAAGAGAGAGGAACTCGGACCGGCTCCGTCCTCGGGCGAGGACGGGGCCGGTCGCACGATAGCGGGAGGCGCGGTTGATCGCTGGACCTTGACTGACCCCGGCGCAAGGAGGGAACTCTGAACGAAGACGTGCGGGATGAGGGGCAGACGGGACTCGGATTCAACGACCTGTTGCTGGGTGCGGTCGTCGCGCTGATCATCGCTGGTGTGGCGCTCGGCACGTTGCTGTACGTATCGCCTGGAGACCATCTGGAGATCCCCGAGCTGCAGCCGGTTGTTCGTGTCGCGCAGGAACGGGACATTCCCGTCGGTGCGAGCCGCCTGATCCGATGGGGCGACCGGGCCATCCTGGTAGTGCGCCCGGGGCAGGACCGCTTCGCTGCCGTCGAGGGCGCCTCGCCCGGTGACGGCTGCCTTCTCCGCTGGGAGGAGGAGGCCTCGCGCATCGTATCGCCCTGCAGTTATGTGGTGTACGATGTGGACGGGACGGTAGTGGCAGGCCTCTCGACCAGGGCCCTGCAGCGGTACCCCGTGTTTCTTCGGGACGGCGTCGTCTACGTGGGGAGGTCGTAGCCGTGATTCGACAGACGCTCGCTGCCTTGTGGCGTGCCATCGTCGGCGTGTGGGATGATATCAAGGCCAGCACCGACGCGAGTCTTCTGGGCATGGCCCGGTTCGTTGGCCTACTGTACGGACCCATTGATCGCAGCCTCAGCATCGACGCAGCGCTACGCAAGGCCCTGCGCTACCGTCTGGCGCCCCACGTCGGCTGGCGACACGCACTCGGCAGCATCACGTACCTGCTCTTCATCGTCTTGGTCGTCACGGGGGTGCTGTTGGCGCTGTTCTACCGGCCGTCGGTACAGGAAGCCTATCCCAGCGTTCAGCACATCGTCTCCGAGACGCCGTTTGGCTGGCTGGTGCGGGATCTCCACCACTGGTCGGCCAACCTCATCGTGATCGTGCTGCTCATGCATATGGCGCGCGTGTTCTTCGAGGCCGCGTACAAACCGCCGCGTGAGACCAATTGGCTCATCGGGATCCTCCTGCTGTTCGTCGTACTGATCTTCGGGGGAACCGGCTATCTCCTCCCGTGGGACCAGTGGGCCTACTGGACGCTCACCGAGGTCATGACGGCCATCGCCAGTATCCCGCTGATCGGACAGCAACTGGCCGAAGGCATCATGGGGGACGTCATACCGTCGGGGGCGACGCTGAGCCGGTTCTTCGCGATGCACGTCATCGTGCTCCCGTGGATCGCGTTCGCCCTGCTGGGATACCACTTCACCCTGGTGCGGCGGCGTGGAATCGCGCCGCCTATGAACGTGGAGGCCGAGCGACGTCGGTGGAGGCGCAGCGGCCGGTTTTCGCCGGACGAGCAGCCCAAGGAGGGAATTCCGTTCTTTCCAAACCACCTGCTCCGGTCGTTCGTGGTCGCGCTTCTGACCCTGGCTGTCGCACTCTCGCTTGCGATCCTGTTTCCGCGCGTGCTCGCCGATCCCGCCGATCCGTACGCCGTGCCCGACGTGCTGGTCTCGACCTGGGTGCCCGTCGACGTCTCGTTGGCGCTGATCCGCCTGGGCGGCACGTGGGGATTCGTCCTGTTCACGCTGCTGGGCGTCAGCCTTGTCCTGGTGCCACTGCTCGACCGCGGACCGGAGCGGCAGCTGCGGAAGCGTCCGGTGGTCGGCGTGTTGGGACTGGCGTTCTTCGTCGGGTATGTCGCTCTGTGGATCGCGGGGCGGGCGATCGGTGCCGTGACGCCGTCGGAGTCCTTGGGTACGGGCGCCGCCGTGGAGCAGGTCGCACCGGGACAGCCGACGGGTCAGGTGCCCGAGACCGGCCGCACCGTCCCGCAACTCCCAGCCGCGGCTGAACGGGAAGGGGGTGCTCCATGAGCCGCCTCGGGCTGTGCGCGGCTGTCGGCCTCCTCGCCAGTGTCTCCCCGCTCCGCAGCCAGCAACCCGGGCAGGCCTCGCAAGATGCCTCGATCTATGGATGCATCGTGTGCCACGCTGACATGCGCAGAGCATTCGCGCAGGGTGCGCACGCGGAACGCGGCATCCGCTGCCACACGTGTCACGGGGGCGATCCGTCGCAGGTCGAGGTCCCGGCGGCGCACCGCGGTCGATTCGTGGGCGTGCCGTCGAAGCGGGCCACGATCGAGTTGTGCGCGTCGTGCCACTCGGACCCGAACCAGATGCGGCAGTACGGATTGGCCGCCGATCAGTTGGCGGAGTTCCGCACCAGTCGTCATGGAGAGTTGCTCCTCGGGCGCGGCAACGACGATGCCCCGACTTGTACGGACTGTCACGAGGCGCACACCATCCGACCCGCGAGCGATGCCCGCAGTATGGTGCATCCAACGAACATCCCACGCACGTGCGGGCGGTGCCACGATGACGCCGCCCTCATGCGGAAATACGGGCTCTCGGTGGATCAGCTGTCGCGCTTCATGGCTGGTGCGCACGGCACGGCGATTTTCGAAGAGCGGAACTTTGCCGCGCCGACGTGTATCGGGTGCCACGGCTCGCATGCGGCGTTGCCACCGGACGTGACGGAGACTGCCCACGTGTGCGGTAAGTGTCATGTCCTGCTCGCCGAGGCACTGTACGAGGGCCCGCATGGCGCGCCATCGCTCAGCGGTCGCATCCCTGGTTGTCTGGGGTGTCACTCCAACCACGGCACCGAACGGCTCCCGCCGGAACAGATCGGTGAGCTATGCGTAACGTGCCATGCGACTGACAGCCGCATGGCGGCGCTCGGCGAGGAGATCGAAGAACAGGTGCTGCGCTCGCGGACCGAGCTTCAACTCGCCGAGGAGGCCATCGACCGGATGGCCCGGATGGGTCGCAACGTGTCGGATGAACGCTTTCGGTATCGGGCGGCGTTCACGGTGTATCAGCAGCTGGCCACGGTGCAGCATTCGCTCGAACTCGAGCAGCTCGAGGATCTCGCGCGTGATCTGCGGTCGAACACCGCCGTGATTCGCTCCACTGCGGAGGCATATGCTGAGGAACGGTGGGAGCACAACCTGCTGTTGATTCCCATTTGGTTCCTGACGCTCTCGGGCGTTGCCTTCGCGGCGTTTAAGCTGCGAGAGCTCGGAAGGGCGAGCCATGGTTGAACGGGCAGTCAAGCGGTTTCGAAAGCTGTCACGGCCCCTGAAGCTGGCAGTCCAACTCGGTGTCCTGGCCATCATCTTGTCGACGGTGGGGGCGGTAGGATTCATCGAGTACAGTGCCCAGCCCAGTTTCTGCAAGAAGTGTCACAACATGCAGCCGTACTACGACTCCTGGGCTACCTCGACCCACAACGATGTCCCGTGCATCAAGTGCCACTACGCGCCGGGCATTCGGGCAGAGGCGATGGGGAAGATCCAGGCTGCCAATCAGGTCGTGAAGTACGTGACTGGCGCGTACGGCACCAAACCGTGGGCGGAGATCGAAGACGCGGCATGTCTTCGGTCGGGCTGCCATTCGTTGCGGAAGGTCGAAGGGGTGGTGAGCTACAGCCCCAATCCGAACCACAGTGACATCGTGGTCCGGTTTGACCACACCCAGCATCTCGGGGAGCTCCGTCGGGGCAAGCAGCTGCGGTGCACGAGCTGTCACTCCCAGATCGTGCAGGGCAACCACGTGGCCGTCACGCCGCAGACCTGCAATCTCTGTCACTTCAAGGACGTCGGACGGGCTGGCCCGGTCACGGGCTGCGTCAGCTGTCATCGCGAGCCACCACGCATCGTGTCGCCCGCGGGGTTCG
>CAYGCN010000217.1:0-4319 GCA_964348385.1 uncultured Gemmatimonadaceae bacterium
GCCGTACGGTCATCCATCTGGGATGGCGGTCGCCCGCCACCTCAAGCAGCCTACCCGCGGCTCGAACGGCTCGGGCCGAGCCTCGCCGCCTATTTGGCCTTGCTCCGACTGGGGGTTGCCGTGCCACACCTGTTGCCAGGCGTGCGGTGGGCTCTTACCCCACCTTTTCACCCTTACCCGCCTCGCGACGGGCGGTGTCTTTTCTGTGGCCCTGTCCGTCGCCTTGCGGCGCCCAGGCGTTACCTGGCAGTCTGCCCTGTGGAGCTCGGACTTTCCTCGACCCGCCACGGTGGGCGAGCCGCGACCGCCCCGCTCCGCCACTCCCGACCAGTAAGATAGCGGGCTCGTTCCGAGTCGCCAGCAGCCCGACCGCCATGTTGCGGGCGGTTGAATGCCGGTTGAGCGCTCGGCGCTATCGTGCGGCGTCGCGTGAAGCAGGAACGCCGATGTTCGAGCAAGCCAGTCCAGTGGTAACCACGGTCATCGACCCGTGCGACCGCGCGCGGTTGGATGCCGGCGCGCACGGTCGATTTCGGCCGCTACACACCGAATCGGTGGTCGAGGCCATCCGATCGGTACGCGAGCGTCCGGTCAGCACCGTGCTGCTCTCGCCGCGGCGCGTCGATCGCGCGCAACTGCCGACGGTGGCCTCGCTCGTGCGCCAGTTCCCCGGGGTCGCGACGGTGGCAGTCGTGTGCCGCCCGGTTCCCGAGCCCTTCGGACAACTGCTGGCACTCGGGGCCTGCGGTGTGCGGCGCGTGCTCGACCTGAGCGGGCGTGACGGGTGGCTCGAGTTGCGCGCGCTGGTCGCCGACGGGGCGACGCCGACCACCGGTCGCATCCTGGCCGGCATCCTGCCTGCACTGGTTGACGCCACACCGGACTGCTGCCGCTTCTTCGAATTGACCGTGCACCTGGCGCCGAGCACGGTGTCGGTCCGAGCGCTCACGCGCCGTCTCGGGATCGGGGCGAGTACGCTGATGTCGAGATTTTTCCGGGCCGGTCTCCCGTCTCCGAAGCGCTACCTCGCCGGCATTCGGCTGCTCTATGCTGCCGGGTTGTTGGCCTCCCCGGGGTTCACGATCACCGACATCGCCTATCGCCTGGAGTATTCCTCGCCGCAGAGCTTCGGCCGCCACCTGCGGTCGCTTCTGGGGATCACCGCCGCCGACTTCCGCCGCCGGTATCCCTTTGATGTGGCGCTCACCGACTTCGTCGCGCGTCTGATCGAACCGTATCGGGAGACGTTTCGGACGTTCCGGCCCCTCCATCACAGGGTGGCGGACCTCGGACACCGCTGAGGGCGTCCGGCCCGACATGGGGCGCATCAGGCGCGCGACGACTCCGGATCGAGTTCCTGGGTGGGGGGCAGACCCAGATCGCCCAGCGAGAGCAACGAGCGGAGCGGAACACCGGCGCGTTCGATGGTTTGCCGCCCACCCTCCTCGCGATCCACAACCGCGAGAACGCCGATTACGTGCCCGCCTGCGGCCGCGACGGTGTCCATGGCCCGCACGGCGGACTGGCCCGTGGTGACCACGTCCTCCACCACGACCACCGTAGCGCCGGGCCGAAAACACCCTTCGATCTGTCGCCGGGTACCGTGGGCCTTGGCCTCCTTGCGTACGGTAAACGCGTCGATCACCGGCGGTGCGGCGCGGCTGGCGCGGGCGATGGCATAGGCCACCGGATCGGCCCCGAGCGTGAGCCCGCCAACGAGCGACGGTGCCCAGCCCACGCGCCGCATGAGCGCCAGGCCCAGCTCGCCGATCAGCTCCAAGCCTGCGGCCGACATGGTCGTCTTGCGGGCGTCGATGTAGTACGTGGACTCGCGGCCGGACACGAGCGTGACCCGGCCGATCGAGACCGACTGTTGCCGCATCAGCTGCGCAAGCGCGTTCAGCGAGTCTGGAGATGGACGGGACATGGGCTGATCTGAGCGAGGATAGTAGTAGCAGCCACTACTACCATCGGTTTTTCTACGTTCTCGCGTCCTTTCGGCCCTTGAGCAGCGACTTCATCTTGCCCAGGAGCCCGTTGCCCGGCGATGCGTAGTCGGTCGGCCCACCGGCCGACGACACGGCCTGGGCCAGGTCGGCGGCAAAAGCCTCGACGCTGTCGTGCCGCTCCTTGGGATCCCGGGACAGGGCCCGCATGATGGCGGCTTCGACCGCGGGCGGGAACCGGAGGCCCGAGACCGCCAGGTTGAGCGGGATGGGGTCCTGGGTCAGGAGCTGTTGAAACAATTCCCGTGGCGTGCGTCCCGGAAAGGGGTGCACCCCGGTCAGGACGTAGTAGGCGATCGTGCCCAGGCTGTAGGTGTCTGCCGCCTCGTCCACCAGGGCACCTGACAGCGCTTCGGGCGCCACGTAGTTCAAGGTGCCGACGAAGAAACCCGTTCGGGTCAGACGCTCGGCTTCGTCCAGTTCGGCATCGCGGGCGATCCCGAAATCGAGGAGCTTCACGGTCCTCGTCTTCGGGTCGTAGATGATGTTCTCCGGCTTCAAGTCCCGGTGAATGATGCCTTCCGCATGGGCCGCCGCCATGCCACCGGCGAGCTGCGAGATGATGTGCGCTGTGAGCTGCGGAGCCAGCCGCCCGGTGCGGTGCACGAACGCCGAAAGCGGTTCGCCCTCGGCCCACTCCAGGGCCAGGTAGAAGAGGCTGTCCAGCTCGCCGTAGTCGTGCGTGCGCACGACCGCCTCGTGGTGGACGCGCGACCCGTAACCCGCCTCACGCAAAAACCGCTTGACGGCCGTCGGGTCGCTGCGCATGCGTTCCTTGAGAATCTTGACCGCACAACTCCCTCGCTCGGGATGTTCGGCCCGGTAAACGGTGGCGGTGCCACCCTCGCCCACGCGGTCCAGCAAGCGGTAACCGGCGATCGTGCGCCCAGTGAGATTCTCTGCCATGGCAAGTCGGAAAAAGTAAGCCCCGTATCGGGAGGTCTGCAAGCGTGGTGCAGGAACTCGGGCCGCCGCGAAGTGTTGGACACTCGGCGCGAGAAGGGTCCCCTTGTCGACTGTGCCGTAGGGCACTGACAGACGCCGACGCGGATTGGAGACTGGAGGTGCCACGCGTGGTCGGTCACGCGCCCGCCCTGCGCGGACGCCACAGTCCGTGGCTCCGTTGTGGTCCACGGCGGCGCCGCTACCTGGAGGTCGAGATCCATTGAAGTCGTCCGCGCTCTCGCCGAGTGACGCCTTGCCGCCGCCGCGCAACCGTGCGCTCGGGGAGTCATGGGCCGTGGTGCAGCGCGTCGTCGCGTTGACGTTGTCGGCCGTGGTGGGTGCTGCCACGGCGGTACCCGCGCAGGTGTCCCTGACACCCAGAATCGACTCGATGTACTCGTGGCACGCGGCTCCAGCGTTGCGTGCCCGCGCCGCGGACGGGTCGGCCACGCGCCGGGACCTGCTGCGACTCGCGGAGATGGAGCTGGCGCTTGGACGCCCGGCCCGGGCCCAGGCCATCCTCGAGCAGCGCTTCCCCAGCGGCGTGCCTGATGCCGACCGGTTGATCCTGCTCGGCACCGCCCTGCGGGAAACGGGCGACCACGAGAGGGCGGCGGACGCCTTCCACCAAGCGGCATCCATCCTGCGCGGCCGCGACAAGGGTATTCTGCTCGCCAGGGCGGGCGATGCGGCGCAGCGCGCAGGCCGACGTGCGGACGCGAGGGAGCACTACGCGAACGCGGCGACCGAGCTGCCGGCGATAGCCGGATGGCTGGCGATTCGTGAAGCGGCAGTCAGCGATGACCCTGTTCGTGCGATCCACCTCCTCCGGCAGGCGCCGCGCGGCGCGGCGCGGCTCGCCGCGGCGGTGCGGGCCGATGCTTCCCTTTCGGCCGGAGATTCCGTTGGCGCCCTGGTGGCGTTGACGCAGGCCGACCTGGGCCTGCGGGCGCTCGAGATCGCGGCCGCGCTCGGTGACACGGCGGCAGCACGTGCCCACAGCTTCGCGTTGCTGCGTTCCAGCGACACCACCGAATTGCAGGCGGCCTTGACCTGGATTGCCGCCGAGTTCCCTCCGGCCGTCGGCGAGGAGTTCTTCTGGGTCGCGGCAGCGCACAATCGCCTTGGCCGACCGGTCGAGGCGATGCGCGTCTTGGAGCAGGCCGTCGTCACCGACTCGAGCGCGGCGGCCCTTCGGCGCCTCGGCGACCTCCAGTCTGCGAACGGGAACCGTGCCGACGCACTGCGCACCTACGAGCGGGCTGCGCGGGAGCCCGACGGGGACGGAGCGCTCGCCGAGCACCGCAGGGCACGCCTGCTGATCCGCATGGGTCGGCACGCCGAGGGGTACCGCGCCCTGGCGGCGTT
>CAYGCN010000218.1:0-4167 GCA_964348385.1 uncultured Gemmatimonadaceae bacterium
GGCTCGCGTCTGAAACGGCACCGAGATCCCGACCACCAGCGGATCGAGCGCCGCGATCCGTTCTACGACGCTGTCGCTGTCGGATCCCGCGTTGAACGGTACCAGCTCGGTGCGGAACCATCCACGGCGACGGCTGCCGCCAGGTATCGCAGGGAGAGGTTCTCTTCCAGCTCGGCGCCGACCAGCGCCACGGTGTGGGTCATGGCCACCTCGGACGAGGGCCTTTCCTTCGAATACCGCAGGGGTACCCGGCGGGTCACATCACGGCGCGTGGGCCGGTGAGGGCGTCGCGCCACAGGCCGATGGCCAGGCCGATCGTGACCACCGCGGCGAGGACGCTGGGCCACATGGGGATGGCGACGTCATCGACGATCACCTCGATGCCCAAGGCGATGCGGAGGAGATGGCCCGCGGCGACCAGACAGAGAAACAGACAGGCGAGCAGCGTAGCAGGGCGCATGGTGACCCCCTGATGGAGTGCTAGTGCGGCTGCCGGCGCTCCACGGAATGCAATTGGACGAACCGGACGGCGGAATCGGGGAGGACTTCGGTGCGATAGACGTGAACCGACAGATGTGGGGGAAACACGCCGCGCAGCAGCTCCGCGGCGTCCACATCCTGCCGGCGCGCGATCTCGGCGGCGCTCTTGCCCGGCAGCTTGCGTTGATAGTCGCCGCATGCGGCCGCTTCAGGTCCGCCGGGCGCGGGCCCGTGGAAGAACAGGAATACGCGCTCCAGCTTGTGGGCCTCGATCAGGAACAGGCAGTCCGAGCGCACACGATGTGCCCGGGTGAACTCGCCCCCGCCCGTGGCCAACGCCCCCGGACCCCCGGGCACATACACCCGGTCGTAGGCTTCCACGCCGAGCGTGTGGAGAAACGCGTCCAGCTCCTCCTGGTGCCGGCCGTCGGAGCAGGCGACGACGAGTCCCGCGGGCAGGTCGGGCCGCCACGTTCCGGGCGCCGAGGCGGGCATCGAGGGCATGGGGCTACGGCGCCGTGATCGAGCGGATGAGCAGCCCGGACGTGGAGACGCGCACCTCCAGCGTCGCCGGTCGATCGGCCATCACGAACGTGCCCGAGCCGTACTCCGCATCGAGCAACGGACTGAACACGGACCACTTCCGCCGCAGCGCGAACATGTCGAACGGCTTGTCGCTGGCCAGCTCGAACACGGTACGTGTGCTGTCACGCTCGGCGCCCAGCTCCATGTAGCGGCCCCCGACCCGATCCAGCTCGTACGCGGTGTGCAGGCCGAGAATGTTGGCGATCGGTTTCCACTTGAGAATGTGCGCGTCCACGTAGATCTGATCGCCCGCCAGCTCGAAGGTCTCCTGGCGTCCGTCCGGGAACGTGCAGCGCGCAACGAACCGCTGTGGGCTGACCGGCCGGACGACCACCGCCGCCGCCACCTCCTCACGGGTGAGCGCCCGGTATCCCTGCGTGGCGATCGAAATAGTCGCCATGAGCGCCGCGACCGCGAGCAGCAGGAGCGCGAGCGTGATGCTCGTCGCCGAGCCCAGGAGCCGCTTGCGCTTGAGCGCGAACACACCGGCCACCAGGAACAGGATGGCCAGCGTTGCGGCGATGAAGGCGATCGCAATCAGCACGCTTAGGCCTCGCTATGGCAGGTTGCTGTTCCCGATCAGCCGCGCCAGTCTCCAACCGCCGTCGGGCCGCTGACGCAGGATCATCAGCTCCTTGGCATCGACCCGGATCGGATTACGGTCGCCGACGGGCACCACGGATCCGGTCACACTGGTTCGTGCGAAGGCCCAGTCGTCCAACACCACGATCTCGATCGGCGTGATGGTGATGTTGTACCGATAACGGCTGAACGACGACACAGCGGTGCTTTCCAACCCTTCCCGAGTCGTGACCGCCGCCCCGTTGGCCGGCATCAGTACGAAATCGTCCGCGAATATATCGACCCAGCCCATGATGTCACCGGTGTTGTTGACGTGCTGCAAGGTCGAGATGAGCTCACGGATGGAGGAATCGTCTGTAATCGCCGTCTCGCCGCCGTCGCCGCAGCCAAGGGCGGTGAGAACGAGGGCGACGGGCCAGAATCGACGGGTCATAGGGCCACCTTGAGGGCGCATGGTTACGTGGGCTCCGAAGCCCGCGATTAGGACGCCGCGGGCGGTGCGCCAAGATAGGAAACCTCGTGGTGGAGGGCAAAGGTGTGGCCCCGATCACCGGTCCGGCACTAGCCTCTGATCAACCCGTCCTGGTCGAAACCGTGAAGCCGGAGGAACGCGCGTTCGGACTCCCGCAGGACGTCGCGGCGCCCGTACACCGCCACTCGGCGACCGCCCAGCTTGGGGACCCACAGGAGGAACGGTCCGTCGAACTCGTCGTCGTCCGGCGGGGAGACGCGGCCGGCTTCGGGGTCCACGACCAGCCATTCGTCGTGACTCTCGAACCAGTCGTACGCCTTGTCCGGGTAGCGGGCGGCCACTTGCCAAAAGTCCGGCAGCCGGCGCCGCAGATACATCCACAGCATCACCACCGAGGCGAGCGCGGCGAGCACGAGCGGGATGAGCACCACCTCCAGGATGCGGATCGGTTGCGCGGGAGGGGGCTCGAGGCGTGACGGGTCCACGCTCGCTTCCTCTGCCAGCGCACAGCGGCCAAAGGCGCGCACTTCGCTGCTCAGCATCCCCGCCAACGCAGCCGTCGAGCCGCGCGGCGCCTCCAGGGTGCGCCGCCACTGGCACAGCTTGGCGAGGGTGCCATCTGCGTTGAGCCGCCAATAGAGCAGGTGCACTCGCAGTCGCCGTTCGGACAGCGGTTGCACCTCCGCCCACACGTGCGTGGAATCCCGCCGAGCGAACGCCCACGCCGAGTCCGCCCGCACGGCGCCCGTGTAGCCCCGTACGAGGGCATCGAGGAAGATGGTCTCGAGGTCGCCACGCGCGAGCGCGATGGTGGCGGAATCCGTGCGCAGGGTGACCGCAACGGGCAGGACCGCCTGGAGCCGGTCGCACGCGCGCGCCGTGTCGATCCCGCCCTCCCGCGTGGCGCAGTGCGCAGGGGAGCGAGCGGGCTCCTGGGCGACCGCTGTAACTCCCGCGAGCAACGCGACCAGCGCCACAACGCCGGGCACGAGCGGCATGCCGCTCACGAACGTGTCAGCCGGGCGAGGTAGTCGCCGTTCGGCTCCTCGTGCACGATTTCGCAGTCCCAGCCGGCCCGCTGTGCGTGATCCCGCAGCGTGGGTGGGTCCACGATCAGCCAGCGGCACGACGGGCCGGTCGCGCCCCGGTACTCGAACGCCAGCTCGATCTCACCGATGTACCGACCCGCGCGGCGGTTCGCGTCGTGATAGGCGAGATGCTCCGGGTCGTCGGTGCGTGTCGGGTCCACGGTGTGGAGCAGCAGTTGCCCGCCGTCCCCCAAGAGACGCCGCGCGTGTGCGAGGAACCGGTCGACCCCCGCCAGGTCCTGCATCATGCCCAGGCCGTGCCCCAGCATGAGCAGCGTATGGAACGGCCCGGCGGTGAAGGTGAAGACGTCGGCAAGCCGGGCGTCGCGCACGCCACGTTGGGTCATGACGTTGACGGCGTCGGGCGAGATGTCGATGGCGGTGACTGTCGTGCTGGCGGCCTGGAGTGCCAGCGTGTGGAGGCCGCTTCCGGCACCCACATCCAGCACGCGCCCTCGGCAGGCATCGAGAGCCGTTCGCTCGAGGGGCGAGAACTCCTCGGGCGGGCGAAAGAAGTACCGCACCGGTACCCGCTCCTCACGCCCGTCGCCACGCCGCACCAGCAGCTCGGCGTCCAGATCTCCCTCGAAGTACGCAAGGAGTGCGCGCCCGTGCGGGGCCATCGCTGCGGGGTCCATCCTCACGCCTTTCGCTTCTTCTTCTTGGCTTTGGCCTTCTTGGGAGGCAGGCTGGCGGCGAATGCCGTGCCACGGTGCACCCACGACGCGAGCGCCGCGGCGGTTCGCACGCCGGCGGGCGCCACGTAGACCATGCCGCGGAGCGGCCGTCCGGTGAAGTCCATCTCCCGCGCGTGCGGCCTGGCGAGCGCGGGTTCGTAGGCGTCGGGTCCTACCCGCACCATGAGCGTGTCGCCCACGAGCCCGCAGCACATGTTGCCGTCGAGCAGGAAGCAGAGCCCACCGAACATGCGTTTCTCGCTGAGGCCGGGATGATCGGCCA
>CAYGCN010000219.1:0-4124 GCA_964348385.1 uncultured Gemmatimonadaceae bacterium
CCATGTACTCCACGTAGTCCGTGGTCTTCATGTATTCGGTCCACACGTTCCCCTGCGCGCCGAGCACGTGGCGCGCTTCAGTGGGCGTCAGCTCGTCCGGAATCGGCTCGAACCCGTACACGTGCTCGAGCGGGGTGAAGCCGCCGATGGCGAGCGGCTCGTGTACGGGGTCGGCCTGATAGTAGTCGAAGTAGACGTGGCTGTACGGCGTCATGATGACGTCGTGCCCGTGCTTGGCGGCTTCGATCCCGCCCACGGTGCCGCGCCACGACATTACGGTGGCCTCGGGGGCGAGCCCGCCTTCGAGGATCTCGTCCCACCCGATGAGCCGGCGGCCATGCTGGAGCAGGAACTGCTCGATCCGGCTCACGAAGTAGCTCTGCAGCTCGTGCTCGTCGGCAAGGCCCTCGCGCCTGATGATCTCCTGCGCGATCGCGCTCTGCTCCCAGCGCGCCTTCGGCGCCTCGTCACCGCCGATGTGGATGTAGCGGCTCGGGAACAGCTCCATCACCTCGTTGAGCACGTCCTGGAGGAAGGCGAAGGTCTCCTCGGTGGGACAGTAGATGTCTTCGTGAATGCCCCACGTGGTGGCCACCTCGAACGGTCCCGGCGTGCATCCGTACTCGGGGTAGGCGGCCAGCGCGGCGAGCGAATGGCCCGGCATTTCGATCTCGGGGATCATGGTCACGTAGCGCGACCTGGCATGCGCCACGACGTCCCGGATCTCGTCCTTGGTATAGAAGCCGCAGTAGGGCATCCCGTCCCCCACGTACGGGTCGAAGTTCTTTTCGAGAATCGTCTCCTTGCGGCAGCCGCCCACTTCGGTGAGCCGCGGGTACTTGTCGATCGCGATCCGCCAGCCCTGATCCTCGGTGAGGTGCCAGTGGAAGGTGTTCATCTTGTACATCGCCATGAGGTCGATGTACCGCTTCACGAACTCGACCGGGAAGAAATGGCGGCCGACGTCGAGGTGCATGCCGCGGTATCCAAAGCGCGGGACGTCCTCGATTCGGACAGCCGCGACCACGCGCGGCGATGTTCCCTCCGGTGGAAGCAGCTGCCACAAGGTCTGGAGGCCATAGAACAGGCCGGCATGACCCGTGGCGGATATGGTGACCGACTGTGGTGTCACGTCCAGCAGGTACTGCTCGGGATTCGCTCCGGCGTCACCCGGTCTGAGGAGCAGCGTCAGGCTGCCGGTGGAGGCGCTCGTCGCCGGCGCGGAACTCACGGCGACGCGCACCGCCTGCGCCCGGAGCTCCTCAGCCGCGTACTGCGCGAGTCGCTGCAGCTCGGTGTCGCTCGGGTCGGACAGCGCGATGCGCCGCACGGCCGCCAGTGGCAACACGCCCCGTTCGGGCGTGACCACCGCGGGCCATGGGACGAGGTAAAGATCGGCCACATTCGTCATCGCCCCCGGCGCCACTGGGAGCGGCGTGGGGGCCGGTGCCTGCTCTCCCGGCGGGGACGGCGCGCCGCAGGCGGCGAGCAGGGCGAACAGGGCCGCTCCGGTCAGGCAATTCCTTGCGCGCGTCATGCGGTATCAGCCCTGGCCGAGGCCCCGGTGTGCCCGGTCGAACAACACACGGAGGTCTATCTCGAGGGGAGGCAGGCGCGCGTCAGGACGCCATGCGAGTCGATCAGTCGTAGGCTCCGGCGACACCGATCCCGAGCTCCACCGCTCGACCCGCCGCAGTCCGGGGTCCACCACCCAGTACTCCGGGACGCCTTCCGTCAGGTACAGCTCACGCTTCTGAAGACGATCGACGCGCTTGCTCGCGTAGGAGACGACCTCGACTACCAGACTCGGGGCGCCGTACAGCCGCTCCGCCTCGAGTCGACCGGCCCGGTCGGCCAGGATGACGAGGAGGTCGGGCTGGACCGCGGTGTCGTCGGCAAACTCCACCTCGAACGGCTCCACGAGCGCCTCGCCGATGCCGTGGCGCTGGACGTACTCGTGCAGCGCCTGGAGCAACGCCACCACGATGCGCTGATGTACGGTTCCAGGTGCCGGGGTCACGAGCAACTCGCCGCGAATGACCTCGAAGCGGAGCCGCGGATTGTCGAAGCCGCGCACCTCTCTGGCCGTATAGCCCGGGATGGGGATCGCCATGCCCATAATGTGTGCCTCCCTGGCTGAGTCGAGCAAGCTGAGCGCATGCGGGAAGCATGGCGCTGGGGCGTACCGGTCCGTCCACGCCGATCGCCGCATCAACGAGCGAAACATCCCGGGGGAGGGTGGGGTCGTCGCGTACGGTATTCGTGGTGGTGGTCGGGCTTGCTTCTCGCGGTGGAGCAGGTGTGAGCGAAGCTCGCAGGTGCGCCGGCCACTCCCTAGATCGGCCTGAGCAATTCCACCAACTCGAGCACGAACTCCGCGCCGGCCCCGGCGGGATGCCACGTGAGGTGCTCGCGCTCGATCGCAGGGAAGGTGGCGTCGGGTGTCCAGACTTCGACATCCCGTGCCTCCGCATGGATGACCCAGTACGTCGGCACGCCGACTTCTTGATAGAGCCTGCGCTTCGTGAACCGGTCTGCGCGGACGGACGAGGGACTCAGCACCTCGACTGCCAGGAGAAGGTGCCGGACGCGACGCCAGTCGAGGGTGCGGGCTTCGGCCAGATCCGCCACGAAGACGTCGGGCTGCACGAGGGTATCGGGTGTCCAGGAGATGTCGGCCGGCGAGTGGAACACGTGACCGATTCCCGTACGTGCGGTGTAGGCGCTCAACGCGACCACCACACGCCGCACGATCTCCTGATGCCACAGGCTCGGCGCCGGTGTCACCAGCAGCTCCCCGCGGACGGTTTCGTAGCGGTTGCCGTCGCTGGGGAGCGCCCGGACCATGTCGGCCGTGTGGAACGTCGGGATCGCCATACGCATAAGCTCGGCTCGGCGAGCGGGGGGAGGCAAGTGGGCACGCGCCAACGTCGGCGGAGCCCGACCGAAGAACGTAACCGGAATCACGCCCCGCGGGGCGTTTGTGTCGGCACACGGTGTGAGCGACTGTCGAAGGCGACTAGGATCCCCGGACGGTGCCCAGCGACACGTGCATCCCGAGCCACACCCGATACCCCGAGCCTGATCGCCCAGAATCGGCGCGGGTGATCTTCGGGAAATCGCAGTCCCCGCGGAGACGCGCGCTGAACGGGGGGTAACAGGAGTACACGGGGAGCATGGTGGTCACGTCGCCACATTGGATGGTGGCTGCCGGGAGTGACGTCCCGGGGTCGAGTTGTTCCGTGCAGAGGTACGTGGCGTAATCGCCCCGCTGGTGATAGTCCCCGACCGCCGCCAGGCCGATGCTCACGCCACCCTCGAGGGACAGCTCCCGCGTGAGCCGAACAAACGCTCCTCCTCCTCCGGCAACGGAGTGGCCGGTGGCCCTAAACGCGATGCGATTCCCACGTACCTGCTCGCGGCTGAGCGCGACGTGGGCCGACACGAACGGTGCCCAACGCGACGACAGCTTCACGAGGGCGAATCGCGGTTCGATGTAGAGCTCGGCGACGTCCATGGAGAGGCGGACCGAATCGAGGGCGTTGCGGCCGACTCGCCCGCCGGCGTACAGCAGGAGGCCGAAGGACGTCCCGTAGCGGACGGAGAGGTCGGCACTCACCCCGGGTCGGATCGACCGGTTGGCGTTTCCCCCGAATCCCTCGACCCCCAGTGACAGGCCCAGACCGATGCCGGGCTCCAAGCTCACGCCGCTTCCCTGTGCCTGCCCGGTTTGCGCCTGCACGGATACCAGGGGCGTGCCCGCCGCAAGTGCTGCGAGGCACGCGCTGAGCACGGTGGTCGTGAACCGGTGCGGCAGCTCGGTCATGGACGGACGCATCTGAACTTGGGCCTCCCCACCGCCCGGCGCCAGGGCCGGGCAGCGGGAGCGGGCTCCATTCTCGTGGGCCGGCTAGTGTCTGAGGTTGCAGCGCTCCGACACCACGCTCGCGACCTTCACCTCGCCGTTGGCATTCGTCACCAGCTGGAGCGCGTAGGACCAGTCGAGCACCTGCCCCGTGGTCTGATTCTCGAAGACGAAGCGCTCGAACAGATGCCAGTAGGTGCCGTCCGGGTTCCGGTGGGAAACGGTGTGGTCACCTGGAACCGGCAGCCAGACGTGGCCC
>CAYGCN010000220.1:0-4065 GCA_964348385.1 uncultured Gemmatimonadaceae bacterium
GTACGCCATCTCCCGAACGGTCTTCCACGTTGCCTCTGCGAGAATGTACGGCCTGGCGGGCATCGGTGCGGGCTCCTGGCTTAGGCGACCTCAGGGCGTGGCTGCTGACATAGCCGGTCGACGATCAGCCTTCGGTCTTCGGCTCACGGCGGTCTTCCTTGCGGATGGCGAGCCTTCTGCTCACTGCCGCCGACTCGACGGCCCGGCCGGCCGCACGATGGTGAGCCACCACCCATGAAAGGGCACAACAAACCAAGCCAATCTCGTCAAAAGATCCTCGGAACAGAAGGGGTTGTCGTTGGTCATCGACGGTCGCGATCTGAGCCGTGGACACCCCGAGAGCCTATGGACGTCGGGCCGCACCGGCCATATGATCGCTTGACGGTCACTCACCTACCGGCGGACGGGAGCCCCGAACGGGCAGCAGCGCGCCGCGATCACGCGAGTCCGGCCGGCAGCAGCCAACCATCACCCACGATTCGAGATTCGAGCCATGAAGAGCCAGCTTTCCCGCCGCGACTTCCTGCAAACCGGTGTTGCGGCTGCCGGAGGCGTCCTGGCGGCCGAGTCGGTACTCCTCGGTGCCCGACCGGCCCAGGCGTCCAGGGCCCGCGTGCCGGCGAGCGACCGCGTTGGGTTCGGTATGATCGGCGTCGGCATGCAGGGATCCGGGCTGATGACCACTGCGCTGGCCTTGGGCAACCAGTGCGTCGCAGCGGCGGATCTGTACGACGGCAGACACACGCTCGCCAAGGAGATCGCCGGAGACCCGAGCCTCCCGACCACCCGCCGCTATCAGGACCTGCTCGAGCGCCGGGACATCGACTGCGTGATTGTGGCGGTGCCCGATCACCATCACCGTCAGGTCGTGGTGGACGCGCTCAGCGCGGGCAAAGACGTCTACTGCGAGAAGCCCATGTCGCATACCGTGTCTGACGGTATGGCGATGGTCGCCGCCGCACGGCGGTACGACCGGATCGTGCAGGTCGGCTCGCAGCGCGTCAGTTCGGCGCTGTGCGCCAAGGCCAATCACCTGTACCGGGACGGTGCCATCGGCGAGGTGTCGATGGTCGAGCTGTCGCTCGGTCGCAATACGCCCACCGGAGCGTGGCGGTATCCGCCGCCGCCCGACCTCTCACCGCAAAACCTCGATTGGGACGCCTGGCTGGGTTCCGCTCCCCGGATCCCGTTCAATCCGCTTCACTTCGCGCGCTGGCGCTGCTGGAAGGAATACGGCACGGGCGTCGCGGGTGACCTGATGGTGCATCTCATCTCCGGCATGCTCTACACGCTGGGATGGAATGAGCCGCCGCGGTCGGCGCAGTCACTCGGCGGCATCGTTCGATGGAAGGACGGCCGCAACATGCCCGACCTCCACGCGGTGCTGTTCGATTATCACGGCGTGCCCGTCTTCGTTCGGCTCGGCCTCGATACCGAGACGCCGGAGGTCGCCCGCTTCATGGGACCGAACGGCATCCTCGAAGCGACCAGCCGGACGCTCGCCCATGGACCGCAGGTCGGCGAGGATCGATCGCCGAGTTACTACTCCATCGGGTTCCCGAAGGAGATGCGCGAGGAGTACGCCCGGCAGTGGCAGGCCGAGCACGCCCCCGAGCCGGGCAGCGAGCCGGTCGAGGGGTCGACCACGTATCACGGGCCGCACTGGGACGACGACACGCCGCACGTTTGGGGGTTCTTCGAGGCCGTGAAGAGCCGAGAATCGGTGACGCAGGACGCCGTCTTCGGCAACCACGCGGCGATCGCCTGTCATATGGCGAACGAGTCGTACTTCCGGCGGGCCCCGGTGCGCTGGGACGATGCCTCCCAGAGCGTCAAGAGCTAGTGGGAAGCCGCGACGCCGTGTTTGTCATCATCGGCACGACGACAGCCGACCTGCTCGTCCTGAGCCGGGAGCCGCTCGCCCCTCGCGGCGACGGCTTCACGGCCGGGAACGTGACCTTGACCGATACCCCCGCGCGATTGCTGATGGGAGGCAACGGCGGCAACAGCGCCTACGTGCTGGCCGGACTAGGGGTGCCGACGGCCCTGTGTAGCGCCGTCGGGCAGGACCCGCTGGGCGACACGTTGGTGGCGTGGCTGCGTGCCCGTGGGGTCAAGCTGGACGGGATGATTCGGAGCGACACGCACGCCACCTCCACCTCCGTCATTCTCATGACCGATGCGGCCAACCAGGTCGTGTTCCACCATTTCGGGTCGAGCGCACAGGCTCGGATCGAGGACATGCCCGAGGCGCTGTTCGCCGACGCCGAGGTCCTGCTGGCCTCGAGTCTTCCCCTCATGCGCCAGATGCGCGCCGGAGGGTTCGCCAAGGCGTTGACCGAGACCCATCGTTGCGGAGGCATCACCGCGCTCGACATCGGTCCCGCCATCGGTGCGCTGGTCACCCTGGATGAGATCCTGCCGCTCCTGCCCGTAGTCGATTACCTGATCGCGAACCGCCATGAGCTGACCAGCCTCACAGGCGTGGATGATTGGGAAGGCGCCGCGACGCAGCTGCTGGATGCCGGGGCGCGCCGCGTCGTGATCAAGCGGGGCGAAGACGGGGCTTCCCTGCGAGGCGAACAGGCGCCGGTGGACGTGCCGGGGTTCGCGGTGGCGGCCCGCCTCTCGGTGGGAGCCGGCGACGCGTTCAATGTCGGCTTCCTGTACGGTGTGGCGCAGCGGTGGACGGCGGACCGGGCCATCCGGTTCGGGAACGCAGTCGCCGCCTTGGTCGTGACCGGTGAGCGCGGCATCCTGGACGCACCGACCCTCGTCCAGGTGGAGACGTTCTTGAGCGCGAACGGCTGAGTGGCTCGCTGGTGTCAGCTCTCGGGATGGCCCACGGCGGTTCGATCGATCAGGCAATCGGCGTGCTCGTGCAGCCACAGGAACGACGCCGGCAGCGTCGTCGTCACCTTTCCCGTCAACAGCTCGGCGGTGGCGCGAGTCTTTCCGTCACCGGCCACCAGCAGCATGATCCTTCGTGAAGCCAGGATTTCCTGCATGCCGAGCGTGAGTCCGAAGTGCGGCTTCCGCTCCATCGACCGGACCATGCTGTGCCGGCGAGATTCCTCCGACAGCTGCGCCACGTGACAGTGGGGCGTCAGCACCGGCCCCGGCTCGTTGAACCCGATGTGCCCATTGATGCCGAGTCCCAGTATGCACAGGTCGATGGGCCCGCGCTCGGCCAACTCCGACCGCACCCGCTCGCATTCGTCGGCAGGCTCGGCGGGGTCCGAGGCAAACGCAACGTACCGTTCCGGCGGTATTCCGAGCGGATTCAACAGCCGCGTCCGCAGGTACCGCTCCGACGAGACGGGATGATTCTCGGGGACACCGCCCCACTCGTCCAACTTGACGATGCTGAGCTCCGCGAAGAGGTCCGCATCCGCTTCGGCCTTCCGCGCCAGTTCTGCGTACAGGCCGCTGGCCGAGTGGCCGGCCGCGGGACACAGCAACAGATTCCTTCGCCGCTCGATCTCGGAGACGACGAGTGCGGCGGCCTGCTCGCTCATTCGCTGGTAATCCTCGCAGTCAATGATGTTCATGCTCGTGGGGACTACGGCTTCCAGAGCTTGTACGGCTTGTCGGCGTCGGTTTCGAAGGGCAACATCACCTTCCTGCCGGTCCCAGCGGACTCATACGCCGCGAAGACGACCTCCAGCACCGCTCTCCCGTCCTCTCCGGTCACCAGCGGTTGCGCGTCGTGTTTCACGCAACGCACGAAGTGCTCGAATTCGTGCGGGAACCCGTAATTCCAGATCTCCTCGTACATCGTGAAGCTCCACCCCGCGGTAATGCCGGCTTTTTCCACAGCGTAGCCAACGCCTTTGGTGCTGTACGTCTGGATGGAATTGCCTTGCAGCACGTCGGCATACGCCACGCCCTCCGAGCCGTGGATCTCCGCTCGGTCGTCCATGCCGCCCAGCTTCGTCCAGCTTTCCTCGGCGACCGCCGTCACGCCGTTGGCGAACTCGAGGATGATGATCGCGTTGTCGTCTCCTCTGGTCTTCGCCGTGTGGACACTAGTGCTCATGTGCGCGTACACCGATGTGATCGGCG
>CAYGCN010000221.1:0-3967 GCA_964348385.1 uncultured Gemmatimonadaceae bacterium
AGAAGGTCTACATCCCGGATCTGCTGGCCGTGGCGTCGTTCTACAAGGAATGGGCCGGCTATGGGGGTGGCGTCGGCAACTTCCTGGCGTACGGTGAGTATCCTGAAACGGATGGTGCCAACGCACCGCTGTTTCTCCCATCCGGCGTGATTCGGAACCGAGATCTCTCCACCGTCGAAGCTCTCGATCCGGGGAAGATCACCGAGTACGTCACCCACTCGTGGTTCGAGTACCAGGGGGGTGATGGGGACGGGCTCCACCCATCACAGGGCGAGACCAGGCCTCGGTATACCGGCCCGGCGCCGCCGTACGAGTGGCTGGACACCGACGGGAAGTACAGCTGGCTCAAAGCGCCTCGGTACGACGGCCTGCCCATGGAGGTGGGCCCGTTGGCGCGGATGCTGGTTGCCTACGCGTCAGGGCATGAACGTGTCCGCGCGCTCGTCGGATATGCGTTGGGACAACTCGGCGTCGGCCCGGCAGCGCTGTTCTCGACGCTGGGCAGGGTGGCCGCGCGGGGTATCGAAACGCTGGTCTTGGCCGAGAAACTCGACGGCTGGCTCGACGAACTGGCCGACAACATGGGTCGCGGTGAGCTGGCCATCCACGACAACTCCAAGTGGAAGCCTTCGAGTTGGCCGAGGGAATGCACCGGCGCCGGGTTCCACGAGGCACCGCGAGGGGCGCTTGGGCATTGGGTGCACATCGTGAACGGCGAAATCGCCAACTACCAGTGCGTGGTGCCGAGCACCTGGAATGCGGGACCGCGTGATGCCGCCGGACAGCGTGGCCCGTACGAGGAAGCGATTGTCGGCACGCCGGTGAGAGATCCCCAGCAACCGCTGGAGATCCTCCGGACGGTGCACTCGTTCGATCCCTGCATTGCGTGCGGTGTGCATGTGGTCGACCGCGCCGGTCGTGCGCTTGCACAAGTGAGGGTCCGATGACGGCGACGGCGCCCGCCGCGGTCGATCGGGGGCTCACACGGGTCTACGTGTGGGACCTCCCGGTTCGGATCACCCACTGGCTCATTGCCACCGCGTTGGTTGTGCTGGCGATTACCGGCTACTACATCGGCAATCCGTTCATCGTTGCCCCGGATCCGGCCGGACAGGAATTCGTGATGGGGACCGTGCAGGCGATTCACTTCTTCGCCGCGATCGTGTTCACACTGTCCGAACTCTCTCGGATCGCGTGGATGTTCATGGGGAATCGCTATGCCCGGTGGCATCAGCTCATCCCGACCAACGTCGGCCGCTGGAAGCTCGCGTGGGAGTGGTTCAAGTTCTATCTGTTCTTTCGCCCAGTCCCGCCCAAATTCGTCGGCCACAACCCGCTCGCCGGACTGACGTACGTGCTGGTCTACGTACTGTGTCTGACCGCCGCCTTGAGTGGGTACGCGATGTTCTCGATTCAGGCCGGCGCAGGCTCCCCGATGAAGGTCTTCGGGGTACTCCTGCCGCTGTTCGGGGGCCCGCAAACGGCCCGATGGCTGCATCATGTGATCATGTGGCTGCTGGTGGCGTTCGTGGTGCACCACGTGTCCGCCGCGATCGTGGTGGCGCGGTCCGCCAAGAACGCGACAATCGATTCGATGTTCACGGGCTACCGGTTCGCTTCGGCGGAGGATCTCGCTGCGGAGGAGGGCGAGCACGCAGGATGAGCACCGGCGACGTTCCCCGGTCCCTCCTGATCCTGGGCCTGGGCAATGTGCTGTGCGCCGACGACGGCCTCGGTGTTGCAGCCGTGGAGTTGCTGCGCCAGCGATTTGAGACACCCGACGACGTCCGGGTCGTAGACGGGGGGACCCTGGGCCTCGCGTTGCTGGAGCAGTTCCGGGCAACCGACGATGTGGTGCTGGTCGATGCGATTCAGACGGGAGACCCGCCGGGCTCGTTCGTGCGTCTCGAGGGGGATGACGTGGGCCCAGCGGTCCGGAACCGGCTGTCGTGCCATCAGGTCGGGGTGGCGGAGTTGCTGGATGCGCTACGTTGGCTCGACGCGTATCCCAAGCGGGTCGTCCTGCTGGGACTGGTTCCGGAGATGCTGGACGTGCGGGTCGCGCGCTCGGACACCGTCGAGCGGCAAATGCCTCGGCTGGTGGAGGCGATCGTGGAAGAGGCGGATCGATTGGGCTATGGGCTACTCCTCAAGACAGATAGCGCAGTTGGTCGCCGGAGGAGCGATCGCGCTGCTCGGGCTCTGGGCTTGTGACGGCTCGGGAGTGCCCCCGGCATACCGCAGGACCACAATCCCGGAATTGAGACTCGCCTCCACGGAGGCCCAGGCGCGGGGGCGAGTGCTGTTTCAAGACCATTGTGCGCTGTGCCACGGTGAGCGGGCGGACGGATTGGGGCGCCGACGCAGTTTATCCCCACCGGCAGCCGACTTCACCGACCCGACCTGGCGCGCCCGGGTGACCCCACGCCGGGCGTATTTCGTCATTCGTGAGGGAATCCGGGGCACCCCGATGCCAGCGTGGAAGGCGTTGGATGACGACGAGATTTGGGATCTGGTCGCCTACGTACTCTCCGTCGGAGGGCAGATCCCAGAGCGCTGACACGCGATCGTGAACCACGCCACGACCGTGAGGGATGGCGTGGCCTCGCTGGTCTCCCGTATCATTGAACGAGTGGAGGCATGGGGGCACCGGGCCCTGCCCGTCGAACCCTCCCCCTGACGATCGTACATGCACGAGATGAGCCTGGCGCTCGAGGTCTGCGCGATCGCCGAGCGGCACGTGCCGCGCGACCAGCTTGCGAGCATCGTGGAAGTCGGCCTGGAGGTAGGTGACGCCGCCGGCGTCGAGGCCGAGAGCCTCGAGTTCTGGCTCGAGACGCTTCTCACGAGTCCCCCGTTCAAGGCGGCGCGACCGGTGATTGCCCGGGTGACCGGAGACGTGCTCCGGGTGAGCTATTTGGAGGTCGATGATGGCCGTCCGGACGATTGACATCCGCGAGCGCGTCCTGGCCCGCAACGACGAGTTGGCCGCCACCGTCCGTAGCCGTCTGGCCGACCACCGTGTCGCGTGCTTCAACCTGGTCTCCTCGCCGGGGTCGGGGAAGACGACGCTGCTGGAGCGGACGCTCGAGGATCTGGGGCAGGAGCTTCGGATCGCGGTCGTGACCGGCGACGTGCAGACCCAGCACGATGCCGATCGCCTCGCGGCTCACACCGACCACCTGGTCCAGGCCGTCGTGACGGGTGGGGCATGCCATCTGGACGCCCGCCAGGTGCAGACGGCGCTCGAGGCGATCGATCTCACCGCCACCGACCTGCTCTTTATCGAAAACGTCGGTAACCTCGTGTGCCCCGCCAGCTGGGATCTCGGCGAGACGGCGAAGATCGTGCTGTTTTCGGTGACCGAGGGCGAGGACAAGCCGGCGAAATACCCGAAGATGTTCCAGCAGTCGCGCTACGCCGTGTTCACCAAGATCGACCTGCTGCCGTACGTCCCGTTCGACATCGAGCGAGCGGAGGCGATCGCGAGAGATGTGCACGGCGCACTGACCTTCTTCCGCACCTCGGCCCGTTCCAGAGCAGGCCTGGAGGACTGGTACGCGTTCCTGAGAAGCCAGGTTCGCGACGCACGCGCCCGGTGACGACGCGGTCACCGGAGCGGGCTGCGCTCGAGATCACCGTGACCGGCGTCGTCCAGGGCGTGGGATTCCGCCCGTTCATTCACCGCCTGGCGACACGGCACGGGCTCGTCGGCTGGGTGCGCAACGAAGCCGGCGAGGTACGAATCGCCGTGGAGGGAACGGGCGAGCAGCTCGACGCGTTCGTCGGCGCCATCGATGCCGAGGCGCCACCGCTGGCTAAGATCGACCGGCTCGACGTTCGGGTTGCTGAGCCGGGCCGGCACGATGCGTTTCGCATCATCACGTCCATTGATCAACCGGACCGGCGGCAGCCCGTCTCACCCGACGTGGCGATGTGCGACGCCTGCGCTGCGGAACTCGGTGAC
>CAYGCN010000222.1:0-3876 GCA_964348385.1 uncultured Gemmatimonadaceae bacterium
TTCGTCTTCGCCGTGAACCCCGCCGGTGTCAAGCGGGACATGTATCTGTTCGACGACAACAACGACGACGAGTCGTGGGACGCCGTGTGGGACGTCGGGACGTCGGTCGATGACGAGGGCTGGACGGCCGAATTCCGCATCCCGTTCAGTCAGCTGCGGTTTGCCGCGGCCGAGCGGCACGAGTTCGGGTTCCAGGTCGTGCGGCTCGTGAACCGCCTCAACGAGGAAACGCACTGGCGCCTCATGCCCAAGGACCAGCAGGGCATCGTGTCGCGGTTCGGCGACCTGGTGGGCATCGAAGACATCCGCCCGCCGCGCCGGATCGAGGTGATGCCGTACCTCTCCGCCAGCAGCCATCACACCAATGGCGAGGAGGGAAATCCGTTCCAAACCGGGCTCGCTCGCTCAGGGCGCATGGGGGCTGACGTGAGGGTCGGCGTGACGTCCAACCTCACCCTGTCTGCCACCATCAACCCGGACTTCGGCCAGGTGGAGGCAGACCCCGCCGTCGTCAACCTCTCGGCGTTCGAGACGTTCTTCTCGGAGCGGCGTCCCTTCTTCAACGAGGGGCTCGACGTGTTCCGGTTCCCGATCCTGCTGGGCGACGGCGACAATGCCAACGAGCAGCTGTTCTACACCCGACGGGTCGGCCGGACCCCGCAAGGGGAGGCAGACGCACGTGGCGGATTCGCTGACGCGGTCGATCAGACAACCATTCGCGGTGCCGCCAAGCTGTCCGGGAAGACGGCATCCGGATGGACGGTTGGCCTCATGGGCGCCCTCACGGCCGCGGAGGAGTCGAAGGTCATCTCGGGCACGGGCGAGGAGTTCGCGGACATCGTGGAGCCCCGCACCGGTTACTTCGTGGGGCGGCTCGCGCGCGACTTCCGCAGCGGGCTCAGCAAGGTCGGCGTGTTCGCCACCGGCGTGACGCGCTCGCTGCCGGACAACCTCGACTGGCTCCGCAGCTCGGCCTACGCGGGAGGGATCGATTGGTCACACCGCTTCCACGACGACACCTATGAAGTGAGCGGCTGGCTGGTGGGGAGCACGGTCCAGGGCTCCGCCGAGGCAATCGACCTCACGCAGCTGTCGTCGGCCCGCTATTACCAACGCCCGGACAATGATCACGTGACCTACGATCCCACTCGGACCTCGCTCCAGGGATTCGCCAGCCAGTTCATCGTGAGCAAGAACAAGGGGACCATGCTCTTCGCCACAGGGTTCGACACCCGGTCGCCCGGGTTCGAGGTGAACGACGCCGGCTTCATGCGCGACGCCGACCGCACCATCCAGTTCGCGTGGGTGGGGCTCCGCTGGAACAATCCCGGCAAGGTGTTCCGCCGGTTCGGGCTCAACTTCAACCAGCACTCCGTGTGGAGCTACGGGTGGGAGCGGCGGGCAATCGGCGGCAACGTGAACGCCAACTTCCAATTTCTCAACTACTGGGGCGGCAATATCGGGGTGAGTCAGAACCTGGAGGCACTCTCGCTCGGCGCGCTACGCGGCGGCCCGGCCATGCGAGCGCCATACACCATGAACCTCTGGGGCGGCTTCTACAGTGACAATCGCAAGGCGCTGAGCGTGGGGCTCCACTCGTTCGCCTTCATCCAGCCCGCCAGCGACTCGTGGGGCTACAACCTCAGTCCTCGCATCTCGTGGCGCGCAGCCTCCAACATGGACTTCATGTTTGCACCCGGGGTCTTCACCCAGTTCGATTCCTGGCAGTACCTGACCCAGGAGGACGCGCTGGGCGAGCGGCGCTACATCTTCGGTGAGCTGCGCCAAACGGTCGGATCGATGACCGTGCGCGGGAACGTCACCTTCACCCCCACCCTGTCGCTGCAGCTCTGGGCCCAGCCATTCGTGGCCACCGGCGACTACCGTGGGTTCCGACAAGTGGCCGACCCGCGCGGTGACACCTTCGCCGATCGCTTTGACGACTTCGGCTCGGACCGCCTGATCGACAACGGCGGTGAGATCTCGATCGACCTGGATCGCGACGGCGTGTCGGAGATCGATCTCGGCAATCCGGACTTTACCGTCCTGTCGTTCCGGTCCAATCTGGTGCTGCGGTGGGAGTACATGCTTGGCTCCACGCTGTTCCTGGTGTGGCAGCACGGGCGTTTCGGCACCAGCACCAACCCGGACTTCGCGTTCGGGCAGGGACTCAAGGACATCTTTCAACAGGACGCCACCAACACCTTCCTCGTGAAGGTCAACTACTGGCTCGGCCGCTAGCGACGCCGAAGTTGACCACCCCGGGGTCCGATGTCTCACGCTTGACATCGGGCCCCGGGCCGCAGATATCGCAGGTCATCCATGCTCGATTCCGTGGTCCAGTTCATCGAACAGTCGGAGGGGTGGGTCTACGTGCTCGCTCCCCTGTTCATGATCGTGGTGGCCATCCTCCCGATCCCCGCCGAGATTCCGGCGATGCTGAACGGCATGGTGTTCGGCGCGCGGGTTGGCACTGCCATCACGTGGGGCGGTGCCGTCGTCGGCGCGCTCATCAGCTTCGAGCTGGCGCGTCGCTTCGGTCGCCCACTTGCTGGGCGAATACTCTCTAGCCAAACGCTCGCGAAGGCGGACCGGATGGCGCTGTCGGCGGGATGGCCGGGACTGTTGACTCTGCGGTTCATCCCGCTGGTCGCGTTCACCGCCCTGAATTGGGCTGCCGGACTCACCCCGGTTCGGCGCTGGACCTTCCTGTGGACGACGGCCGCCGGGATCCTGCCCGGGGCGATCGTGTTTACGGTGTCCGGAACCGGACTCCTGGCCGTGTACCGTCGCTCCCCGTATCTCGGGATGATCATCGCCGTGCTCGTCCTCGGCGTGCTCGCGTGGTCGACGATGCGGTATCGGCGGCGGTCCGGCGCGTCCGGTCCGTAGCGTCACGCCCAGGCGCATCACGGTACCTTCCCTTCAGGGCGCACGTCACGACCGACGGTGCGTGTGGCGGAACCCAAAGCTCCCTCGTGTTGTTGGTAGACTGACGTCGCGTGCACGCCCGACCCAACAACAAGATCCGCACTGGACTCATGACGGTATTCATGAACGAGCTAGACGCCGGGACACCGCTGCATCTCCCCGATCTTCACGTCTTCCACCAGAGCGACGTGTCCTACGCCGTGGATTCCGCGGCCCCCAACTGGATCGCGGTCGACGCCCGGGGCCGGGAGATCCTCGACGGCATCCGCCGCAACCCCGGTATCACGATGAGCCGGCTGGCGACGCGCTACGCAAACCGCCACGGCCTCGAACCCGGAAAGGCGTGGCTCCACGTCCATGACTTCCTCGCCGCGCTCGCTCGGGCACGGATGCTGTTTCCGACCCCGCAGGAGGCACCCGACTACCCCGGACGCGCCGCGCTCACGCACCCCGACGGCCTCCGAGAGCTGTGGATCCAGATCAACAACGCCTGCAACCTGACGTGCAACCACTGCCTGGTGTCATCGGGACCGGGCAAGGAGCCAGGGTTGCCGTTCGAGCGCCTCGAGGCGCTCGTCACACGCGCTGCGGCGCTCGGCCTGGAACGGCTGTACCTCACGGGCGGCGAACCGTTCGTGCGCAAGGACACGTTTGACCTGGTGCGCCGCGCCACCGACGGCCTCGGCCTCGAGGTCATCGTGCTCACCAATGCCACGGTGTTCCGTTCGGCGGTGACCACTCGGCTGGAGTGCCTCGATCGTGGCTCTGTCCGCCTGCAGATCTCCGTGGACGGCGCGCGTGCCGAAACCAACGATCGCATTCGCGGGCCGGGGACATTCGCCAAGGCGATCGACGGCGCCACGCTGCTCGCCGATCTGGGGTTCACCACTTCGCTCTCGACCGTGGTCACCGAGCAGAACCTCGCCGAGCTCGATGCTTTGCCGG
>CAYGCN010000223.1:0-2750 GCA_964348385.1 uncultured Gemmatimonadaceae bacterium
GGACCAGCACAAGCAGCTCGCCCAGCGGTACATCGATCCCGACCGGATGATCTACGTGGTGGTCGGAGATGCGGCCACGCAGCTCCGACCGCTCGCGCGCCTGGGGCTCGGCAATCCGGTGGTCTTGGACATAGAACAGATGTGACGGACGGCGGTACGGCTCTTCGGCGGTAGGGCGCGTCGCATTGTCCTACCGCCGGCCGGCCGCGGCTCCCCTTCGGCGCAGATCGACGCCTCCCCACGCGGGCCGCCTGTTCTCCGGGCCCGTGACGCCGCCTCGGCTCAATGGGTATTCAGAATGGATAGTCGTCTGGGCGTCGACGTTGGCTGCACGGCCACGTGACGACCGGACACCAACGATCGAGCCACATAGGAGGGGAGCCCGATGAAACACTCGCGCTTGCTGGGAATGGCGCTGCTGCTCGCGCTCGGTGCGTGCACCGACGCCGCGGCGCCTGCGGACGACGCGGTGTTCACAGTCGATGTCGCGGGTGAAGTGTTCAACGTGTCGGTCACCGATGCCGCCGTCATTGCCGAGGCGGAGCGCCGCATGCGGGACGACGGCGGCGTGGGCATCGTGATCGGCAGGCTGGCACATGGCAATGGTGGGTTCAACCAGCCCTGGAGCTGGCACCTGGTTCCGGCGACGGTCCAGGTCGTCGACTTCAGTATCGAGCTGTGCGACGGCCGGCCGAGCATGGTCGAAGCCGATCTCGACTACTGGGTGAATACGGTGAAGCAGTTCTGTCCGTGGGGGGGCAGGCTGGTAGCGCGTACGCGGTAGCCGACGGCGGTTGTCAGGAACAGCGCAGTGGCGATACCTTCCCTTCGCGTCGGCTTCGCTGGCGCCAAGTCCATTCAGTTCCTGTCTGAGGGAAAGGCCGCCACAACATGCAACGCATGCGTCGCGCCCTGAAGCGGAACGTGGCGACCGCCATCCTTCCGCTCGTCGCTCTCACCGCCGCGATGACCACAGCACATCTCCGGCTGACGGCAAGCTTCCCGGCGGCGGACCAAGTCCTCTCAGCGGCACCTGACACCGTCCGTCTGTGGTTCAGCGAGACGCCGGAACGGTCGCTCGCGGCGATCCGGCTCGAGGGCGCCCAGGGCGACATCGAGATGGGTGACGTCGAGGGAACTGACGACCCGAACTCGATCAAGGCCCAGGTGCTGGGTGAGTTGCTACCCGGGGAGCATCGGGTCAGCTGGCGCGCGGCCGGGAACGACGGGCATGCCGTGCGAGGCAGCTACCTGTTCCACGTCGCTCCCGCTTCGCCGGATCGCGACTGACGATCCCGGCGCGCACGACACGGACGGATGGATCCTGAGAGACTGGCCGCCGTGTATTCGGCGGCTGGACGTTGGGTGGGATACCTGTCGATCGTAACGGTCGGCGGCGCAGCCGGTTTTCGTGTCGCCGTTCGCAGCGCGTGGCGCGCACACTCCGGCCAGGCTGGAGACCGCGTGGACCGCGCTCTACACCGGTGGTCGATTGCGGCGGTCGCCGTCCTCGGGGCGGTGACCTTCTGGCGCCTCTACGCCCAGGCATTCTCGGTATTCGGGATCGACGACGCGGTCACGCTGGACCACGTGCGCATCATCGCGCTCGAGACCACGTGGGGAACCGGATGGCGCTGGCAGCTCGCCGCAGTCGTGCTGGCGGGAGCGCTTCTCGCTGGGGCGAGTTGGCGCCCGCGTGCCCGGACGGCCCTGGCGGCGGTGGCAGCAGCCGCCGTCATCATCACGGCCCCCCTGACCGGGCACGCGGTGAGCCAGGGAGGCGCGTCGGTGGTGAGCGTGAGCATCCAGGTCGCGCACGTGGCCGGCGCGAGTCTGTGGCTCGGTACGCTGTTCACGATTGTGCTGTTGCTCCGGTCCGAGAGTGGAAGCGCGCTCTCGGCGGCGGTGCGCGCGTTCTCACCACTCGCGCTGGGAGCGGTGGGCATGCTCGTCGTGAGCGGCGCACTCACCGCCTTCATGCATCTCGGCGGGATCACCGATCTGTGGCGTGACGTCTACGGTCGCACCCTGATGGTGAAGCTGCTGCTGTTCGGGACGGTCGCCGGCCTGGGCGCATACAACTGGCGAAGACTCCGACCGCGGCTGCCCGAACCCGACGCGGCGCACACGCTGATGCGAGCGGGAAGTGCCGAACTACTCCTCGCCGCCGGCGTACTCGCCGTCACGGCAGTGCTCGTAGCACTGCCCCTGCCTCACGACTGAACCACGACCTGCGCCGTGAGGGCCACGCGACCACCGTGAGCCGCCAGCTCACGCAGGTCGCGATCATCGGCGCTGGCGGGACGACCAGTGGATCGCCTTGATCTTCCACGTACCCTCGACGCGAGCCAGCACCATGAGTTCGGCACCCTGGAGGTCCAGGGACCGATCCCCCAGCGTTCCAACGGCCGTACTGGTCGAGTGCGCCCAGGCCACGTCGCCGACGACCTCGACCGTGATGGTGCCGCGCTCCCGCGTAACGGCCTGCGCGAACCGCATGTCACCGCTCAAATGACCCGAGCGATAGTGGGCCTTGTCCTCCATCCTGCCGCTCTCGAGAATGACCACGTCGTCGGCAAGTTGCTGCAGCGCGGTGGTCGAGTCCCCACGCGCAAGCGCGCTGTGGAACGCGTCGATCACGGCGGTCACCTGTTCCGCATCAGGTGGTTGCTGTGCCACGCCGCCCGTCGTGATTGCGAGCATCGACGCCACCAGCGCGGTGGCCAGGCGTCCTGCGGCGGATTCGAAGA
>CAYGCN010000223.1:2760-3842 GCA_964348385.1 uncultured Gemmatimonadaceae bacterium
TCGACATCGAGGATCCTTTCGCGAGAGGGTCGGAAGACAGATCCGGCACACCAGTCAAGAATGAGGCGTTCCACCTCACCCCCGACATTGCGTCACACCCGGACGGTCCGCAGCCGGAGCGCGTTGCCGATCACCGACACGGAACTGAAGCTCATCGCCGCCGCGGCGATCATGGGACTCAAGAGCATGCCGAAGAACGGGTACAGCACCCCCGCCGCCACGGGGACGCCAAGACTGTTGTAAATAAACGCAAAGAACAGGTTCTGCCGGATGTTGCGCATCGTGGCCCCGCTCAGTCGGCGCGCCCGCACGATCCCGCGCAGGTCACCACGAACGAGCGTGACACCCGCACTCTCCATGGCGACGTCCGTCCCCGTCCCCATGGCGATGCCCACGTGCGCCTGCGCCAACGCCGGCGCATCGTTGATGCCGTCGCCGGCCATGGCCACCACACGGCCCTCGGCCTGCAGCCGCTTGACCACCTCCGCCTTCTGCTCGGGCAGCACCTCCGCAACCACGTCATCGATGCCGAGAGCGCGTGCCACCGCCGTCGCCGTGGTTCGGCTGTCTCCGGTGAGCATCACGATCCGGAGACCTTCCTCATGCAAACGCTCGACGGCTTCGGGTGTGGTCTCCTTCACCGGGTCCGCGACGCCGAGGATGCCCGCCGGCGTCCCGTCCACCGTGACGAACATCGCCGTCTGACCGTTGGTGCGCAGGTCCTCCGCTCGCGCGGCCAAGGGGCCGGGGTCGATCCCGAGGTCGTCCAGCAGTGTGCGATTGCCGAGCGCAACCGTTCGCCCGCTCACCCTGCCCGTGACGCCTCGCCCCGTGAGCGATGCGAAGTCCGTGGCGTTGTCGAGCCTAACCTGGCGTTCCTCGGCGCCTTGCACGATCGCCGCGGCCAAGGGGTGCTCGCTGCCCCGCTCGACACTCCCCGCGACGCGCAACAGTTCGTCCTCACTCCACTGGCCCGCAGGCGATACCGTCACGAGCTTCGGCTTGCCCAGGGTGAGGGTGCCCGTCTTGTCGACCACCAGCGTATCGACCTTCCGCAGGATCTCGATCGCCTCCGCATTCTT
>CAYGCN010000224.1:0-3422 GCA_964348385.1 uncultured Gemmatimonadaceae bacterium
GCCCCAAAACCGCCATGCATACTTGTGAGGGGTGGATTGAAACTCCTATCGCGAGACCTCGATTCCGGTTGAGCAGCTTCCTATTGCTTCTGAATCCTCTCGGCGAGGGACCGTCCGCTACAAGCCGCCGAACCAGGAGCACACTGTGACAGGGAGAGCGTCGCGCACAATCGGATGTGAATACGGCACCTCCCTTGCACGCTCCCGCCACTCGGCGACGACTCGCTGCCCCTGCTGCGCAATCCGATGTGCGAGACGGAAGTCATCGCCGTCTGCACCAAGCCTCTGGGAAAGTACATGCTTCACCCGGTTCGGCTGCCCTGCGTGATGATCCTCTTCCAGATCCACGGCATCATCGATCCAACCAAGGAACTCGCCCAGGCGGTATAGCCAGCGAAGGTGCCAGCGGTAACGGGCCGAGAGGGACTGGTCGGTCGCTACCCATGCGGGCAGTCCCATAACTACGAAGGGCAGGGCAGACTTTCGCCGTAGCGTCCTTTGAGTCGGAGTCTGTCCGGGCTTTCCGCGAGTGTCCGATTCCGCATCGTACATTGTCATGATCGCACGTCGCATAACGCCCGCCACCGATGGCCGCATTGCGGCGCGAAGCACCAACCTTTTCGCCCGGCGTCTGTATAGCGTCAAGAGCCGGATCATCAGCCGAGGGCCGGGAGAGCCAAGGACCCGTAACCACATCAATCGTACGCTCTTGCGATCCCGAACAGCGTCGAGTAATGCCCTCCGAGGTAAGACCGCGCCGTCGTCAGCGAGCAGATCCACATACTTGTCGTAGATCGCGATCATAAAATTGGCCAAGGAACCAAGTCGCGCAATCTCCTCCCGAGCCCTGAGAGATAGACTCACCGGGGCAATTGCAAACTCGGTCAACAAGCGTCCATAGCCGAGGATTCGCACCTGGTGGGAGTCAGGAAGAGGAGAAGGGAACGCCGCAAAGGCACGACGACACGTCCTGACCCCGAGCCATGCACGAAGCTCTTCAAGCTCGGCCAGGCCCCACTCGGACACTATCGTACGACCGACTCGGTAGCACTCTGAGTCCGCTACCAGGCCGGCCTTCAGGAGTGTGTCCCATAGCAGCATGCGAAAACGTGCCTGACCATCTCCCCATGTCTCAGACATCCAGGACCCAGCCGGAGTACGACTCCGGGTCCGTCACGTTGGGCGGCGGGATGCGAAGCACAGCGGAGGCGGGCCAGGAGCCATCCGGTTGTTGACGGGTGAGAAGTGCGGAAAGCGCAGCCACCAGCGATTCTGCAACTTCCTGGAAGTCCCTGGCGCACAGAAGAACGCGAACACCGCACGCGGTGGCAAAGGCGGAGGTCCCCCTCGAAGAGCCCGCGCTACGGCTAATGAGACGAGCGCGCGCCCACTCCACTGCTCGCCGGACACGGCCGGCATCGGTCGAATCGGCGCTCCGAGCCAGCACCTCCACCGCGAGTGCCGTGGTGTATTCTCGATCGCACCCCCAGTAGGTGGGCCACGATCCATCCGGCAATTGTATATGTCGGAGGAAGGAGAGCGCATGATCGCGGGCATTGAATCTGGGGAGTGTGGCGGCGAGCGCCGTCACACACGGGTGAGATCCACACCACCCCCGGAACGATATGCCGGCGGGGATCGCCAATCGCGTATAGTGCCTGATCGGCCCGGCATCAGCATATGTAGCAATTCCACCGTCGCCACGCTGGTGCTTGGAGAGAAAGAGGTGCGCGCGGTGGATCCTCATTGAGTAGGAGACGCCAAGCCGATGGGCGAGCTGCAGCACCCAGAGAGTGGAGTCGGCGTCCGCTGGTACGGCAGCATTGTATCCCCATCCCGCCGACCACCAGCGGCGCCTGCGAAGCAGTGCCCACGACTCCCGCGCAGCGGCGACAGCCCTTTCGCGACGGCTTTCGGCGAGTGCGGCAGCGACGAACGCTGTCGCCCATTCATCACTGGCTCCAGCCAATGTATCGAAATCCTGCCACCACCCACGCCGGTCTCGCTTGGATTTGAGATAGGAGATCGCACGGTCGATCGCCCCAGCGACCTGTCTCCGCCGGTCGTTGAATTCTACCCGAAGGGATCGACACTGTTCGAGCGATACGGCGCTGGTAGACTCGCCGTCTTCTGGGATCACGTTACCCACGAATTGTGACATCGGCGCGGTTCCAAGCGGCTGCGATTGTCGCCCTCACCAGCCTCCGCCGTCTGTCACCTGGGTCGGGGTACAACACTTTTCTTCAGCCACCACCCAGGCCTCGCCCTCGCGCACAACGCATCGGACACAGATTTGAGTGTTGGGCTGAATCATCCCTGTACCAACATTCAAGTCTGAGATGGTGACCTTTCCATTGCTGGGATGAAAGATGGGGGGAAGGGGGGAGTTGGAGGGCGTAATCCGGATTTGAACATCGGTGCAGTCCGATGAGACATCGGCTTCGATGGTAATGAGGTCAGTACCGGCCCCGCTCGTACGGTATTCGCATTTAGTAATTGTGATGGCCATGAAATCATCCCCTTTTATGCTGCTCACCGTCAATTGCTAGGTCATGCCCCACCTCATCAGGTGACTGCAAGCCCCTCCGAGGCGCGGCTGGGCAGCCCCAAAACCGCCATGCATACTTGTGAGGGGTGGATTGAAACTCCTATCGCGGCCGCGGTGGTGAACGCGGTCTTGGTGGGGGGCGCTGAGGGAATTTCCGCCTAGCCGGGCACCTCGATGATCCCGAAGCCGGGGTCGGAGGAGTCGTCTTCCAGCCCGTTCAGCGCCGCGCGCAGCGTGGATTCGGCGTCGCTCATTCCACGGTAGACGCTCTGGAGGTCCACGCTGGCCAGCTCCTCGGCCGTGAAGTGAAGCCCGTGTCGACCGGCCAGCCGAACCAGGTCTTCCCGCAGCTGCTTGTCGACCGCCACTCGTCGCAGGAACTCGGCGACCGCGTGCCTGGACATGGGGACCTCCTGGTGAGACGTGTGGCAGCTTCCAATAATGTGCCGGACCGGGTCGACCTCGCGCAATGGTGCGTGCGGTCGCGGCGCACCAGCGCACGCTGCAGATCCCTGCAGCCGGAGAGCGGCCGTCGGGTGGCGCCCCCCATGGGACGCGGCCGCGAGGGCTCTCCACCGGCGCCCGGGGTTGCTGCGCTCCCTCCCCAGACCCGGACACCCGACACCAGTCTCCCGCTCCGGCGCCGATCCTACTGCGGCGCCTCCGGCCCCCGCAGATACTGATCGAGGAACCTGAGCACCGCGCCGTACCCCTCGATCTCGTTCTCCTTCTTCACGAACCCGTGCCCCTCGTCGCCGAACACGATGTACTCCACGGGGACGCCGTTGGCTCGCGCCGCCGCGACGATCTCGTCGGACTCGACCTGGAGCACGCGCGGATCGTTGGCGCCCTGCAGCACCATGAGCGGTGCCCG
>CAYGCN010000224.1:3432-3763 GCA_964348385.1 uncultured Gemmatimonadaceae bacterium
AGATGGCGCGGTGGCGCTCGCCGTCGGTGGCCGGGTCGCCCATCTCGTCGTACAACGCCTCCTTGAACGACTCCCACCACGGCGGAATGCTGTTCAGGGTCCTCAGCCAGTTCGAGATCCCGAAGAGGTCCACCCCGACGGCGAACTCGTCCGGCTGCAGCGTGAGCGCCGCCAGCACCATGTAGCCGCCGTAGCTCCCGCCGATGATCCCGATGCGGTCGGGGTCGACATACCCCGTCTCCACCAGCATCTGCTTACTCGCGACGACGTCGCCCAGGTCGGCCTCACCGTGCCTGCGGTCGTCCATCTTGTAGAACGTCTTGCCGTAGCC
>CAYGCN010000225.1:0-3761 GCA_964348385.1 uncultured Gemmatimonadaceae bacterium
ATGGGCGTCGGCTTCCTGCTCGTGGAGACGAAGAGCGTGACAGAGATGTCGCTCCTGTTCGGGTCCACGTGGGTCGTGAACCTGCTCGTGTTTTCCTCGATTCTGGTGGTGATCCTGCTGGCCAACGCCCTCGTCCTTCGTTGGCCGCCCGGGAAACTCCATCCCCTGTTCGTAGCGCTCGTCGTCTCGCTCCTGCTCGCGTATGCCGTGCCCATACGGTCGCTGCTGTGGCTCGGACCGGTGGGCAAGTGGATCGTGGGCGGCACCATCGTCGCGCTGCCGGTGTTCTTCGCCGCGATCATCTTCGCCACGATCTTCAGCACCCGCGCGAACGCCACCCGCGCGCTGGCGTTCAATGTGATGGGCGCGGTGATCGGCGGACTGATGGAATACTCCTCTATGGCTACCGGCATCAAGGCGCTCTACCTGATCGCGATGGTGGCTTACGTGGGCGCCTGGATTGCGGTCTCTCGAAAACGCCAGGCCGGCTCAGTGACGGGCCCGGCGGGGGAGCCTGTGTAGGGAGCCGGTCCTTCTCACGCCGGCCTTGCCGATCCCGGGTACCTCGGTTGATTGTTCGCGGAGACGACCCGACTGTTCTGCGGCAAGGGGATCGATGACCGGCATTCCGTTTGTGTCCGAAGTCTCCGCGTACGAGCTCGCCCAGGCGCTCGAAGCGGGCGAGCCCATCCAACTCGTTGACGTCCGCGCGCCCGCCCGGGTCGAGGCGGGCCGTATCGATCTCGGGCCCGACGGTCGGTTCCACAACATCGTCGGGTCACGGCTCATCGAGGTCGCGAGTGTAGCGGGGACGGACATCGATCCCCGCCTCCCGGTGACGGTCGTGTGTGGACACGGAAACGACAGCCAAGTCCTGGCGCTCCACCTGAATCGCCTGGGGTGTCGCGCCACCTCGCTCGCGGGCGGGATGAGCGCGTGGATGAGGCTCGTGCTCCCTCGAGAGTTACCGCCGCCGCCGTCGGTGGATCGCGTGATCCAATTCGATCGCGTCGGCAAAGGTGCCTTGGGCTATCTGCTCGTGAGCGACGATGAGGCACTGGTCGTCGATCCGCCGAGGGATCCGGACGCCTACTTGAGGGCCGCGGCGGAGGCTGACGCCGAGGTCGTGGGTGTGGCAGACACGCACGCACACGCCGACTACATCAGCGGGGCGTCCGGCATCGCCGGAGCGTTGGGTGTGCCTTACTACCTCCATCCGGCCGACGCGGTGTATCCGTACGATGGGACGCCGGGCAGACTCCGATTCGAGCCGCTCCACGACGGTGGCTCGATCGAGTTTGGACGCGCAAGCGTGCACGTCCGGCATACACCGGGCCACACCGAGGGGAGCGTGACGTACGTGATCGACGACCTCCTGGCATTGACGGGGGACTTCATCTTCGTCGATTCGGTTGGGCGGCCGGACCTCGCCGGGAAGGTCAGCGAATGGACCGCTCAACTGTGGGGTAGCCTGCAGCGGGCGAAACAGGACTGGCCCGCCGACCTGCTGGTTGCGCCCGCCCATTACGGGTCGGATGCCGAGCGCCACCTGGGCCGAGCAGTGGGCGAACGGTTCGCGCACATCGTGGAGACGAACGAAGCGATGCGGTTTTCCGACCGGGATGTGTTCACCCGATGGGTCGAGAGCCGAACGGCGGCCTTCCCGGCCACATACCGAAGGATCAAGGCCGTAAACGTGGGGCTGCGATCTGCTGACGAGTGTGAGGCGGATGAGTTGGAGGTTGGCAAGAACGAATGCGCCTTGGGAGGGAGATGACATGACGCGAACCCTCATCTTGGGTGGTGGGTTCGGCGGGATCACGGTGGCGACCGAGCTCAAGCGCCACCTCGGCGATGAGCACGAGATCGTGCTCGTGGATTCCCGCGAGCGGTTCGCCATGGGACTCCGCAAGCTTTGGGCGTTGGTCGGGATCGGGAGCTATGAGGAGGGATCGCGTCCTCGCGAACGCCTGCGCCACCGAGGCATCGAATTCCTCCAGCGCCGGGTCGTGTTGATCGATCCCGAGAATCGCCGGGTCACGATCGACGGGGAGACACTCGAAGCGGAGTACGTGGTCGTGGCCCTCGGTGCTGAGCCCCGGCCCGATCTGGTTCCCGGCCTTGCCGAGCACGCGCACAACGTGTGGGACGAGCGGGCCGTGCCGGGAGTCGCGAAGGTCCTTGCGCAGTTCCGTGGCGGGCACATCGCGATCGTGATCGCCGGGGTGCCGTACACCTGTCCGCCAGCGCCCTTCGAGTGCGCCATGCTGTTGGACGATCACCTGCGGGATCGCGGGCTGCGCGATAAGGCCACGCTCACGGTGGCCACACTCCAGCCAATACTTCTGCCCAACGCGGGCACGGAAGGCTCGGCGTGGCTCGCCGAGCAGCTCACGGCGCGCGGGATAGGGTTCCAGGTGCGGCGCAAGGTCAAGCGGGTGGAGCCGGGACGGGTAGTGTTTGAGGACGGCCATCTCGAGACTGATCTCCTGATTGGCGTGCCGCCACACCGGGTGCCAGACGTGGTCAAACAGAGCGGCCTCACTGGGGATGGGGAGTGGATCACTGTCGACCCCGCGACCCTCGAGACCCCCTACCACAACGTGTTCGCGCTGGGTGACGTCACGCAGATCACGCTGGCCAACGGCCTCGGGCTTCCCAAGGCTGGGGTTATGGCCGAGCTGGAAGGTCAGCGTGTGGCGGCGGCGATCGCGGCAGACGTGCGTGGGGAACCCTCTCCCCCGTCGTTCGACGGACGAGGCTACTGCTTCCTGGAGATGGGTAGGAACAAGGCGACACTTGTCCACGGTGAGTTCTTTGCCACGCCGGAGCCGCGCGTCAGCGTGATCGAGCCGTCGGTAGAGCATGCGGTGGCGAAGCGCCGGTTCGAGGCGGAGCGGCTCGAGCGGTGGTTTGGGGAGAGGCACGTAGGCGGTTGAGCGGTAGGAGGCTCGGGTTGGAAGGAGCCTGGGCGCCACCCCGCCGGCGAGCGTTGATGCACTTCCGGCTCCGGCGCCGAGCGTATGCGGTTAGGCGGTTGGGCAGTTAGGCGGTTCGCTCGTCAAGGGTCATCTCGTGCCACACACCCGTTCGCCGACTGACCCTGATCTATACGCCAATGCCTGCACCCCGGAAGGGCAGGGCAGCTCGCAGCGCATCCAACCGCTCAACCGCCTAACCGTCACACGCGCTCCACGACCAGTCACAAGGTCGTCGGTGCGTCGGTGCCGTCACCCTTGAAGTCGAACTGCGCCCGCCGGCCAGCGGAGGGCCAGCGTGCGCGTTTCGTTGGCGGACGTCAGTCTGTGGCTGGTACCGAGAACACGAACTGGTAGGCGCGCGATCCCGCATCGTACCTCGCCTCGAAGCCCTTCGGCCACCGCACCTTGGCCCCGGGGCTCTGCACCGCCGGGACGTCCATGGTGAAGCTCTGAGCCTCGAGGAGCTTCGCCCGGGCGATCATGGGCTCCAGGAAGATGAGATCCTGCCCGTAATACCCCACGATCATCGACGCGCCGAAGGGCGTCGTCTTGTCCAGCTCCGCTGCCGGCATCGCGTGCATGCCCATCGTTGGCACGCACAGCCCCACGAGTTGGCCAAGACCGGGGATGTCCAGATCCGGCAGGGTGTACGCCGCTGGGACCACAGTGGGCTTCCTCCGGTCGGCGCAGTCGATGGTCCTGACGCGGGCGGGATCGACGGTGTAGAAGTGGAAGTCGAAATGCGGCGTGAGGAACAGGGCAGGGGGATGACCGTGCGGT
>CAYGCN010000226.1:0-1535 GCA_964348385.1 uncultured Gemmatimonadaceae bacterium
GCTATGCCGAGGCACCCGGAGAGCGATACCAGCGCCCCCTCGGCACCCCACCAGAGAATCAGAGGGATTCCGAAGACAATCACCCCGACCGCCGAAATCAGGTACCCCCTGAACACGGCGTCCGGCCGCTCGATTGCCCGGAGGCCGTTCCCGACCAGTGAGAGCACTGTCCAGAGAAGCGGCAACGGGGCGGCGAACCATAGCAGCTCCACGACGCCAGAGTACTGGCCCGCGTAGAGCAACTCGATCATCCGTTCACCCCAGACGACGACCACAGCCACGTACGCCAGGCTAAGGGGGACGAGGAACCCGGCCGCACGCACGGCGAATGCACGTACGCCTATCCCACCCGCGTTCCAAAACGCGCGGGAAAGCGTTGGAAGCAGCACGGCCGCCATCGCGATCATGAAATGCTGGAAGGGCAGATACACATTCATCATCGCCCGGAGGGCCCCGACATCTTCCAGCGTTCCGAAGGCCCCTACGAGGATCAAGAACAGATGGTTCGTCACCCACATCAGCACGTGCACACCCACCGCCCACCGTCCGTAAGCCCACGATTCGGCGAGGAGCCTCGCCGCGGTTCCCCGGTCGGGGGAGCCTTCCGGGCGCAGAGGCGTGAGGAACCCAGCCCCCACCAACCCGGAGGCCACCCCAATCGTCAGAATCGCGGATGCCGCAGACAGCACGCCCAACTCTCTCAAAACTGAGGCCCCCGTGAGCACCAGCAGCGCGTAACCAATGCCACCGACAACCGCCCACTCTGGTTTGGACGGCACGTAGACGGCACGCCGCGTCAGGTACAGCAAGAGAACCATCGGCTCCATGAGGGCGAGAGCGAACAATGGCGGCGCCAGCACGGCGCCCCCAACGACGCCCACGACGCCGGCGACAGCGGCCAAGGCTAAGGCGAGGCCCGTGCTACCCCACCAATGCCCGCGGAGAACGATACCGAGATACCACCCGAAGCGTTCGCGGTACCGGCCGGACCCGAAGACGGTCATGGGTTCCACCAACGCACCCGTATGAACCGCAGCGGGTAGGATCGCAATCGTATAGGCTAGGGCGAACGCGCCATACGCCTCCGGGGCGAGCCATCGTGCCAGCAGGACGTTGAGCACGAAGTTCGTCCCGGCGAAGACCCCCTGGTCTGCGGCGGCCAAGCCGCCCTTCCCCACCCATCGGCCCCATTCTCCCACTGCTTTCACTAACCACTCGCCTCGAACAGCGACCTGGCCATCTCGAGGTCCTCGGGGTAGTCGATCTCCCGCCAGCGGACGCCTGTGACGTCCACCCAACCCACTGCGCCGATGCCGTCGTCAATGAGACTCTGCAGAGTCGCCTCGAAGAACAGTCTATCTCCGCCGTCGTCGCGAAGCAGCTCCGCCGCCCGGGACCGCAGCGCGCTCAGCAGAGAATGTCGCGCAAGCAGCACGCCGGTAAACTCTCCATCGGCCTGGCTCGGATCCATGCGTTTGGTGATTCTTCGCAGGCGCCTGCCATCCAGCACGACCTTCATCTCCTCGTCCCCGCAG
>CAYGCN010000226.1:1635-3715 GCA_964348385.1 uncultured Gemmatimonadaceae bacterium
CGTAGATCGCGGCAATCATGGCACGGTCCGGCTGAAGCGGATCGAGGTCCACGCGTCCGGATACCGCGCTGGTTAGTGCCTCGACATCGGTCTCGGTCAATCCGAGGTCCACCAGACCCACGCGCATGCCGAGGCGCTCGAGATAGCGCGCCACGGCATCCTGCACGGCCAGCGGCGCCTCGGCTCCATCAGGTCGAAGGGCCCCAGCGATGGATCCGGAAACCACGACGGCGCGCTCACGCGCGACCGCGGCCACGTGCCGCAACCACGCCGGGTAGACGGCCGCCAATCCGATCTGGTGGCTCGTATCCGTCGCCGCGCCGATCGGGTACTGCATGCGGTGCGGTAGGCACGTACTCGCATGTGCGAGGTTGTAGCCCATCAACCACGCGTGCAGCGAGAGGACGCGCCTGGCCGCGATGTCTGCAGCGTCCGCGACCGCCCTGAGGAGGGCACCCGGAACTTCTTGCAGCGCGGCGAGCGCCAGAATGTCGGTGATAGGAGTCGCGGCCCGGCTGAGGAACGTCTCGACGGCGTGCGCGATGATATCAAATCCCGTCTCCGCCGTCCGACGCCGTGAGAGCGAAAGCGTAAGCTCAGGGTCCACAATCGCGACGTCCGGCACCAGCGCCTCCCCCCGTACGGGTCGCTTCGCGCCGGTGGACTCGTCAGTGATGATGGCCCCGCGACTCACCTCGGCCCCGGTGCCCGCCGTGGTTGGCACGGCCAGCAACGGCACCCGCGCCCGGAGCGGTCGGGCCACGACCTCGGCCAGGTTGTCCAGGGTCTCTCGCGCGGATGCCCCGTGTTGCAGAGCCACCCGGAGCAGCTTAGCCGCATCCATTACGCTTCCACCGCCCGCCGCGATCACACCAACCACGTCGGCCCCACGAGCGATCTCGACCGCGCGCTCTACCTCGCCGAGGCGGGGGTTAGGGCTGACCGTCCCGAGGTCAACAATCTGGATCCCTCGCCTCCTGCACGCGTCGAGCGCCTCGCTAATGCCCGAGCGAGCCAGTACCGTCGGCGAGGACAGCACCCCCCACCGTCCCACGTCGACCATCTCGGGCAGCGCATGGCGCGCGCCGTCGCCAAACCGCACGCGTGTCGGCGCGTGAAACGTGAATAGCGTCACGCTAGAGATTCTCCAAGCGACCGACGCCACCTAGCCGATGCCGGTCGAAGAGTCTCTGCCGCTCAGCGAAAAGGGGACGCAGCGTCTCGTACAGCTTGAGATACAGCTCGAACCACTCGGAATACCGCTGCCGGCGCTCTTCGTTAGGCAGCACCACTTCGCGAACCTGCACGGTCCTGGCGGCATCCTCGAGCGAGCCGAACAAGCCCGCGCCGGTCGCGGCAACCAGAAAGGCACCCACCGAGGTCGTCTCGAATTCCTCAAGCACCTCGACCGGCAGGCCCGTTACATCGGCCTTTATGGCATTCACCAGCGCCAGCCGCGCCAGGCCACCCGACACCCGGAGTCGTCGCATCTCGGTTCCGAAGCTCCGGACCGTTCGAAGGATATGCTCGACGCCGAACGCCGCGCTCTCGCACACGGCCCTGGCGAAATCCCCGCGCTGATGCTGCCGCTCGAGGCCGAAGAATACACCCCGGGCATCGATATCCCAGACCGGGCAGCGCTCACCGAGAAGGTAGGGCAGGAAGAGCAGGCCGCGGGCCCCCACACCGCTCTCGCCGGCCTCTTGCTCGATCAGATTGTACGCGAGGTCGTCGGTGGGATAGAAGCTCTGTTTCAACCACTCGATGAGCCCACCGCCGAGGTTGTTCGATCCGCCAATCACGCATTTCGGCACGCCCGGCATGCACTGCGAGAACACCCGGCTCTCATCGGGCGGCAGCTCGTTGTCACTGAGGACCCGGACCGAGGTGACGGTGCCCGAGACATCGGCGACATCCCCCGGCTCGGCAACGCCCGATCCCCAGAAAGCACAAATCGCATCGTAAGTCGCCACTCGCACGGGCGTGCCCGGTCTCACGCGCAGCTCGGACGCCGCCCCGCCGCTCACGCTCCCGGCCACGTCGCCGATCGCGGCCACCGCCGGCAAGCGACCCGGATCGA
>CAYGCN010000227.1:0-3685 GCA_964348385.1 uncultured Gemmatimonadaceae bacterium
ACGGGCGACGGCGCGGGTCGTCACCCGTCTCATTCCAGCCCCGAACGACCGCGGCCGCGATCCGATCAGTTGGCCGCCACCCGCCGCCAGACCCCGGTCTCGCCGAGCACCTCCGCGTGCTCGAGGAGCCAAGTCACCCACGCCCTCAACTCGGTGCTGTTTCCCGTGAGAACGACCTGTTCGCGGCCCTCGATGGAGTTCTCCGAATACGAGAGATGAGGAGCCTGTAGCTCTCCATAACGGAGCGCTTCACGCACGGCATCGATGTCGAGCGGCTCCAGTCGCATCTCATCACGGTCCAGCGTCATGACGAAGAGCACGTGGCCTGGCAGCAAGAGGGCCTCATAGGCGTCGCTCGCCCAGACGTCGGGCAACACGGGACGCACCTCGAGGAGCCACCGATCGCCCAGGCGGCCCACCCGTGCAGCGAACCGCCCGGTCCCATCCTGATCGGTGTAGTCGATCACATATCCGCCGTCGCCGTCGCGCATGACCACCGCGGTGTCCTTGTCACCGCTCTCGACCCACGTTCCCAGCAACCCCGGTTCGTACATACTCTCGGAGGCCGGAATCGTCGGCTCGATCGAGACCACACACGCCGCCAAGCCCACACTCAACGCACCGACCGTCATTGCCCTCAGCATCATCCATCTCCTCACTGACAGTTCCCTTCCGGCTTCCCGCTCTCGCTTCCCGCTTCCCGCTTCCCGTTCAAGTCTTTCTCGGCTCCAACTTCGCGAGCCGCCGCAGGTTCTCCCCGAACCGAATCACCAGCACCGCAAACATCCCGATGCACAGGAACGCCACGACGCCATTGGCCGCGACCCGCACCCAGGTCTCCACCCATCCCCAATGACCCGCTGCAAAGAACAGCAGGGTGTTGCCCAGGATCAGGATGATCCTCGCCTCAGTGGGACCGAGGCGCGCATACGATATCCGGAACTTCCCGAACACGGCCGTCTCGAGATAGACGTTGATGGCCAGTGTCAGGAATGCAATCACCAGGAGCAGAGCGAGTTCGAGCCGGACATAGGGCGAGAACCCGATACCCAGCCCGACGAGGGTGGTGTTGACCGCGTCGACCACGTGATCCAGGTAGTACCCGTAACGGGGTCGCTCCGCCTTGCGCACCCTGGCCAGGGTCCCGTCCAGGCTGTCACCGAACCAGTTCACCGCCAGCATCGCACTGGCCAGCCACAGCCAGCCCACCGAGACGGCCGACAGGGCATAGCCCAACCCTGCACCGACGGCGCCCACGACACCGAGCGCGGTCAGGTGATTGGATCGCACCGCCCCCGGCAGCCTGGCGGCGATGTACCGCAGCACGCGGCGCTCGGGCTCGGCCAGGAGGAAGGTCATCTCTCGTGTTCCCGTCATGGCGTTCTCCTCACGGCTGACCTTGGTTCCCCTTCCGCCACATCCATCCGCGTTCCCGAGCCCAGCATAGTCCGAGGCCGTCCCCGGGTCGTACCCTGCCCGTGACCCGGGGCGCCCCGCCGGGCCGCGGCATCTCGTCCTCGCGGAGCCAACTCGCTAACTTTCGATGGGCCAGACACATACACGCCCAGGGAGCGCCGCGAGGCCCGTCGGCGCCATTGGCTGGCCGGACCGGGGTTACATTTCGTCGCTTCGGTTGGGATTCGGGCCGGGAACCGGTTTGATGTGATGACTGTGGACAGCAGCGATATCCAGATTACGACCGTCAAGGACGAGCCGGGGGCGAAGAACCTGAAGGTCGAGATCCCGGTGGACCGCGTGCGAGCGGCGGAGCAGGCGGCGGCGACCTTTTACGCCAAGCGCGCGCGGCTGCCGGGGTTTCGGAAGGGCCGCGCGCCGTTGGGGGTCGTGCGCCGTCAATATCGTCAGGAGATCCGGGAGCGAATGCTTCAGAGCCTGATCGGTGACGGCTGGAAGCAGGCCGTGGAGCAGGAGAACCTCAAGCCGATCGCCGATCCGGCCGTGCGAGATCTCCGCTTCGACGACGGCGCCCCGCTCACGTTCGAGTTCCGGGTGGAGGTCAAGCCGGAGATCACGCTGCAACGGGTTGGCGGTTTCACGGTGACGCGCACCGTGGCCCCCGTCACCGACGACGCCGTGAGCGACCAGATCGAGGAGCTGCGGGGGCAGAAGGCCACCTGGGTTCCCGTCGACGGCACCCGGCCCACACACGGCCAGCTGGCGTCGGTCAGCATCGCCACCGTCGAAGACGGTAAGGCGGGCGAGCCCCGTCAGTATCAGGTCGTCCTCGGTGAGGGCCAGGCGATCCCCGACCTCGAGGAGCAGATTGCGAGACTGCTGCCGGGCGAGACCGCGGAAGCCAGCGTGCGGTATCCGGACGACTTCCCGGATCTGGCCAAGCGCGGACAGACCCGCACGGTGTCGGTGACGCTGCACGGAGTGAAGCGTCGGGAGATGCCGGACCTGGACGACGCGTTTGCACGGCAGGTCGGCGACTTCGAGTCGGTGGCTGCACTCAGCGCTGCGGTTCGGGAGGACCTCCAGGCTCACGCCGAGCGTGAAGCCGACGCCGAGGTGCGGCGTCAGCTGATGGACGAGCTGATCGGTGCCAACGGGCTCGAGCCACCGGCACCACTGGTGCAGCGGGTCCTGAGCGCATACGCGCAGAGCTACGGCGTGCCGGACGACCAGCTGGAGCGGTTCACCGCGGAGTTCCGGCCGCTGGCCGAACGGCAGGTGCTCCGAGACCTGGTGATCGATGCCGTGGCGGAGCGGGAGAAGCTCCATGCGACCGAGGAGGATCTGGACCGCCGTATCGAGGAGCTGGCCCGACGCCGGGCGACGGAGCCGGCGAAGCTCTACGCCTCACTCCAGAAGGCCAAGCAGCTGGGAGAGGTGGAGCGGGGTATCACTGAGGAGAAGGTATTCGCGCACCTGCTCGCGCAGAGTACGGTCACCAACGCCTAACGGAAATCGGACGACGACGATGCCAACGATCTTTCCGCCGTATGTGATCGAGCGCTCCAGCCGGGGCGAGCGGACCTACGACATCTTCTCGCGGCTCCTGATGGACCGCATCGTGTTTCTCGGGTCGCCGATCAACGACGACGTGGCAAACGTCATCATTGCACAGTTGCTGTTCCTGGAAGCGGACAACCCCGAGCGCGACATCTACCTGTACATCAACTCCCCGGGCGGGATCATCTCGTCGGCCTTCGCCATCTACGACACGATGCAGCACATCCAGGCGCCCGTGAACACGATCTGCATGGGGATGGCGGCCTCTGCCGGGTCGTTCCTGCTCGCGGCGGGCGCAGCTGGCAAGCGGGCGGCCCTCCCGCACGCACGGATCATGATGCACCAGCCCTCCGGCGGGTATCAGGGCACCGCGGCGGACATCGAGATTCAGGCGAAGGAAATCCTGTACCTGCGGGACAAGCTCAACCAGCTTTACGCCCAGCACACGAACCGGCCCAAGGAGCAGATCGAACTCGACATCGATCGCGACCGGTTCATGTCGTCCGAGGAGGCGCGCGACTACGGCATCATCGACAAGGTGATTCAGCGCCGCGCCGAATTGGAGACTGTCGTATCGTCTTGACGGTGAGACTGGGGAATCCCATACTAGCCGCAACGGGTCGGTGACCGATGGCTCAAGACAAACACTTGCGTTGCTCGTTTTGCGGGAAGTCCAAGGACGCGGTCCGGAAGTTCATCTCCGGACCGT
>CAYGCN010000228.1:0-3663 GCA_964348385.1 uncultured Gemmatimonadaceae bacterium
AGGCTCCGCGATCACGCGCGCAGCTACAGGCGCGACAGGGACTCACGCTACTTCTCGAGGTCGGTCGGCTCGCGGTTCACTGAAGCGGCGACATTCCCCCATTGTGCATGCTAGCCGTGGGAACATGGACGCAGGCAATTACTGATCCGGTGCTCCACCCGTCCGGACGCTGGCTCCACCAACCCGTGGGAACGGCGGATCCCGCCGCGCCGCAAAAGGACATCCCCGGGCTGCCGCCCCGGGGTTTGGTCGATGCCGGCGTAATACCTAGCGCGCTCCAGGCCAGAGATGCCTACAGGCTTCTGGCTCTCCCGCTGGGAAACATCAAGCGCATCAAGCTGTCGCGCTCGCGTTGGGAGGACGGCATGGCGAAAGCACTTTGGACAGGACATACTGTCGCTCGAATGCCCAGATTCTCTCGCTGCCCCAACCTCGCGGTGACCGAGCGTGCCCCGTTGCTCAGACTGGTCGGGTCGGTCGGCCTGACCGTCATCGCAGCGGCCGCCGTGATCATGGCCTCGCCCACGAACGTTGCCGCGCAGGAGGCCATCTCGCTCTTCAACCGCAACGACCTCACTGGTTGGACCATTCACGGCACGGAGCGGTGGTACGTGGAAAACGGCGAGCTCGTCGGTGAGAGCGGACCGGACGCCGCCTACGGCTACCTCGCCACCGAGGCCACTTTCAAGGATTTCGAATTGACGCTCGAGTTCTTGCAGGAGGCCGACGGCAACAGTGGCGTGTTCATCCGCTCTCACGTCGAGGGCACGCGCGTCAGCGGGTGGCAGGTGGAGGTGGCTCCGCCAGGGAGACACACGGGAGGCGTCTACGAGTCGTACGGCCGCGGATGGCTCATCGAGCCCGAGCTCGGCAGGGAAACCGCGCTGCGCATGGGGGAGTGGAACGCCATGCACATTCGTGTCATCGGCGACCGGGTGACCACCTGGCTGAACGGCGTGGAGATGGTGGATCTCGTCGACGAGCGGATCGGAAAGGCGGAAGGGCACATCGCCCTGCAGATCCACGACGGCGGCGGGATCAAAGTGCGGTGGCGGAATCTGCGAGTGTTGGTTCGCTGAGCCACCCGGCGGCTTGCAGCGAAAGACCACCGACCGACCGAGACGAATACCGTTACACCTCCCTGATCCACTGACGCCGCGAGGTCGGGACGGACGACGGCTCAAGCCGCGGCTCGGCCGCGCGCCGCTTTCGAAAACAGGGCGGCCGATCCAACGAACAGCGCAACGAAGAATCCGTTGATGGTCACGATCTCCAGCGGCCCGGTGTAAGGGGAACCCATCCGCCCAACCAGGGCGATCATGGCAACCAGCGTCTGCGCGAGCGCCGTCGCGAACAACGCACGCGCCATTCCTTCAGGTTTGAAGCGCGCGACAACGGCACCGATTGCGCCGACCACGAGCACCCCGCCATACATCAGGTTGGCCTTGTTGTTTTCGGACCCGATGATGCCCACGGCGCCGTTCGCCCAGCCGAGGAGCAACGCCGAACCGAGCGCCAGCGCGACCGCGGTTCGGTAGGCAGCTTGGCCGGTCTTCCTCGATGCCAGTTCGACCGCGATGCCAATGCCGATGAGTAGGGCCCCGGTCTGCGCGAGCGTGTCCACCCAACTCGGTTCACCGACGAACTGCTTCGCCACCAGGGCCACCACCAGCATGAGCGCTCCGGCGGCCCAGCCAGCCATCCTCAAGCGGCTCCAGCGCCGCCTACCACTCTTCTCCGCGTTTCCTCCTATTGTTCCTACCCTCGAGGTCGGTGTCCCGGGTTTGTACACACTTCGTGAGTAGCGGAGAGATCAGCCCCCGCCCGTGGGCAGCTCCCGCGCCTCATCGTCGGTAAGCCCGGCTTCGCCTACGTCCGCATTGGCGTCTGGCAGTTCTCGCTCATGCGCCATCCTGGCCAGGGCGAGCGAACCGGCGGCGGAGGCCACGCCGGCCACCGCGAACAGGGGCCCCAGGAACACCAGATCGTCCATGAGCGTGGCGTCACCTGAAACGGCCACGCCCAACACAAACAGCACCGAGAACAGCAGGCCCGCAGCGCCGCCCCACCCGGCAAAGCGCGGAAGCGACATCTGATCGAACCGGCGACGGCGCTCGGCGATCGCGAGGAGACCAGAGAACGTGGCGCCGGCAAGAAAGCCCAGCAGACCGAACCCGAGCGGGAACGGCACGTCGGCAGCATCCGGACCGACGATGAGGAGGAGCACGAGGCCGGCGGCGAACCACGCAAATGCCCAGGTCAGGCCCATCCCGATTGCACCGCGGATGCGTCTCAGCAATGTCTGCACCGCTGTCTCCCTGAGCCCTTGGTCCTCGAGTGCTGAAGTTCGAAGTAACTTTGCATCATAAAGTACTTTACGCTGTATGCGTCGTCAAGCCGTCGCCGTTCGGATTCGGCGACCGCTGGTCGGCCGGGACATGCGGCGGGCGGGCGCGTACGTTTCTACAGTGGTGCCAGCAGGAGGTGACTCGTGGCCCTGGTGGTTCTCCTGAGGGGCGTGAACGTCGGCGGTCACAAGACGTTCCGACCGAAACAGCTCGCCGAGGAATTGCAGCATCTCGGAGTCGTGAACATCGGCGCGGCGGGCACGTTCGTGATTCGACAACCCGTCACACGGACGACGCTCCACGCTGAATTCGAGTGCCGGCTGCCCTTCGATGCCGAGATCGTGATCTGCACAGGGCAGGAGATTCTCAAACTGACATCTCAGGATTACTTCTCGGGCCAACCCGTGGGGCCCGACATCGTCCGCTTCGTGAGCGTCCTGGCCAGGAAGCCTCGCTCGACGCCCGCCACGCCGATCAGGTTTCCTGCTCGCGGTACGTGGCAGCTCAAGATTCTCGCGAGGGAGAACCGGTTCCTCGTCGGCATGTACCGTCGCCACATGAAGGCCATCGGCCACCTCGGGACACTCGACAAGCTCTTCGGCGTGCCCGCCACGACGCGCAACTGGAATACGATCGGCGCGATCGCCAAGGTGCTAGCGAAGGGGGTAGCCTGATCGATCCGACCCCCCCTGCGGCCGTGAGGACCTGCCGTTTTCGTGGTACTTTTGTGACGGCGCTAACCGGAACCGTCTTCCAGGGATTTCCTGGTGCATTGTCCGTCCAACACACCCATCAACGCAGCCATAATTGGAACGAGCCATGAACAAGAGAGCCGGTGAAAAGGGAAGCAAGTGTCCCGTCCACACAACCGTCGGGGGCACGTCCAACCGGGACTGGTGGCCCGATCAGCTGAACCTCGGGATTCTCCACCAGCACTCGCCACGGTCCAACCCGCTGGGTGAGGGGTTCAACTACGCGGAGGAGTTCAAGAAACTCGACCTCCACGCCCTCAAGCAGGACCTCTACGCGCTGATGACCGACTCGCAGGACTGGTGTCACTACGGAGGGCTCTTCATCCGGATGGCCTGGCACAGCGCGGGCACCTACCGCATCGGCGACGGTCGCGGGGGTGCGGGCTCCGGCACCCAGCGCTTTGCGCCGCTCAACAGCTGGCCGGACAACGCCAACCTCGACAAGGCACGCCGTCTGCTCTGGCCGATCAAGCAGAAATACGGCAACAAGATCTCCTGGGCGGACCTCATGGTCCTCGCGGGCAACTGCGCGCTGGAGTCGATGGGCTTCAAGACCTTCGGCT
>CAYGCN010000229.1:0-3638 GCA_964348385.1 uncultured Gemmatimonadaceae bacterium
GCCGAGCGCGCCGCGACGGACGCCGAATCGGAGCCGCGGGCACGGGTCGAGCGGTACCGGAGGGAGTTGGAGGCGAGGGGAAGGCCGGGGTGAGACGAATCCTGAGGGACCGGTGCAGCCGGATCCGCTCACCACAGATCCGGGTGTTCCGCCCGCAGCCACTCCTCGACGCGTTGCCGTAGCGCTCGCGCCAGAGCGAGCACCTCCGCCGCTTCTCCTTCGGAGATCACTCCTGCGGCATCGTACTCGGCGCGGTTGCGTCGCTTCCGCGCCGTATCCAGGCGCCGTACGCTCTTGGCGTCCAGCCCCACGGTGAATGGGAGAGAGTTGATGGTCCGCACGTGGTGTCCGTCTCGGGCGGCACGGTACCCGCTGGCGGCCAGGGCGGCGTGCGCGAGTTGCAGTGCCGCGTGGTAGGCGAAGCCATGCCGCGAATCCACGCTGACCGCGAGCACCGTGGCGTCGTGGAGGTCCCGATCCGCCACGGCGAGCAGGGCGTGGATCTCGTCACGACTCGTGCGATGGCTCGTCAGCCACCGATTCGCCAACCACGCCTGCAAGCTCACGCTCGTCCCCGATCACGAACAGTCTCTCTCCGCGCATGAGGGCGCTCGCCAGGTGATCCCTTCCACGCAGGCGTTGCACCCACTCCATGGACGTGAACACTGACGGGTTCACTTCCCGGCCGAGCCGAGCCTGGGTGTCGTGGAGCGCCTCCACGACGTCGCCGAATCCGACGCTGCCGATGACGAGCACATCCACATCACTGCCGGCCGTCAGCTCGCCCCGCGCCCCGGACCCGTAGATGAACGCCACGCGAATCCGTTGCGCCAGCGGCTCCAGCGCCATTCGGATGACGGAGCCCATCCCGACGGTCTTGGCCACCAACGCTCGGAGCTCGCCGAAGACCGGGGACCGGGCGTTGGCGCGATAGTAGACCTGTCGCCCCTCGGCACTGCGTTCGACAAGGCCGGCCGCCTCGAGCGTCTTGAGTTCCCGCTGGACCGAGCCCACACCAGCACCAGCTGCGCGCACGATGGCGCGCAGATGGAACCGCTCGTCCGACCGGCCGAAGAGTAAGCCCAGTACCGCGCTGCGGGTCTTGGAGAAGAGAGCGTCCTCAATCGTACCCATATTAGGTACAAATGTACCCTATGTGAGTACATCGTCAACGCTCCTCGTTGTGATTGGACGGCGTGATCCCGCGCCGCAGCTGGTGCACCTCCTGCGTCAGCTCGTCCAGCTTCCGCTGCAGCCGCGAGCGCGCTTGGCCGATCTCGAGCCGCAGCTGGTATTCCGTGTCCGCGAGGCGCCACAGCACGTCGGCCTCCCCCCGCGCCGGGTGGGCGGCGTCATGACGCGCCGCCTCCAATCGCCGCCGCTCCGCACGCAGCTCCTCGGCGGCATCCTCGAAGAAGGCCTCGATCGCCTGGACAGCTTCCCACCCGAGGGCGTCGATCAGGGCCTTCGAGGGCATGCGGATGAACGGCATGGGGACATCATAGGCGTTGTCGCCGAAGGCACATAGCCAAAAAAACGCGGATCGGCGCTGCGCGACCGCACGGTGGTGTCACCACTCGAGGTCCAGCGCCCAGATATCGCTCTCGATCTCGCTCAGCGTGAAGTACACCCTGCCGCCAGCCACGGTATGCGAGAAGATCACGTGCTTCGTCGGATCGTCGAAGCGCACGACCTTCCGTATTCCGCCTCCCTCTACGGCGATCGCGTACAGGCCTCGCTCATGCGAGGAGTCGGCCGCCTGGAAATAGATGGTGCGGCCATCCGGGGACCATTCGGGCCAGGGTGGTCCCCCCGACGGGCCCACCGACTCCGCGTCCGTCAAGAGCCGCCGTTCGCCCTCGAGCGAGACGATCCACAGCGCGCTGTTACTCCAACACGACAAGCGCGTGCCGTCCGGCGACCATCGCCCATACAGGCACCTCTCTCGCGCGGTCGGCTCGAGCGCGCGCGGCCGTGACCATTTCCCTCCGATCGAATCGCGGCTCATTACGAATTGACGTTGGAAATCAGATCGAGCCTCGTCCCGACTCGTGAAAGCGATGTGCAGCCCGTCCGGTGAGAATGAAGGATGCGTCTCTTCCGCGGGGGAATCCGTTAGCCGGACTTCGTGCGCTCCATCTGACGAGATCAGGAACAGATCTCTGCCGCCGTACCGATTGGAGTAGAACACGATCTCGGTACCGTCGGGCGTGAAATCGGGATGGTAGTCTGCCGCGGGATGGCGTGTCAGTCGTCTCGGCTCGCCACCGTCCGCCGGCATCACGTAGATGTCCTGGTTGCCTCCGAGATTGGCATCGAACGCCAGCCAGCGGCCGTCTCGCGAAATGCCGTGGTGCTCGACGATCTGGTTCCCGCTGGTGACGGGTATCGCCTCCGAGATGGACACGCTGCCGGTGTCCGGAGGCGCGATCTCCCAGATGTTCTGGCGGATGGTGAACAACGAGTAGGCCACCGTGGACCCGTCGGCGGACACGGAGATCCACTGAGGGCGGAGACCCGTGCTCACGCGCACGGGTCCTCCTCGAGGGCGCCCGGCAGCGTCGACCCGTGCGACGTAGATATCCCGCATGCCGTCGCGGTCGGAGATGAACAGCAGGTGCCGCGCGTCGGGCAGCCATACAGGACTCAGGTTCATGCTCGTACTGTCGGTGATCCGAACCGGCCCACTTCCGTCGGCGGCGGCCACCCAGATGGAACTGGCAGCGACGTTGCCGACGTTGCCCGCAGTCGCCCACTCCTCGTTTCCCCGAACGTACGCCAGCTTCGAGCCGTCCGGAGACCAGGTTGCAGAATGGACGGTCAGTATGTTACGCGTCAGGAGGGTTTCCTCCCCTCCCCCCAGCGCACGCACGTACAGTTCGGTACCGCGGCGGCTGAAGAGAACCCGCCCATTCCGCACATCCCAGGCCCTGCCGTCAGTGATCATCTCGGCGGCACCGCCAACCCTGGGAACGAAGTGTGACGTCGCCACTGTGCGGAGTCCCTGCTGAAACACGATCCCACGCCCGTCGGGCATCCAGTGCGGAGCATCCTGGATTCCCGTCGGCCAGGCGTCGGTGACCGGCACCGGCCGTCCTCCCTCGAGGTCCGTGACGAAGACATGCCACTCCCGGCCGACCTTGGCCGAGTACACGACCGCGCGTCCATCGGGAGAGATCGCCGGGCTGATCTCTATCTCGGGCGCGCGTGTGACCTGCCGAAGATTCGCGACCGTGATGTGCGGCGGGCCGGCCCCGAGCGTGTACTTCCACGCCGCGGCTGCCGCCAACGCGAAGACCACCGCGGCCGCGACGACGGAGCCGATTCGACGCACGCCTACGCGCGGACTGACGCTCACCAACTCGACACGCAGCGCGGCGCTAAACTCCCCCGCGGTCGCGAACCGCTCGGCCGGCGCCGGGGCGAGTGCCTTGGCCAGCGCCGCCTCGACCGCCGCCGGCACCGGCTCCCCCAACGGAGAGATGGGCCCAGGCGAGGCGGTCGCGAGCACGGCCGGTGAGGTGGGCTCGAAGGGCGGCGGCACACCCGTGACCATCTCGTGCAGCACGCACCCCAGACTGTAGAGGTCGCTGCGCCCATCCACGTCCGGACTGCCCGCCGCCTGCTCCGGACTCATG
>CAYGCN010000230.1:0-3633 GCA_964348385.1 uncultured Gemmatimonadaceae bacterium
AGGTTGTCGATGGTGAGGCCGTACTTCCGGGTCAGGTGGCCGACGCCACCGCCCAGCGTCAGGCCGGCGACCCCTGTGGTGGAGATGGTGCCGGCGGGAACCGCCAAGCCGTGGGCGTGCGTCGCCGTGTCCACATCGTTCCAGGTGCAGCCGCCGCCCACCCTGACCGTCCGGGCGCTGGGGTCGATGGCGATGTTGTTCATCCTTGAGAGGTCGATGACGAGGCCATCCTCGCACAGACCCAGGCCTCCCCCGTTGTGGCCGCCGCCGCGGATCGCCGTGAGCATCCCCTTCTCGCGGCCGAATCGCACAGCTGTCTGGACGTCCTTCACGTCCGCGCAGTACGCGATCAGGCGCGGCCGCTTGTCGATCATGCCGTTGTAGATCTTGCGGGCCTCGTCGTAGCGCGGGTCGTTCGGTTGGATCAGCTCGCCTCGCAGGCTCTTCCTGAACGCTGCTACACCGTTGTGAGCGGGCATCGTATCCTCCCCGATTTGTCTGTGATCGTTGGCAGTTGGGATTCAGGGGCGAGCGGCGGTCGTGATCCGCGCCGTCCCTTGCATGCTGAAGGGATTCTCGAATCGAAATCGAGCGTGTCCTTGGGGCGTTTCCCTCCGGTGGACGGCGTGAGGTGGTAGAGGAACGGGTCCGTGTTGCCGTGATCCTGCAGTGGCGGAATGTGCGGCGGTTGGAGGCTCGCCGTGATCAGCTCTTGGATGATCGGGGCAGGGCCAGACGCGGGGGCGGGTCTTCCCGTACGGATCGTGCCGGAATCCCGCTCGGCGCGAGAGCGGTGGGCAAGGGCAGGCTGTGGCCAGTCGACCTGATCGGGCATGCGGGAGGGTCCCGAGGTTGACGGACTTCAAATGATAGGGTGTTTGTCGGGATTCAGCTAGGTCGACTGCGAGTCGCTCCTCAGCCCTCGCTGCAGCTCGTCGATGGCCGCGTCTAACGGCTGCATGCTGCCCTCGTTGAGCGGAGGGCGAGGGATTCGAACCCCCAAGGGCTTGCGCCCGGCGGTTTTCAAGACCGCTGCCTTACCAGTTAGGTCTAGCCCTCCTGAGCATGCAAGCTAACAGGTCACAAACGCTTTCCAAGCTCACCCCAACTGCCCCAGGCTCCGCCCTGTCGGCTGTGGGCACTCAGAGGTCGCTCAGCGCCGACTCCGGTGACCGCACCCCGACCAACTCGATCTCCGCGAAGGACTGACGAAGCGCTCGGAGCTCGTCGGAAGAAAACGTGATCTCGAGGGCGCCCATGTTCTCCTCCACATGATGGAGCTTGGTCGTCCCCGGGATGGGCACGATCCAGGGCTTCTCGGCCAGCAGCCAGGCCAGCGAGATCTGCGCAGGCGTTGCGCCCTTCCGTATCGCCCACGACCGAACCAGATCGAGCAGCGCCATGTTCGCCTGCAAGGCCTCCGGCGTGAAATACGGAACCGATGCGTGCCGGGATTCCTCGGCAAACCGGCTCCATTCGTTGAACTTGTCGCCGAGAAATCCGCGACAGACAGGGCCCCACGGGACGAACCCGATCCCAAGCTCCTCGCACGTAGCCAGAACCTGGTTCTCGGCAAAGCGCTGGACGAGGGAATACTCGGTCTGGACCGCCGCAACGGGTTGGACGGCGTGTGCGCGTCGGATGGTCTCCGGCGAGGTCTCCGAGAGACCGAAGTGGAGCGCTTTCCCCTCCCGAATCAGGTCGCGCACCGTCCCCGCAACGTCCTCGATGGGGACCTCGGGGTCGACGCGATGCAAGTAGAGCAAGTCGATACGGTCCGTTCGAAGCCGCCGGAGCATGCCCTCCACGGCTCTTCGGATGTGTGCGGGCCGGCTGTCCCGTCCGCCCCTTCGACCGTCCTCGAAAGAGAATCCGAACTTGCTGCCGATGACGACCCGGTCGCGGACGGGTGCCAGCGCCTCACCGACGTACTCTTCATTGGTGAACGGGCCGTACACCTCCGCCGTATCGAAGAAGGTGACGCCCAAGTCCACAGCCCCGCGGATGACGGGAATCATCTCATGCTTCGGCCTCGGTGGGTTGTAGCTGCCGCTGGTCATGCTCATGCATCCCAACCCGATGGCCGAGACTTCCAGCGTGCCGAGCATGCGGCGGTTGTCCTGCGATCTCCCGCGGCCTGTCCGTGCATCCGCGTCGCCTTGTGTGTCGGTACTCGCAACGAACCCCTGCGCCTGCACACCGGTCGTCAGGGCAAGAAGCGGTACCGCTGCCCCGAGCCCTGAGGCAAGAAAATCGCGGCGGTTCAGTGCGACTGCGTCGCTCGTATCGGGTCGGTCGTGCTGTTTGCGGTTCATTGGGGTCATTCCTGCTGCGGTCCTCGGTTTCGGCAGCGACGTCCCGGGCGGCCATCAGTGCTCAGGGTTGGAGCTTATGCGCTGAGCAAGCCACGTCCCGCTAACATGCCATCAGGAACTCGAAGTGGCCAGACAGCGCGATGCTCATCAGGTGCCAACGGCCAAAACACAGTGGGTCAGTGGTGCATCGCGTATGGGCCGGTATCCGTACTTGCACTCGACGGCCCGTGGAAGTTGCTTCTTCCAGCAACACTTTCGCACAACCGCTCCGACGTCGACTCTCGGTGCCTCGTTACCACCAGCGTCGGCTCCTGGAGCATCCTGGAGGACTTCTGATGAGACGGATCGCTGTTCTCACGACGGCCATGCTCATCGTGGCGTGCGCGCCCACCACCGAGCGGCCTCCCGGCCAGGCTGTCTACACGTCGTTTGACGACCGGGTCGACGATCTGCTGGCGCAGATGACGCTCGACGAGAAGATCGGCCAGATGACGCAACCGGACCAGGAGTTCCTGGAAGATGTGGACCACGTGCGCGAGTACATGGTCGGCTCCCTGCTGAGCGGGGGCGGCTCGGATCCCGCGACGAACAGTTTCGAGGACTGGCGGGCAATGTACGAGATGTATCAGTCGAAGGCCCTCGAGACGAGGTTGGGCATTCCGCTCTTGTACGGCGTGGACGCCGTACACGGGCACTCGAACGTGATCGGCGCCGTGGTTTTCCCACACAACATCGGCCTCGGCGCGACGCGCAACGCCGAGTTGGTGGAAGAGATCGCCCGCATCACGGCCAAGGAGGTGAAGGCCACCGGGATGAACTGGTCATTCGCTCCGTCCGTGTCGGTGCCACAAGACGATCGCTGGGGCCGCACCTATGAGGGGTTCGGCGAGGAGCCGGCGCTGGTCGCGGACCTGGGGGCCGCGGCCGTGCGAGGGCTACAGGGGACTGATCTCAGCGATGCGAGCAGCGTCGTGGCGTGTGCCAAGCACTTGGCGGGCGACGGCGGAACGGTCATCAACACCGGCGTGACGACCCCCGACGGGAGGACGTTTCCGTTCGACCGCGGGGACGTGCCGCTGTCGGAGGAAGAGCTGCGGCGCATCCACCTGGAGGGGTACGTCACGGCGATCGCGGCAGGGGTCGGCACGATCATGCCGTCGTACAGCAGCTGGAACGGCGTCAAGTGCTCGGGGAGCCGACGGTTGCTCACCGAGATCGTGAAGGAGGAGCTGGGTTTCGAGGGATTCCTGATCTCCGACTTCAAGGCGATCGACGAGCTGCCCGGCGACTACAAGAGCGACATCGAGACGTCGATCAA
>CAYGCN010000231.1:0-3624 GCA_964348385.1 uncultured Gemmatimonadaceae bacterium
CTCGACGAGGCCTTTCGCATCTTCGATCAGATGGCGCAGGACTCCCCGGGACATCCCATGGCGGACGGAGGGTCGTTTTTGAAGCATGCACTGTTGGGTGATCGGGAAAGGACGCTGGGCGCCGTCACCGTGCAGTTGGAGCAGGCGGCGTGGTGGGATGATGCGTACTCTCTGTTCATGGCGGGCGGTTACGCCTTGATTGGTGAGCTCGATCCAGCGTTCCCATGGCTCGACCACTCGATCGACTACGGTTTCTGTAATCCGTACTTCCTGGAGCACGAGCCTCTGATCGAGAACCTGCGGTCAGACGAGCGGTTCAAAGCCTCCCTGGAAAGGGCGAAGCGGCTTTCGGAATCGCTCCTGGACGAGACGAGTTGAACACATGAGCGGGGCGGCGAGTTGCCGAGGTTCTCGCCGCAAGGGGACCGTATCTACTACCGCGACGGTCAGCGGTGGTACTACGTCGCATTCACAGGGGATGACGACGAACCGTTCACATCTCCGCGGTTCGTCCTCGAGGGAGAGTATCAGAACCCAGGTGGGCCGGAGTTTGAGGTGTCGCCCGACGGGAAGCGTCTCCTCCTGCTCGAGCGCACGGCGGCGTCCAGCACCACGACCCTCAGCCTCATTCTGTCCTGTGGCAAACCGTTTGAGTCACTCGACATCGGTGGACTCCCGTTGGACCGGTGCGAGCCCTGTCGGACCTATTGGTTTGATCGCCGCGAACTCGAAGCCTTCTTGAAGATCGTCCCGCCGCTGAAGCAGAAACGCGGTACGGGGTCACTGAAGCTACCGACCCCAGCCACTTGTCCGCGGTGTGAGACTCCGACACTCGAGCACGGATCGTGGCACAGCGTTCCCATGGCTCGGTGTGCCACGTGCCGTGGGTTACTGATCGGGTATGACGGCATCCGCGAGATCAGCACCAAGATGACCGTCGATCGAGGGTAATCGGGAACGGTCCGAGCCCAAGGCGTCACCGTGAGCGCGCGCCACCGTCCTCTTCGAGGGACAGAACCCGCCACGAGAAACACGCGTAACTGATTGTCCCACAAGGCGTTGCCAGCTAGACGTACCTGGTGCGGATGTTGCGGCGTTGGCTTACCGCCTCAATGGGAGGGTCGTTCCAATGCACCGCGCTCTCATCGCATCGGTGCTGAGCCCGCTCGTGCTGCTGTCGTGCGCCACCGTCGGGGGACTCCGCAATGAGCCGCTGGACCGCGGGGTGGCCCGTCGGTTCCCCGCCCCAATCGATTCGGTGATGGGCGTTGTGCCCGCCGCCGTGGCATCAGCGGGCCTCGACCTCAAGGAGTCGGAGTGCTACGGGGACTCCGTGTGTGTTGTGATCGGCACCGAAGGAATGAAGGTCGGCCCGTCGGGCCACATGGGGAGTATGGCGCGCGTCGTGGTGGAAGCCGCCGGCGACGCAACCATCATCCGCGTGCTCAGCCGTCGCCGCATGGCACATCAGGTAGCCGCGAAGGAGGACTACTCGCTCGAGATCCTCAGCCAGATCGAAGCGAGGCTTGGCGTGCCGCACTCGTGACGCGCGGCCCGGGTCGCCGAATGGCGGCCCAGCCCATCGACCGATCCTTCCCCGGACTCGTCGGCGCTGCGGTCCGGCGTGCCACCGTGCAATCCTCAGACGGCATTGCAGTCAGAAACGGCCCTCAGTTGGGCGCTTGAAGATAGCTCGCCTTCAATTCGTCATAGATCTGCATCAGTTCAGTCACGTTTCCGTCCCGATCAAACAATCCGCTGCGCCAACCGAGCGGCTCCCAGATCGCCGTGCCCCTCCCCCTATCGTCTGGGAGAGCGAAGACGATGTCGTGAACCTCCCGCTTGAAATCGGAGTACTCCACCACGTTGATCGGCTTGCGGTATCGCTCGACCAGATCATGGAGGTTTGCCCAAAGATCCTCCAGCGTTCCGTGCCAGCGGGGATAGTAGGAGATGCCGATGATGTCGAACGTGACGCCCCTTGCGATCATATTGTCGAGCCAGAACCTGGCTTCGTCGTTTTGCCCGCCGAGAGCGATGTGCATCATCACCGGCATCGCCGGAGCCACGGCTTCGCTCCCCTCCACACCCGCCTGGAGCAGACCTGCCAGCTGATCGAGATTGCCGATGTGACCGTCCGGCCACAGGAGACCGTGATTCACCTCGTTCCCGATCTGCACCATGTCGGGCAACGTTCCCTGGGCCTGCATCGCCTGCAAAACCGCTGAGGTGTACGACCTCACGGAATCCTCGAGCGCCTCATAGTCGAGATCCGCCCACGCCAGCGGCTTGTTCTGCTGCTGGGGGTCGGCCCAGTAGTCGCTGTAGTGGAAATCCAGCAGGAAGCCAAGACCGGCGGCCTTGATGCGCCTGGCCATGCTCAGCGTGGAGTCCAGGCCACAGAATCCCACGCCGGGTGAGTACCCGTTCTCGTTCTCCGGATTGACGAAGATCCTGAGCCGGATGGCATTGAAGCCGTGCCGCTTGAGCAGCTCGATCGCATCGACGGGCTGTCCGTTCTCGAAGAACCTCCCGCCACCTTGCACGAACCGCCCCGCCCTGTTCTCTATCTGCGGGAGGAACGAGATGTCGGCCCCGATCATCCGGTCGATCGCTTTGGTGGTCTGGGGAAGTTGCGCTGCCGTCGGTGTCAGCATTGCGACGTCACCGGGAATGGTGTGGATCTCGTGCGCCCCTGGGAACAGCGCACCGGAGCGGGCTTCGACCCGCACGCGGTCGGGTGACGTCCCCGCCTTGAACGCCGCCAGGAAGACGCCGTTCATCAGCCTGCCCGGCACGTATCGCACGCCGCCCGTGTCCGAGAGCAGCGGCGACGCGGTGCCATCCAACCCGGTAACGGTGCCGTTGCCACTCACGTAGATGCGGATCGAGTCGGTGGCGGACGTGATCTCCCGCCCCGCGCTGTCCGTCAACGCAATTCTGAGCCGCGTCTGGTCTTGTCCATTCGCTCGGAGCGTCGTGCTGTAGGCAGTGAGCATGACGGACACGGCCGTGCCGGAATCCACCCGACTCACAGCCGAGAAGTCCGGTGCCTCGCGCGAATCCGATCCGCACTGCACGGAAGTAACGGCCATGAGTGTGGCCAGCACAGTCGGCGCTCTCTTCATGATGCCCACCCTCCACATCCCGTGGTTCGCCAAGACGCGGACACCTTCCCGACCATCGTGTGCGAGCGCGTCATGTGGCAGCCCGCCGGTGCCGCTGCAGTGTTCGTGCTCGAGTTGTGGGACCTGTTCCGGCCGATCTGAGCACCGTCATTTCGACCGTTCCGCCAGATACTTCCTGCACTCGATCTCCTCGAGGGTGCGGGACTTGTCCGTCTGGATCACGAAGTCGCCCCACGCGCCTTCCGGGGCCGGCTCGAACGTCTCGATGTCCTCCACCGGCCGGAGCATGACGACCATATGTGAGGTTCCGGGCCGATAGGACGCGAGGTGCTCCGGTGTGCCCGTGCCGCGCGCGACGTGGAATCCACCCACCATGTGGAGCACGAGAGCGTCGGGCTGCGCGGCCAAGGCCTCAGAAATCCAGTACGCCATGCTCGCGTCCCACAGCGCCTGGCTGTGCAGCTGATTCCCCATGGTGTCGTGCGAGCCGACGGGC
>CAYGCN010000232.1:0-3612 GCA_964348385.1 uncultured Gemmatimonadaceae bacterium
CGCGCTGCGCCCTCGCGGCCGCGGCCGCAGGGGTGGATCGACCGCGTCTGCTGCGACTGGCCGAACGTCACGCTGCGAAGATGGCGCACGAGTACATGCCCTGGATTGCGCCCTTCGCCCCCCTGCTGCGGGCAGCCATCCAGTCGCAGCGGGGGCGGCCCGCGAAGGCACGCCGACTGCTCGCCGTGGCGGCAGAGGGCTTCGATCGCGTGGATCTGCGGTTGTATGCGGCGGCGGCCCGCCGCCGGCTGGGTCGGCTCACCGGCGGTGACGAGGGACGAGCGCTCATCGCCCACGCTGACGACGTGATGCGAGGGCAAGGCATTCCCAGACCCGATCGCGTGACCGGGGTGCTGGCACCGGGGTTCGTCATCGACAACTAGACCGAGAGGGGGGACCGGCGCTCCCATGCCCACCGTCTGGAAGCCGTCTGGTCGCGGGGGGGGTGTGGCCGCGCCGCGGAACGCACGGGTGCTCCTGGTAAACGCCTACTTCGATCACCTGCGTCGCGTGGGGCCGCGGCCCCGCAGCATTCCCCAGGCGATGGCCCCGGCGTTTCTCGCCGGCGCGTTCGCCGCCGAATCGTGTGATGTCAGGGCCCACAACGAGCAGCACAGCGGACCGCTCACCGACCCCGCGCTCATGGGCTGGCCCGACATGCTGGTGTTGACCGGTCTGACCAACGCGTTCGATCGCATGCTCCACCTCACCGCGTGTGCTCGCTCGAGGAACCCCGGAGTCATCGTGGTGGCCGGTGGCCCGGCGATCCGTGCCCTGCCTCGCTATGCGCGTCGATGCTTCGACTACGCGTGTACCGGCGACATCGAGGAAATGATCGACGTCATCGCCGACGCGCTCGGCGCCGACTACGTCGCGGAGGACATGCTTCCCCGCTTCGATCTGGCGCAGTGGATGGGACCGTACGGCTACGTCGAGTCGAGCCGGAACTGCAACTTCCACTGCTCGTTTTGCTCCCTCACCGCCGACGGCTATCGGTATCGGCCGTACACGCTCGAGTTCATCCGCCGGCAACTCCTCAGCATCGGTAAACGCCGGTTCGTGATCTTCATCGACAACAACTTCTACGGCAATAGCCGAGACTTCTTCCGCGCGCGGATGGATCTGCTCCGCGAGTTGTACCGTGACAAGCGCCTCGCCGGGTGGGGGGCGCTGGTCACCAACGACCTCTTCTTGGACGACGAGAACCTAATGCTCGCCAAGCAGGCTGGATGCCTGGCGCTGTTCAGCGGCATCGAGTCCTTCGACCAGGCGGTGCTCAAGGGCTTTCGCAAGCTCCAGAACGCCACCGCACCGCATGTGGACATGATCGGCCGCTGCTTCGAGGCCGGCATCGTGTTTGCGTACGGTGTGATCTTCGACTTCGCGACGCGCACGCTCGCCGACGTGAACGCCGAGATGGAGTTCATCGTTGGGAATACCGAGTTGCCGCTGCCCAACTACTTCAGCGCCGTCGTGCCTCTGCTGCAGACCCCGTACTTCCATCAGTGCCTGAGGCGCGGTCTGCTCTTGCCGAGTACCAAGCTACGGGACATGGACACCACGACGCTGACGCTCCGGCCGCTGGATCCGCTGGACGAGGTTACGGCGTTCCTGCGCGATCTGCCCACCTTGCGCCGTTACCGTCACCGGGTGCCGCGACGGACGGCCGCGTTCCTGCGCCGCTACCGGCGGTACCTCAGCGCGCTGCAGGTCGGCATCAGCATGAGTGGCCCGATGATGCTGTGTGCCCCCAATCTGAGCAGCGGGGTTCATCTGCGGCGGCAACCCCGGGGGCGAACTCACGTCACGACCACCGAGCCGCTGGACTCGCTCTACACGCCGGCGTTCCGCGTAGACGGCCGGTACGCGTCGCACTTTCGACCTACGATGATCACGGACGAGCGTGGGGTGTTGAACGAGGCGTTACAGGACGATCTGCTGGCGCTGGTGCCGGAACCGGATCGGGCCGTCGAGCAGCGAAGGCCCGGCGGTTGAACAGACGGAGGCTGCAATGAACACGCTGCGGAGAACCAGCGAACCCGTGTTGCCGAGTCGGCTGCGCCGGGCGGCCCGGAAGTTCGGCGATGGGACGGTACGGGTGGCAAGAAGTCTCATCGACCTCAAACCGCTGACGGTGCGATCGGAGGACCTGGGACCGCAAGGGAGCGCCGGCGATTGGGAGAGCGAGACGATTCGCGATCACGTCATTCTCGTCAACCATGCGGGCATGCCCGTGCCGCTGCTCGTCGACAAGAAGCTCCGCTGGCTGGCGGATGAGGGACCGGCCGTGTTTCCGTACGAGCGTCAGCACTTCTCCGAGGAGGAGTACGGGAAGCGGCTGGATCGGATGATGTGGAAAGTGCAGGCCTCGGGCAAAGACGTCGCCATCATCGTGCATGGGGGACTGGAGAGACCAAGGAGGACCCTCGACGTCAGCGCCAAGCTCTGGGGGAAGATCCGGGAGCACTACTATCCGATCTTCGTCGTTTGGGACTCGTGGCTCAGTGCCTATCCCGAGCAGCTGCTCCTGGTCCGGTCGGGGCGGTACTCGCGCTGGGGCCCGATTACGTCGCCGCTCTTCCTGGCGGGCGATTTCCTCACGTGCCTCGGCCGCGTGATTGGGCTCATCCCATCCCAATGTCGATGCTTGAGTGTCGGGAGTCGCTTTCACGACGACCGTGCGATACACATTGCCCAAACCGTGCGCGGGAATCCTGGCAATGTCCAGGTAGCCCCGCCCCAATACAGGTCGAGGGAATTCTGGTCGATCGGCAGCCCGTCACGTGCCGTGCTCTGGTTGGTGCAGTTTCCCATCCGGATACTAACCGCCGTGGTGATCAACGGGCTCGCTCCGCGTACATGGCAGAACCTCCAGCGTCGAGCGCGAGCCATGTTCCGAGCTCCGCAGGAGTTCGACGCCGTCGTCGCCGGCCCGGAAGCGGTGGCCGATGGCACGAAGTACGAACCACCGACGGGGGCAATGGCTGTCCTGACGGACCACTTGGCCGAAGCCGTGAAGACTGCCAAGCGCCCCATCAAGGTCACCCTCATTGCCCACAGCATGGGCTCGATGATCACGAACGAGTTCGTCGAGTACGCGGGTGACCGGCTCTCCTACGATTCCATCGTCTACATGGCGCCGGCCTGCAGCGTGCGGGAATTCGCGGACGCCGTGGTCCCCGTGCTCGAACGCGACCGACAAGCGAAGGCCTATGTGCTCACCCTCCATCCCAAGGTCGAGGTCAACGAGAAGACGGGATGGGGATTCTGCCCCCGCGGCAGCATCTTGGAGTGGATCGAGGGGTTCCTCGATCCGCCACAGGCACACCTGGATCGCATGCTCGGCAAGTTCGAGAACGTCATGCGAGCCCTCCATATCTTCCCAGATGGCGTTCGGGAGCGCATTCACATCAAGGCGTTTTCGTTCGATGCGAACGATCCCGAGCAGCCCAAGCCCTTCAAGCACGTCCACTTCAACGATCAGGACGTCGAATTCTGGGAGAGGAGATTCTGGTGGGATCCGGCGTGGACGGACCCCGATGCGTTGCAACCGACGCACTAGGAGATGTCCGTGCGGGCGTGCCTCACGGTCCTCGCCGGAGACCGGTACCG
>CAYGCN010000233.1:0-3510 GCA_964348385.1 uncultured Gemmatimonadaceae bacterium
ACAGATGAACTTTCATGGCGAACACTTCAAAGCGCTCGACGACAAGGGACGCTTCGTCAACGAGATGGCGCTGTGCCGGAAGCGAGACGACTACCCGCTGCTCACGCCGGGTCGGATCGACTTCATGGACGTCGCCCCGGAGCAGCTGGTGTCCATCGCCGCGGCGCTCATTCCGTTCCTCGAACACGATGACGCCAACCGCGCGCTCATGGGCAGCAACATGCAGCGGCAGGCGGTGCCCTTGCTCTTCCCGCAGGCACCGTATGTGGGCACCGGGCTGGAGCACAAGGTCGCCTCGGATTCGGGGGCCGTGGTGGTCGCAAGACGCGGCGGTGTGGTGAGCAAGGTGACCGCCGACGAGATCATCATCGATACCGGTCGGCAATCCAGTAGGGCAACGGCGGAAACCCCGCTGGCTCGCCTGCTCCAGCATGATCGGTACCGCCTCAAGAAGTTCTGGCGGACTAATCAGGACACGGCCATCAACCAGCGGCCCCTGGTCCAGGTTGGCGAGGTCGTCGAAGCGGGTCGGGTCATCGCCGACGGGCCTGGGACCGACGGCGGCACGCTGTCGCTGGGGGCCAACGTGACGGTCGCGTTCATGCCGTGGTACGGTCACAACTTCGAAGACGCCATCGTGCTCTCGGAGCGACTGGTGAAGGACGACACCTACTCGTCGATCCACATCCAGGAACTGGAGCTGCACGTCCGCGATACGAAGCGGGGTCAAGAAGAGATCACGCGCGAGATCCCGAACGTGTCGGAGGAGGCCCTGGTGGACGTCGACGAGCGAGGCATCGTTCGCATCGGCGCCCACGTCAAGCCGGGGGACATCCTGGTCGGCAAGATCACGCCGAAGGGCGAGACGGAGCTGTCGCCGGAAGAGAAGCTGCTCACGGCGATCTTCGGCGAGAAGGCGAAGGACGTCAAGGACTCCTCGTTGCGCGTCCCGCCCGGCATGGAGGGCGTCGTCATCGACGTGAAGATCTTCTCGCGGGTCGAAGACCAGGTGGTCGAGAAGGACCGGGGAGAGCGGATCGGTGAGGTGCGTCGATTGGAGAACGAGGAGAAGGCTCGAATCACCGCGGCCCTGTTCGACGAGCTCCACGAGCTCCTGCAGGGGCAGGAAGTGGCAGTGATGCTGAGGGAGGGCACGATCGAACAGTACCTCGAGGAGGGCACCAAGCTCACGAAGACCGTGATGGACGAGGTGCGGTTCGCCGACGTCGATCTCAAAACCCTACGGGTCCGGTCGAAAGCCGCCAACGAGCGCGTGCGCGCCGCGATCGACGCGGCGACGAGCGAGCGGGCGAAGATCGAGGAGAAGGCGGAAGATCAGATCGACAAGATCCTCCAGCCAGACGAGCTCCCCCCGGGGGTGATCCAGCTCGTGAAAGTCTACCTGGCGGAGAAGCGCAAGATCGCCGTCGGCGACAAGATGGCGGGCCGTCACGGCAACAAGGGCATCATCGCCCGGATCGTGCCGGAGGAGGACATGCCGTTCCTGCCGGACGGCAAGCCGGTCGACATCGTGCTCAACCCCCTTGGCGTCCCCAGCCGCATGAACGTGGGACAGATCCTCGAAACGCACATGGGGTGGTGCGCGAGCATCCTCGGATTCCGGGCGGACACGCCCGTCTTCCAGGGCGCGAACGAAGCCGAAATCGGCTTCCTGCTGCGGCTGGCGGGTCTCAAGTGGACGGCACAGGCCCTGAGCGTGACGGAGCCGTTTCCGGAGTTGAACGCAGCGACACTCGCGCGGCTCGTGGCGGATCTGAGAAAGCTACCGAGCGAGGGGGGGCACGCACCGGATCTTGCCGCGCTCAAACTCGACGCGCTCGGGAGTCGGGCCATCTCGCAGGAAACCCGCGATCTGTTCCACGCCGTCCGTGACTTCGTGGAGCGGGCGGCCAAAGAGATCTCGAGCCGGGCAGCCGCCGAGGCCGACCGGCAGCGGGACCACCACGAGACACTCCTCGAGGATCCCGAGCTGGACAAGGCCGAGAAGGCGAAGTGCAAGGCCGGCCTCAAGGAGATCGACAAGATCGTGGCCGCCGACGATGCCGGCCGGCTTGAGGCGGGTGGCTTCCCCGGGCTGGCGAAGGCCCTTGGGCCGAAGACCGAGATGGACGTCGAGGCAGCGGTGGACGAGCTCCTCGCGCTGGCCGGGCTCACGCCGACCGGAAAGGTGAGGCTGCGTGACGGCCGGTCGGGCGAGTGGTTCGCCTCGGAAGTGACGGTGGGCTCGATCTACATGATGAAGCTGTCGCACCTCGTGGACGACAAGATCCATGCGCGCTCCATCGGCCCCTACAGCCTCGTGACCCAGCAGCCGCTCATACGCTCCAGGAAATGCTCACGGTGAAGTCCGACGACGTGAACGGACGGAGCCGCGTCTACGAGGCGATCGTGAAGGGCCAGAATCTCCCGGACCCGGGAACGCCGGAGTCGTTCAACGTGCTCGTGAAGGAACTCCAGGCGTTGGGTCTCAAGGTCACGCTCGGCGTGACTGAAGAAGGCGAGGAGTAAGCACCATGATTGATTTCCGCAGCACGCGTGACACCCGAGGCTCGAGCTTCGACTACATCCAGATCCGGATCGCGAGTCCCGAGGAGATCCGGGGTCCGAAGGACACCAAGGAGCGGGACCGCCTGGCGCTGCAGGGCCAGCGGACCTGGTGGTCGTGGGGCGAGGTGCTCAAGCCCGAGACCATCAACTACCGGTCGTTCAAGCCCGAGAAGGACGGCCTGTTCTGCGAGCGGATCTTCGGACCCGTCAAGGACTGGGAGTGTCACTGCGGGAAGTACAAGCGCATCCGCTACCGCGGCGTCGTGTGCGACCGCTGTGGGGTGGAGGTCACGCTGTCCAAAGTGCGCCGGGAGCGGATGGGCCACATCGAGTTGGCGGTGCCCGTGGCCCACATCTGGTTCTTCAAGACGCTGCCCAGCCAGCTGGGCTACCCCATGGGCATGACGCTGCGTGACCTGGAGAAGGTCATCTACTACGCGGACTACGTGGTGATCGACCCCGGCGAGCAGGAGGTCAAGGAGCGGGAGCTGCTCGACGAGGAGACCTATCTCGACCTCAAGGCCAAGGCCAAGAGTGAGGGAGACAAGGCGTTCTTCGCCGAGATCGGGGCGCCCGCGGTGCGGGAGCTCCTGAACCGCCTGGATGTGGACAAGGTCTCCGAAGAGCTACGGGCCGGCATCGAGACCGAGACGAGCCAGCATCGCAAGAAGCAGCTCAAGATCGTGGACGCGTTCCGCACGTCCGGTGACGCGGGCGGGGAGCGCAACAACCCGGCGTGGATGATCATGGACGTCGTGCCGGTCATCCCGCCGGATCTCCGTCCACTCGTGCCGCTGGACGGCGGGCGGTTCGCGACGAGCGACCTCAACGATCTGTACCGGCGGGTGATCAACCGCAACAACCGGCTGCAGAAGCTGATCCAGCATCGTGCGCCGGAAGTGATCCTGCGCAACGAGCAGCGGATGCTGCAGGAAGCGGTGG
>CAYGCN010000234.1:0-3508 GCA_964348385.1 uncultured Gemmatimonadaceae bacterium
CGACCGTAGACCGTCCGCTCCATGTGGCCTTGATACTCCCGGCCAGCGACGGTCGTCGAATCGATGACGAATCGCTCGACGGTATGGCGCATCGGCCGCGTCACCGGTTGCCGGCGCACGCCGTGCGCGTCGAGCAGCGTGAGCACCGCCACGAGGTTGCTCGGAATCAGGTACGCCGCCGGCGCAGCCACGATCTCGGTACCGCGGAACGACCCGTAGTCCGGCAGGCGCTCACGATGCACCACGTCGAGCCGCTGAAACATGGGGCGGCCCGTGTAGGGGTGCCGCTCTTCGATCACCTCTCCGAGGAGGATCTCGACCGAATCGCCTCGCTGAAACGTCGCGCGGAGTGCCACTGGGCTGCCACGCAGATCGACGGCGTCGGCAGCCGCGACGGCGGCCCGAATGATCGACGCGTTCCGATACGCGTAGTCCACCACCTCTTCCACGAATCGGAGCGTGCTCAGGACTCGTTCGCGAAAGGTCGCGTACGCGTAGGCCTCGCTCAGGATGCCGAAGCGGTTCCGGAGGCCGACGTAGTTGGTGGTGAAGCGTGGCCGATGATCGAACGTGTACCACCCCCGCTCGGCCGATCCGGCGCGGAAGGGCACGTTGCCGTAGTAGTAGAAATCCCACCCGTCGGTCTCCTTGATGCGACGGGTCACGGCTGGTAACCACTCGGCGCGTAGCAGCGTGACGATGGCCGAATCGGTATTGGGGTGCAACGGTGGCGCGTACAGGAGGTGATAGGACTGTCGTGTCCCGTTGGTCGTGTGGAGATCGAGCAGCACATGCGGATCCCAGCGCTCCAGCAACGCCGCCAGCGACCGCGCCTCCGGTGACTCGAGCTTCATATTGTCCCGGTTGAGATCGAGATCCTGCGCATTGGCCCGCTGGCCCATGCCACCGATCGGGCCGTGCTGGCCCGGGCGATTGGTGAGTCGTACCCGCTCGTTGCCGTCGGCATTGTAGATCGGAGCGACGAGGAGCACGAGCGAATCGAGCCATTCCCGGTGGGTGCCGGCCGCCAGCTCGCGGATCAGCATCAACGCGGCCTCCTTGCCGCTGACCTCGCCGGCATGGATGTTCGCCAGCACCAGTACGCGCGTCTTTCCGGAGGCACGGATCCGCTCGGCATCAGCCACGTCCCCGATCACGGCCAGCGGCAGCGACCGCCCCTCGAATGAGTAGCCGAAGGTCGTGACGTGGACCGTTGGCGCACGCTCCGCCACCTGCTGGATGAAGTCCATCACGTCCGCATAGTTGCTGGTTTCACGAAAGTCGGTGCGCTCCGATCGCGTTTCCGGAAGCTCCGGGTTCGGCGCGGCCTGTGCCATGGCCGCGGAGGGGACCGGCAGCGAGAAACCAATCAGCAGGCACAGCACGAGATGAGGCCAAGATCGAGGCATGCGAATACGTTCCGGTTTGGACCACGCAGAGCAAGACGAACGAATGTAATCGGATGGTCGTGACGGCGCCCTCAGCAGGCGGTCGCGTGCGCCGGTGGGATTCCAGGAGCACGCAGCGGACGGCGGTCGCCACCGCGGTCCGCTGCGCTCAATTCCTCGGAGGCCGCGGGCTACGCCTGCCCGGCCGCGAAGTCCAGCACCGTCGGCTTCACCAGCTTCGCATAGTCCTCATAGGCGAGTCGAATCAACTCGGTATGGGTGCATGCGTTGAACGCGATCGCCGGATCGGTGGTGAGCCGTCGATCGACGTAGACCGGCATGCCGTACAGGTTGCCGAACGGTGGCATCGCACCCACCTCACATCCCGGAAACTTGGACCGGAATTCGCTTTCGTCCGCCAGCTCCACCTTCGCGCCGCCGAGCCCCTCGCCGAGTCGACGGAAATCCACCTGACTCGGTGCCGGCAGGACGGCCATGGCCAGCACCCCATCGACCCGGATCATGACCGTCTTGGCCAACTCCTTGCCGGGTATGTGGGCCGACGCCGCCGTCTTCTGGGATGTATAGGTCGGTGCGTGTCGGATGGTCTCGTACCGCACCCTCTCCTTGTCCAGGAACTCCCTGAGCTTGATGTCGGGCATGGGATCCTCCCCGCGACGGTCTACAGATAATCCTGCCGCCCGGACGGGGATTGGCAAGTTGGCGCCGGATGGGAGACCGCGAGAGCCGTGGTGGCAGTCGCCGTCGCTGGCGTCGTTCTATGTCGCGTGAACGGATCGCCCGTCGCCGTACCGTTCGGCGAGCACTCGGAGGCCGGCCGGCGACCCGATGATCGTGAGACGGTCGCCTTCGCGCAGAATGGTCCGGCCTCGCGGTACCAGCATCTCGCCGTAGCGGCGGATGAGGGCAATCAGGCAACCGGGAGGCAGGTCGATCTCGTGCAGCGGGTGGCCCACCAACGCTTCCGCCTTGGTGCCGGACACCAATTTGAGCGACAGAAACCGATCGTCCCGAATCAGGGTCTCCTTCAACTCCTGCTCGTGGCGGCCGCTCACCCACTCGTCCATGAAGGTTTCCTCTTCCACTCGGCCGGCGAGCTGCGCCAGGATGCGGAGATGGCGTCCTGGATCGGCCTCACCGCTCACGAGGAAGAACACCGCCTGAAGCGGCACGCTCGCGGCCTGGCGAGCAACATCCTCGTCCTCCACGTCCACCCGCACGCCGCCATTACAGCGGACGAGCACCATTTCCGACGTCTCGAGATGCGGAAGCCGCATGTGAAGCAGGGCGGCCCCATGCGCCACGGGTGTGCCACCCATCTGGACGCCGCGCCCGAACCCGTCGAAGATCTCCTCTGTGCCGATCGGCAACCGACGCTCCAGCAGATCCGATGCCCGCCAGATGATCTCCTTGAGTCTGGTCGGGGAGTCGCAGTCGATCACCGACGCGCGCGCAACGACCTCGTCGAAGGGGTCCTCCGCCCGGAGTCCCTTCTCCTTCATCAGGTCCCGGAGCTCGCGGTCGAGTCCGGCGTACCGTCGCTGGCCCAGACGCGCGAACACATGGTAGATGGCTCCGTCCCGAGCGATGTGCTCCTTGGCGTAGTACATGTACCACCCCACGCACAGCACGGTGACGCCGATGGTGAACAGGACGGGCAGCCAGCCCATCTCGGCCACGAGCATGACCGGCACGAACAGACCCACGAGCTGCATCCACGGGTAGAGTGGCGAGTGGAACCCGGGATCGTAGGACTCGATCCCACTCTCCCGCATCACAATGACCGCCACGTTGAGGAGCGCAAAGAGCAGGAGCTGCACCGCACTCGCGAGCTTGGCCACCTGTTCGACGTCCAACACCACGAGGGCCAACACGAGGATCCCGCCGGTGAGAATGAGCGCGCGCACCGGTGATCCGCCGGCAGCCGTGACCGCAAGCCATCCGGGGACGACACGGTCCCGCGCCATGGCCAGCGGATAGCGCGACGCCGCCATGATCCCCGCGTTCGCCGCCGAGGCGAACGCCGCCACCGCCGCCAGCACCATCATCCACACCCCCACCCGTCGCGGGATCCACGCTCCGATGCCTTCCGCGGCCTC
>CAYGCN010000235.1:0-2449 GCA_964348385.1 uncultured Gemmatimonadaceae bacterium
TTCTGGTAGCGGGTGGGGCGGTTCGTGCCGAACTCTTCGATCCCGGCGACGGGATCTTCGTACCGGTGGAAGGCGAGTTCAGCGGACCGCAGATGTTCGCGACCGCGACCCTCCTCGGCACCGGAGAGGTGCTGGTTCTAGGGGGCTACGATGACCGAATCCAGCCGTCCACCGCGGCATGGCTGATCCGTCCAGCGAGCTGACGCGCAACATGGCCCCGTTGGGGCTCCTGCCCGAAGAGGCGGCATGAGAGGGCGCTGCAGCTGACGAAGCTTTGCTTCGCAGCTGAGCGCCAGAATCGTTAGGCGGCGTGCATAGCGTATGGAGATCTCGGCATGAGCAAACCCGTTCTGAAGTCCGTCTACAGCATTGGGACTCTGCTTGGCGTTCCCGGTCTCGTGCTTGCCATTCTGCTGGTGCCGGGAACGGAGTTTGTGTCGACGCTTCAGCGCGCGGTGATCTTCGCGGTACTTGGACTGACAGTCGGGTTCCTTTGGCCGCTGGGCCGCTGGCATTGGGGCGTCGCATTGGCGATTCCGCTCGCCGTGTTATTCGTTATTCATGTAGCCTTTGCTGGCCACGTCCATGCCACACTCTTGAATCACGATGTGCCTCTCCTGGTCGGGGTGATCGCTGGTGGCACGGTTGGAGGCGAGCTTGGCGCACGGCTGCGCGGTGGTGCCCGGCACGCCGCCTAACAAACGTTTGCAGCTGGCGCTGCACATTTCGATAGAAATGCCTGAGGTTCTGCTCGGGCCGCGCGATGGTCGCGGCGTAGCCGAAACGCGAATCCGTTAGGCCGCTCGTCCGTCACGTCTCGAGTTGTTGTGAGGGGAGATTGCCATGAGCGCTACAGATCGTTCAGAGCGTCTAGAAGCGCTAGAGCGGCGCGTGCGCCGTCTGACCCTGGCGTCAGGCATCGCCTGCCTGAGCGTGATCGTTATCGGCGGTGCAGCTTGGACCGCTCAGTCCCAGAGGGACGTGCTTCGGGCACGCGCCTTGATAATCACTGACCGACGCGGTACGGAGCGAATTGTCATGGGCGCGCCGATTCCGGAGCCTGAAGGTCGTCGCATCGCTCCGGCTACCGGTCTGGTGATCAACGACTCCACTGGCGCCGAGCGGTTCGGAGTAGGACTGCTTGGCAATGGCTATCTAGGGATGGGCTTCGACGGTCCTCCGCGGCCAGGACTCCGCAGCACTCGTGAACGCATCAACATTGGACTCGATCCAGAAGGCCGGCTTAAACTACGGTTCCTCGACATGGATGGGAGGGTCCGTGCTCACATGGAACTCTTTGACGACAACAACGTTTACTTGTTCTTCACAGATCTCCAGGAGGACAGGACCGTCGTGCATCGTTTGGACGCACACGGTGACACGGTGATCACGCACGCCAGATAGGCAGTTGCGTTTATTGCGAGCGGCTTATCAAGCGTTTGCAGCTGGCGCTGCAGCCTTTCAGGGGACCGCCTTGGCTCCGTGGTGAATGCGAATTCCGTGGAACTGGCTGGCCACGAACTGGAGTCTTCGGACAAGCTGCGCCGCTCGTTTCTCAAGACGCAGCTGAAATGCAGATCCGTTATGTGGACCGGTAACGAATCGGTAATGCGCTCCACTTTGGCCCTATTCATCTACCTGACTCTTGGGCTCGCAGCGTGTAAGGGAGAGCGGCAGCGAGCGGTCACGGTCACGGACAGTGCGGGAGTAAGCATCACCATCAGTCCGGATTCCGCTCGCACTTTCGCCGAAATCGACTCGCAGCCCGTCCTGAGTCTTGGCGGCCCCGATGCCACGGGAGCGACTGAGTTCTACCGGATTCAACACATTCAGGTCGGTCCTTCTGGCATGCTTTGGGTTGCCGACGGACAATCTGGTGAAGTACGGATCTTCCGTCCTGATGGGTCTCACTCGAAGACGATTGGGGGGCGAGGGCAGGGACCGGGAGAATTCATGCGCATCCGTCTGCTCGGGTCGTTCAGGGGCGACAGCGTCGCAATATGGGACGATGCGAACGCCCGGCTCACTGTGTTCGACGCAGACGGTGATTTGGCCCGGACCGCGAGGGTCCCGTCAAGCGGGACTCCTCTAGCTCGCGCCTTCGAGGTATTCAGCGACGGATCTATTCTGGCTCAGCTCCCTCGCGTGCTATCGGCAGGCTTACTCGAACCCGGCCGTCTCCTAAGCGATACTGTCCGCCTGGTACGGATCGATCTTGACAATGCGACGGAGGAGCCGCAGGGTCAGGCCGCCGGCGCTGTGTGGCTGTGGACCGGGTACAGTCAGGTTCCGATCCCGTTCACGATCAACGCCAGCTTCGACATCTGCGAAGAGTCGGTCATTCTCGTGGCTGGTCCTCATTTCCGACTCCGAGTCTTCGAGAACGGGCGTCTGTCAGAGATCTACGGAGTGGCCAGAGATGCTCGCCAAGTGACTCAGGACGATGTGA
>CAYGCN010000235.1:2459-3459 GCA_964348385.1 uncultured Gemmatimonadaceae bacterium
TACAAGGAGTTCACGGAGGAATTCATCCCCGAGCCCCAGCGGCGTGATTATCTATCTGCACTGGATAACGCGAGCCGTCCGACACTACTGCCGGCATACTCTCGGGTTGTCGTGTCCGCTGAGGGCAATGTCTGGGCTCAGATCTACTCTCCTGACTTCTTTGCGTCCGGCACGTGGGATGTGTACGGCGCTGGCCGCGAGTGGTTAGGCCAGGTCCAGACTCCTGCGGGCTTCACGGTGACCAACATCACCAGTGATCAGTTGGTGGGTGTCTGGCGTGACGATTTGGGTGTCGAGCATGTCCGCGTGTACCGAATCCGACCAGGCTGACGGTCCACATAACAGGCGTTTGCAGCTGGCGCGGGCGCCGTACGGAGTCGTGGCCTTAGGTTGTCGTTTAGACGTTCTCCGCGGTCTGGCCGCTCCCCCAATCGGGTGCGGTCGTTGCCGCTCAGGTGAAACGCGTATCCGTTAGGCGGCACTTGGTGGGCGCAGTTTTGCGTGAGGGCCGACTATGAAGTGCCTGCTGATATGTGACGAGTGTAAACCCGAGACTGTCGTTGATCTCTGTCGGCAACGCGGCATGGGAATCGAGGTGCAAGGCTTCTACCATCCCATTGCACTGTCTGACCCTGTGTTGCTTAAGAAGACGGCAGACTTGGTGGCAGGTTTGCCGGTTATCGCGATGCACGGCCCCTTTGGAGACCTCAATACAGGTTCGTTCGATCCACTCGTGAGGGATACGGCGAGACAGCGGATCCAACAGGGGTTCGACATCGCCTTACAGCTCGATGCAAAGCACATCGTCTATCATCACGGCCGAGTGCCTAGGACTAATCCTGAGCAGTCATGGATCAAGAACTCGGTAGGGTTCTGGGACACCTTCATGAAACAGGTGCCTGAGAACATACATGTCTATCTCGAGAACATGTTGGAGGAAGGACCAAGGTGATGTCCTAGATTATCTGCAAAAGCGAGCGGCGTGAAGTATCCTTCTGGG
>CAYGCN010000236.1:0-3431 GCA_964348385.1 uncultured Gemmatimonadaceae bacterium
CGGCCGGGGCGGCAGCCGTCGCGGCTCGCGTTCCATCGCCGCCATGACCTCCGCGATCGCCCGCTCGAGCTGCGGATCCTTGCCGTCGATCACCGACTGCGGATCGTTGGTCACCTCGATGTCCGGATCCACGCCGTAGCCCTCGATGATCCAGCTCCCGTCGGTGTCGTTGGTGCCCTGGATCGGCACGTACGCGATCCCGCCGTCCAGGAGCGGGCCCAACCCGGTAATCCCCACGACCCCGCCCCACGTGCGCTTGCCGATCAGCGGGCCGAGTCCCGCTTTGCGGAACCGGGCCGGGAAGATGTCCCCGTCGGACGCCGAGGTCTCGCTGATGAGCGATACCATGTGGCCGTGGAACACGGTCGATGGATACGTGTTGGCCGAGTCGTTGAAGTGCCCGAACCGTGTGCCCAGCAGCTTCGAGTCGAGCCGCTCGATGACCCATTGGGAGATGTTGCCGCCGCCGTTGCTGCGCACGTCGACGATCAGCCCCTCCTTCCGGATCTGCGGGTAATACCACTTGATGAACTCGTAGGCGCCGGACGCCCCCATGTCGGGGATGTGGAGATAGCCCACGCGGCCGTTGGTCGCCCGGGTCACCATGTCCCGGTTCCCCTGCGTCCAGTCGAGGTAGAGCAGGTCCGACTCGTCGAAGATCGGCTGGAAGGTGACCTTCCGGGCGCCGTCCATCGTGGGCCGCGCGTTGAGCGTGAGCGTGACCGGGTTCCGCTTGTGCCGCAGCAGCCGGTACGGGTTGTCGCTCCCGGCGAGGTCCACCCCGTCGATGGCGAGCACGTAGTCGCCGACCCGCGCGTCCACGGCCACCTCGGTGAGCGGCGAGCGGTATTTCGACTCCTCATTCTGTCCGGCGAAGATCTTGGCGATCCGGTACCGGTTCGCGCGCGCGTCCAACTCGAATCGGGCACCGGGCAGCGCCACCCTCGGCCGATCCGGCAGCTCGAAGTCGCCGCCCTGGATGTAGGCGTGCCCCACGCTCAATTCGGCCACCATCTCGCCGAGCACGTAGTTGAGATCGGAACGGTGCGCGACGTACGGCAGGAGCTGGCGGTAGCGGTCACCGACCGCCTTCCAGTCGTAGCCGTGCATGTTCGGCACGTAGAAGAAGTCGCGATACTTGCGCCACACCTCGTCGAAGATCGTGGCGAACTCCTCGCTCGGCACGCGGTCCACCGCGAGGTCGGCGGTCGAGACCGTCTTCGAGTCCTTGGCGTTGGGCTTGGCGTCATACAGCTTGTACGCGCCGCCCTGGCGCACCAGGATCTTGGTGCCGTCGGCCGAGAGCGCGGCACCCCCGATGTCCTCCACCAACGCTGACGCCTTCCGCTCCTTCATGTCGAAGATGTGGAGCTTCCTGTTCTCGTAGGAGGACCGGCCGTAGAACGGCGCGCCCGAGGTGGCGTAGAGGAGGTAGCCCTTCACCGCTGCCAGCCCACCGATGTTGTCGGCATCCACCGGCACGGCGGTGACGCGCCCGGCGAGCCCGTCGAACTCGATCCCCACCGGCGTCGGCTCGTCCCGCTCCCCCTCGCCGGCCGGTTTCGCTTCGCTCTCGTCCTCCTCCAGCGTCACCTCATCCGACTGCGGCGGGAAGGGATGTTTGACATCCTTCCGCAGCGCCATGGCGAAGATGCCGGTGTTGCGGTTGCCTGCGAAGTTCCACTCGACCGAGGACATCTGCGGCGCGAACTCGCGGTCGGAGAGAAAGAACAGGTAGTCGCCCGCGGGGTCCCAGGCGGGAGCGTACGAGTCGAACATCCCATCGGTCACCCGCTGGAGCCGGCGGTCGGCGGCGCTCCAGATGTGCAGCGAGTTCATCCCGGAGTGCTCGCTCAGTGAGAACGCGAGCCATCGTCCGTCGGGAGACCAAGTGTGGTCGAACACGCCGCCGAACGCGTCGTCCGCCACCTCGATCATCCGCTTGTCCGCCACCGACACGGCCCACAGCTTGCCGTCATGGTCGCCTACCGCCAGGTGTTTGCCGTCCGGCGCCCACCGGAGATTGTTCAGCTGTCCCACGTTGGTGGTCGTGAGCGCGACGGCCGGACCGGACCCGTCCTGCGGCGCGGTGTAGATCTGGTCCTCACCGCTCATGTCGGAGATGAACGCGATCGTGCGGCCGTCCGGTGACCACACGGCGTCGCGGTCGTGCGCGGTCGAGGAGTTCGTGAGATTCCGCGTCGGGCCCTTCTCGATGGGGACCGAAAACACGTCGCCGCGCGCGGTGAACACCGCCCGCTCGCCCTTGGGCGAGAGGTCGAATTCCTCGACGAATCGGCTCACCGCGTAGCGGCTGGGGCGGCGGTTGAGCCCGTCGTCGGGCACGGTGATCGCGATCCTCGTCTCCGTCCCGTTCCGGGTGTCGAACACGGCCAGCTCACCGCCCAGCTCGTAGACGATCCTGTCGCGGCTCTCCGACGACGCCCAGCGCACGTCCCAGGAGTTCGATTGGGTGACCTGTTCCACCGCCTGCGACGCGACGTCGAACCGATACAGGTTGAGCGTGCCGTCGCGGTCGGACACGAAATAGATCGCGTTCCCCACCCACATCGGGTCCCGCTCGGTGCGGCGCGAGTGCGCGACCGGTTGGACCCGATTCGAGGCGAGGTCGTAGATGTAGAGATCCTGCGCCCAGCCGCCCTCATAGCGCTTCCAGGTCCGGAAGTCGCGGAACAGCGGGGAATAGACCATCTGCCTTCCGTCCGGCGAGAAATCGCCGGCGCCCGACGTGGGCATCGGCAACTTGACCGGTAGCCCGCCGCTCACGGCGACGGTGTACAGCGCGGTCTCGGTGCGACCACCGTCGGCGTCGCGCAGCGAGCGGAACAGCACGCGGGTCCCGTCGGGCGACCAGCCGTACACCTGATTGTCATAGCCCCAGCGGGGTGCGAGCGGCCCGTGGGCCGGGTAGAAGGTGAGTTGCTTGGGCTCGCCGCCCGTAACGGGGATCACGTATACCTGCTCGTCGCCGTCGTACTGACCAGTGAACGCGATCCACTGCCCGTCGGGCGAGAACTTCGCGAACATCTCCTGCCCCTGGTGGGCGGTAAGCCGAACGGCGGTCCCACCGGTGGCCGACGCCCTCCACAGGTCGCCCCCGTAGGAGAACACCACCACGTCGCCGTGAATGTCCGGGAAGCGCAGCAGCTTGGTCTGCGCCGCGGCCGGTGCCGCCACCACGATGGCCGCCGCGGCGAGCGACAGCGCACCGATCACCATCCTCCACACCTTCTCTGCCATGATCGCTCCTTGTGTGTGAATTCGATGCTCCGCGAAGGGAGCAGTCCATGCCGATACTGTGACCTCCCTCTTTGTCGAGGGATGTGGGTCTCCGGGGGGGTGGCAACGTAGCTCGAAGAGGCGGTAGGACGGTAGGGCGGTAGGACGGTAGGACACCTCGTATGGCGGTG
>CAYGCN010000237.1:0-3423 GCA_964348385.1 uncultured Gemmatimonadaceae bacterium
GGGTGGTCCGACCGGGCATCACGTCACGCTTGCCACCAAGCTTCGGTGCCCAAAAGGAGTGAATGACGTCCTCGGAGGTCATCGACAGCACGACGGCCCGCCCCTGGGGCACGTGCATCTCGTTGGCGGTGACCACACCCATTTCGGGGTACCGGAATTCCCACCACCACTGGTGACCGATCACGTCGACCGCAAGGGCGTCAGACGGCGGCGCCTGCTCGGTGCGGAAGATCGTGCGGATGGTCGGTACGGCGATGAACACCAGCACGACTGCCGGCGCCATGGTCCACGCCACCTCGAGCAGGGTGTGCCCATGCACGTGCCTGGGATCCGCCGCTCCGCGGCGATCCCGATAGCGGATCAGGACGAAGAGCAGGGCGGCCTCGACGACGACGAAGACCCCTACGGCCCACCAGAAGATCGAGCGGAACAACGCATCGATCTGTTCGCCGAAATCCGCTGTGGGATGGAGCGTGGACTGGGGATACTCGCCCGCACACGCCAATGCCGCGATGCCGAGGACCACGACGATGACCGCGGCCGGGCGGCGCCAGCGCGAGTTCGTTGCCCGAGGAAACGATTGTGCCAAGAAGCTTTCCTTAATCCGATGGCCCCGCGTTGCGGCGAGGCCGCGGAATTCTAGCAATCGACTCCCGTTAGGTCAACGCGCCACCACCGACCAGCTGGCCGCGCTGCAGCTATCTTTGTGCGCTGGCTCGACCGCGACTTACGATCGGGAGGAGCAACATCATGTCACTGCAAGACATAGAGTACGGAATCAGTGTCGAAGTTCCCCTGACCTTCGATCGGGCAGTGGCACGCACGCGTGAGGAGTTGGCGAAGGAGGGGTTCGGCGTGCTGACCGAAATCGATGTGAAGGGGACGCTCAAGCAGAAGCTGGACGTCGAGTTCCGGCCGTATGTGATCCTCGGCGCCTGCAATCCCCCACTGGCCCACCGTGCATTGACTGCCGAGCGGGACATCGGCCTGCTGTTGCCGTGCAACGTGATCGTCTACGCCTCGGACGAGCCGGGCACGAGCATCGTCGCCGCGCTCGACCCGGTCCGCCACCTCGCGATGACCGGGAAGACGAGCATCAAGCCGCTGGCCGAGGAGGTTCGATCGAAGATCGAGAAGGTGTTGGCGAGCCTGGTGTCGTGACCCCTCGAGCCCTCCGGGTCGTGGGCTCCGTCGCCTCACCTGGCGACGGGGTCGCGGCATCGTAGCTTTCCACACACTCCGTCTCTCCGACCGGGGGCCAGGTCGGTGAACGGTGCCTGGGGCGACACGACGCCTCGCATCACCCTCGACCTCGACCCCGAGACCGGCAATGAATCAGCAGACGGCACCTGACGGCATTCTCCGACAGACACGGATCCCTCGTCGCCGGTTCATGAGGTATTTCGCGAGCCTGGGGCTGGGTGCAACCGCGCTCCCGTCCGCCCTCTGGGCGCTCTCCCAGGGTGGCAAGATCACCAAGGACATGCTCGCCAATGCCGAAGCCGTCGCCGGCCTCGAGTTCACCGACGCCGAACGCGAGCTCATGCTGGACGGCCTCAACTCGAACCTCGAGGCCTATGAGAAGCTCCGTGCCGTCAGCATCCCCAACGACGTGCCGCCCGCCGTGCGATTCGACCCGGTCCTGCCCGGCCGACCCGCGACGGTCACCCCGCGGGTGAGGCGTCGCACCCGACGGTCCGTTTCCCGGCCAACCCGTCTCGAGGACGTCGCCTTCTGGTCGATCACCGACCTGGCGGAGCTGGTCCGGACACGCCAGGTAACCGCGGTCGAGCTCGCTACCATGTACTTGGAGAGGCTGAAACGGTTCGGATCACAACTCGAGTGCGTCATCACGCTCACCGAAGAGCTGGCGATCACGCAGGCCAGACGCGCAGACGCGGAACTGGACCGCGGGGTGGTGCGGGGTCCATTGCACGGCATTCCGTGGGGCGCCAAGGATTTGCTTGCCGAAGACGCCTATCGGACGACGTGGGGCGCCAAACCCTACGAGAATCAGACGATCCCGTACGATGCGACGGTTGTTCAACGCCTGGAAGACGCCGGCGCCGTGCTGATCGCGAAGCTCACGCTGGGGGCGCTCGCGTGGGGCGACGTATGGTTCGGCGGGAAGACCCGCAATCCGTGGGATTTGGAGCAGGGATCCTCCGGGTCGTCGGCGGGATCGGCCTCGGCCACGGTCGCCGGTTTGGTGGGGTTCAGCGTCGGCAGCGAAACGCTGGGATCGATCGTGTCACCCTCCACCCGCTGCGGGGCGACCGGGTTGCGGCCCACGTTCGGGCGGGTCAGTCGCCATGGGGCCATGGCCCTGTCCTGGACCATGGACAAGCTCGGACCGATCTGCCGATCGGTCGAGGAGTGCGCGTTGGTGTTCGACGGGATCCACGGTGCGGACGGCAGGGACCCAACAACCCGCGACCTCCCGTTCGACTGGGACGCGCGACTCCCCGTCACCGCGCTGCGCATCGGCTACTACAAGAGCGCCTTCGAGGCGGAGCGTGAGGGGCCGGACTTCGACACACCGGCCCTCGACGTGCTTCGGAACATGGGTGTCGAGCTCATCCCCGTGGAGCTGCCGACCGACATTCCGGTAGACGCCCTCAGGTTCATCCTCAGCGCGGAAGCCGCGGCCGCGTTCGACGACCTCACCCGCAGCGATCGCGACGACCTGCTGGTCCGCCAGGTGGAGCAGGCCTGGCCGAACGTGTTTCGGCAGTCCCGCCTCATCCCCGCGGTCGAGTACATCCAGGCGAACCGGGCGCGAACGATGCTCATGGGACGCATGCAGGCGCTCATGGACGGGATCGACGTGTTCATTACACCGTCCTACGGTGGCAGCGTGTTGCTCACCACGAACCTCACCGGCCATCCCGCGGTGACCGTACCCAACGGGTTCCGCGACGACGGCACCCCGGTCAGCATTTCGTTCATCGGTACCCTGTTCGGTGAAGCCGAGCTGCTGGCCGTCGCCAAGGCCTATCAGGACGCCACAGGCTTCCATCTGCGGCGACCGCCGACATTCACCTGACCCACCATGTCACGGATTCGGTGGTACATCGGCATCCTCTGCGTGGCACTCGTCGCGCTCGCAACACTGCCCGCCGCGGCGATAGGTCAACAGACGCCCGCGGATACCGCGGCGATCCTCGTCGAGGCGGCGCGCGACCTGGACACGAGAGGGCGCCATGACGCCGCCGAGGAACTCCTTCGCTACGTCATTGACCGGTTCCCCGGCACGCCGGCTGCCGCCCTCGCTGCGGACCTGTTGTCAGATCTGCGTCGCACGGCGACGCTCGGCGGAGGACGCACCGAGTTCGTGGTGTGGAACACGGTCTTCCTGAGTTGGCTCGGCGTCGCCACCCCAGCCGCCTTCGGCGCGGAGACCCCGACCCCGTACGGCGCCGG
>CAYGCN010000238.1:0-3408 GCA_964348385.1 uncultured Gemmatimonadaceae bacterium
GCGGCCAACCGAGTCCGCACGTAATCCCTCAGGTCCACCGCCTGCGACGACGGGCAGTTGGCCAGCAGCAGCCCCGGGCAGTATGGGCTCATGACCGTATTGAAGATCTCGCCGGCCGTCTTGTCGATTGCCTGTTGCGCATCCACCGTCGCGGCACCCACCCACATCACCGTCGCCAGCGCCAGGAGGACGCGGACAGGCACTCGAGTCAATGCTAACGATTGCATGACGTACCCATCACAGTTGTGCCCCCACCGGAGAACGATACCCACATCGCGGTGCCGCGGCGAGCGGCGAGGGTCTTGCGGGATCCCCCGTACCGCGTGACCTTGGCCCACTCGACCCGACCCAGAAAGCAGCGATGCGGATCCTCGCCGGCACCAGCGGTTATGCGTACAAGGAGTGGAAGGGGAGCTTCTATCCGAACGACCTCCCCACCGACCAGATGTTGGGCTTCTATGCTCGGGAATTCGACACCGTCGAGATCAATAACACATTCTATCGACTGCCGTCGTCGAAGGTCCTGCTGCAGTGGGCCGACCAGGTTCCGCCGCACTTCAAGTTCATCCTCAAGGCGTCGCAGCGCATCACCCACCGCAAGCGTCTCAAGGACGCCGAAGAGCCCCTGTCCTATCTGCTGCAGAATGCGTCATTGCTGGAGAGCCGGCTCGGGCCGATCCTATTCCAACTCCCGCCGAACCTGAAACACGACCTGCCCCGACTGCGGGCCTTCCTGGCCGTACTCCCCGACAAGACGCAGGCCGCCTTCGAATTCCGGCACACCTCCTGGTTCGCCGAGGATGCGTATGACGCGCTCCACGAACACGGGGCCGCGTTGTGCGTGGCGGACACCGATGACGACCCGCCGCCAAGGGTAGCGACGGCTCCCTTCGGCTACCTGCGCCTCAGGCGCGAGCAGTACGAACCCGGGGAGTTGGCTGAGTGGGCGGACTGGGTCCGTGCACAGAAATGGGAAACCGCGTTCGTGTTCTTCAAGCACGAGGACGCGGGCGCCGGACCCGCACTCGCCAAGCAGTTCCTGGGGATCGCTGGGCGCTGAGCGGCGCGAGCGATCACCGACCGCCGAGTTTCCGGAGTCGCTGCCATTGGCTCTTGGTGGCGGGGACCACCGAGAGCCGACCCATTCGCACGAGCGCCAAATCCTTGAAGGCGGGATCGGACTTGATGGCACTCAGGGTGACCGCGTCCGGCAACCGCCCGACGGCCCGGAGATCGACCACCACGATGCGCTCGTCGTCGGCCTCGGGATCCGGGTAGGGGTCCGTCGCGACCTCCGCCTCACCGACGACGGCCTTGTCTTTTCCGGTGTGGTAGATGAGCACGGGGTCCTTCGACCGCATGGCGCGGATGTGCTTGAGCGCGAGGTTGTTGCGGACGCCGTCCCAGCGAGTGGACTTCTCGCGCTCCAGGTCCTCGTAGCTGTACGTCGAGGGCTCGGTCTTCAGTATCCAGTAGTTCGGCATCGTGTCCTCACAGATTCCTGATCCACTCGGCCGTCACCCGGCTAATCTCTTCGATCACGTCGGCTGGATCGCGGCCCAGGCGCTTCGGGAGCCTGAATGAATGGTCCCCACCGTGGATGACGTGGAGCGTCGCCCGCGTGCCCAGTTCACGCACCACGGTCTCGACGAGTGACAGCTCGGCCAACGCATCGCGGGTACCCTGGACGAACAGCATCGGCGCCTCGATCTGGGCCAGGTGGGCCGCCCTGGACCGGCCGGGCTTGCCCGGCGCGTGAAGCGGGAAGCCCAGGAACACCAGGCCGCGAACACCGGAGAGCATCCCCGAAGCGGCGGCCTGGGAACTCATGCGGCCACCAAACGATTTCCCGCCCACGACAATGGGGAGCGGATCGGACGCCGCGCACCGCACCGCCGCCCGGACGGTGGCCATCGCGACGGGCGGCGTGTCCGGTCGTCGGCGACCGGCCTCCATGTAGGGGAACTGGAACCGGAGCGTGGCGACGCCTTCGGCGGCGAGCGCGTCCGCCACCGCCGCCATGAACGCGTGGGTCATGCCGGCGCCGGCTCCGTGAGCCAGCACCAGCTGTGCGACCGCCCGTCGAGGACGCAACAGCAACGCCGACACCCCACCCGACGCCGCAGCGATCGTGCGGGCCTTGGCCTCGGTCACGACCTCCCCTCCCGAGGTTGGATCATTCGGGCACCTGGAACAGCTGCGGGAGACGGTGCAGCGCCGCCGCCAGATCCGGCGTGAGGGTCAGCACGGGAGCCAGTGGATCTTCGCCCAACGCCTCCATCCGGGCGGGCGCGGTTCGGATGGTGTGCTGGTCGAGCCGGAGCGTTGTGTCCACTTCGTCCCACCGGAGCGGCATCGACACCGGGGCGCCGGGAATAGGTCGGACGCAGAACGGTGCGACCAACAGCTTGCCGTGCCCGTTCTGCAGGAAATCCACGTAGACCTTGCCCTCCCGCTGCGCCGGCAGGCGCGCGACCGTCGCGATGTCGGGGAGCTGCGCGACAACGAGACGGGCCAGGAGCTCACCGAGGGTCCGGGATTCCTCGTGCGTGCAGCGACCACCCAAGGGAACCAGCACGTGGAGCCCCGAGGAGCCACTGGTCTTCACGAGTGCGGGCAGCGCGATCTCCTCCGTGATGCGACGCACGGCCTGGGCGACCTGGATCACGTGCTCGAACGGCGCCTCTTTCGGGTCGAGATCGAGAATGCACCAGTCCGGCCGGCCGAGCTCACTCACCCGGCTCGCCCACAGATGGATCGGAATCGTGGCCAGGTTCACGATGTAGAGCAGCGACGGCTCGTCGTCGCACACGAAATAGCGGAGCTCGCGCTCCCCTTCGTCGCCGCGCACCCGGATGGTCCGAAGCCAGTCGGGCGCGAAGTCGGGCGCGTCCTTCTGAAAGAACGACTTTCCGTCGATGCCGTCCGGATAGCGTGTCATGACCAGTGGACGGTCACGCAGATACGGGAGGATCCAGGGCGCAATGGCCTGGTAATAGTCAATCAGATCACCCTTGGTGTAGCCCTCCTCCGGCCAAAACACCTTGTCGCGATTCGTGAACTGGAGATCGCGCGCCTGGGGACCCGCGATGATGCCTGCATCGTCCGGGATATCTCCCTCGTCCGACGCGGCATCCCGTCTCACGCACTCGGCCGGCGGCTTGTCGTCGCGGAAGCGCAGGAAGGCAGGCTGCCGCAGCAGCCCTTCGTCGGTGAACTCCTTGTACCGGACCTCGCACACCAGCTGGGGCTCGACCCACCGGTGATCCCGGCCAATCGGTGCGGCGACACACGGAGGCTCCGCCCGGGCCATTGCGTCCAGCATGTCCCGAACGTCGTCCAGCTGCTGCGCCGCGAAGCCGGTGCCGACCCGACCCATGTAGGTCAGTGTCCCATCGACGTACGCGG
>CAYGCN010000239.1:0-3353 GCA_964348385.1 uncultured Gemmatimonadaceae bacterium
ATCCCCGATCCCGATGTTCGTCGCCGGCACCTCGGCATCGCGCACGCCGCGCTGGATCGCTCGCTCCACCTCGCGCGGTGTGGGGAGGTAGGCCCAGACGTTGGTCTTGATGCCAACGATGTCATCGGGTTGGATGATGGCCTTCCAACACTCTGACGGTGACTCGAGACCAAACAGGGCCACCAGGGCCTCGTCCAGCATCTGTTGTACCAGCGTCGCATTGAGGCCGCCCCGGGCGGTAACGACCCGTTCATGCCGTATCAACACGACTCTGGATGTGGCCTGCGTTGCACGTGCCTCGCGGGTAAGCAGTGGCAACCCGATCGTTCCGCCCACCGCAGCACACCCGACGCCCTTGACGAAGTCTCGCCGGCTCAGCCCTTCGGTGAGGTGCGTCACGGTCCGCTCCTAGCGTGCGAGTCTCTGCACGGTCTCCTGCACCAGGTGGGTAGCCGCTTCCTCAGTGACGGCATCCAGCACGCCGATCAGGAATCGATCCTGCTGATGAGACGACACGAAGCCACGGTCCGTGTTCGCCGGTGCCGAACCCGTGTCCTGGGGCACGTACCCACGGCGGAATGATGCCAGTGCGCGGGCCGCGTCGTCCGCGCGGCGGTACGCGACGACGAGCAGGTAGGTAGATCCCGGCTGATATCGCGCCAGCACAGCGTCGGTCTCGGCGTTCAGGTTGAGAAGATTCTCGGGAGCGACGTAGTAGTGATAGTTGAGCGACTCGTACGTGTGAAAGTACCGCTCGCTGAAGGCGACTCGCCCTGTTGCGGGCAACACATCGAGCAGTGCCGGTCGTTCTGAGCCAGCGGGAAGCAATCCGGCCAGCGTCCGCGCGACGCTCACCAACGTTGTGTCCACGCCGTCGGTGCGTTCCGCGGCAGCGATGCAGAGGTAGTAGCGGTTCTGCCAGAAGCAGAGCACGCTACCGCTCAGCTCGTAGCCTCCGCCGATGCCCGCTTCCTCCTGCTCCCGCGTGTAGCTGAACACGCCATAGGCGTCCGCCGGTGTGCCCATGTCGAACAGCTCGACACTGATATCGGGATGCCCCGCTCGACTGTAGTGTGCAACCTGAACGTCGGCAAAGGCGTACGAGCGATAGACTTCGCCGGCCCCGTCGATGTAGTCGAAGATGGTCTCCCGGTCGTATTCGACCGGAGCATCCTGCCGCGTCCAATCGTCGATGCGCTCGGGAAGAACCACGGTCGTGGCGGCGCTGTCCGCTGTCTGATCAGCGCAGGCGGCGAATGCCGTGCCGATCACCAGCATAGTCGCCAACGACAAGAGGGATCTCACGGAACCGAGGAAGCGTCGCATCAGCGTCGCCCGTGGGAGACATGTCGGTTGTCCGACCGGTGCCAGCGCGAAGGTAGCACGAGAATCGTCGGGCGGGCAAGTGACGCTGGCATCAGTTGAATGGTGAGACTGCGCGCAGCTGCTGGGGTACTAGGACCTGAGCCTTTTGGCTGGCGGGCACGCACACGGCGTTCGACCGCTGCCGTATCGACGGCACGCGTATCGCCTTCGCGGGATTCTCCGACGGCGCGTCCTATGCGCTGTCGCTGGGCGTCTCGAACGGAAACCTGTTCACCCACCTATTTGCCTATTCGCCGGGGTCGCTGCGCCCCACCGATCCGTTCGTCGGCAAGCCGCCCGTGTTCGTCTCCCACGGCAGGACCGATCCAATCCTTTCGTACAACAACACTTGCGGCGACATCGTGCCCCGCCTCAGGGACGCGGGGTACGCCATCACCCCAGCGGTTCAGCCAATACGAGGCCTTGACCAGGAACGTGTTGTTCCCCGGCAATCGTAGGAGCTCCCCGCCTAACCGTTTTACCGCCCAACCGCCTAGCCCGACTGGAACAACTCCTCCAACTCGAGCACGAGCCCTTCACCCGCTTCCGCCAGCCGCCATGTGACACGCTCGCGCTCCACGGTGGGGAACGTGTCGGCGGGTGTCCAGATCTCCACTTCGCGCCGGTCCGGATCGACGATCCAATACGCCGGCACGCCCACTTCCTGATACAATCGGCGCTTGGTGAAGCGGTCGGCACGGGCCGAGGAGGGGCTCAGCACTTCAATCGCCAGAAGGAGGTGTTGCACGCGGCTCCAGTCCATCGTCCGGGCCTCGCTCAGGTCAGCGACGAACACGTCCGGCTGCACGAGGGTATCGGGTGCCCACGAGATATCGGCGGGGGAAGCGAAGACCTCACCGACGGGATGCTGGGCTAGATACCGGTCGAGGGCGACCGTCAGTCGCCGCACGATTCGCTGGTGCACCAGCCGTGGCGCCGGCGTCACCAGCAGCTCCCCATGCACCGTCTCGTAGCGGTTGCCGTCGTCGGGGAGCGCGCGGACCATCTCGGCCGTGTAATACGTCGGGGCTGCCATACCCATAAGCTCGGCTCGGCGCTGAAGGGAATGCAAGAGGGCACGCGTGACGATGGTCATGACAGCTGCACCGGCCGTAACCGCGCTGTCGCGCCGCGTGGCATTTCCGTGCGCGGGGAACTCTCCGCGTCAATCGGTCCGAGCTAACCGCCTAACCGCCTAACCGCTCAACCGCCCAACCGCCCAACCGCCTCAGATCGGCTGGAACAACTCCCGCAACTCGAGGCTGAACGCCTCGTCGGTTCCCCTCGGCCGCCAGGTGACGCACTCACGCTCGACGGTGGGGAACGTGTCGGAAGGCGTCCACACCTCTACTTCGTGGCGATCTGGATCGATCACCCAGTACGTCGGTACACCGACTTCCTGATACAGCCGGCGCTTGGTGAAGCGGTCGGCACGAATCGATGACGGGCTCAGCACTTCCACGGCGAGCAGGAGATGTCGAACTCGACTCCAGTCCAGCGTTCGAGCCTCACTCAGGTCCGCCACGAACAGGTCGGGCTGGACCAGAGTATCTGGCGTCCAAGAAATGTCGGCGGGCGACGCGAAGACCTGGCCGACGCGGTGCCGATCCACGTAGCGTGACAACGCCATATTCAGTCGCTGGACGACCAGCTGATGGAGCATCCGCGGCGCCGGGGTCACTAGCAGCTCCCCATGCACCGTCTCGTAGCGGTTGCCGTCGTCGGGGAGCGCGCGGACCATCTCGGCCGTGTAATACGTCGGGGCTGCCATACCCATAAGCTCGGCTCGGCGCTGAAGGGAATGCAAGAGGGCACGCGGGACGATGGTCATGACAGCTGCACCGGCCGTAACCGCGCCGTCGCGCCGCGTGCTATTTCCGCGCGGAGGAGGAGTCTCTCGGCGTCAAGTGGTCTGAGCTAACCGCCTTAGCGCCTCAGATCGGCTGGAACAACTCCCGCAACTCGAGGCTGAACGCCTCTACGGTCTC
>CAYGCN010000240.1:0-3313 GCA_964348385.1 uncultured Gemmatimonadaceae bacterium
TGGACCGACATGGCCGGCAAGGCGACGGCGCTGATGGTGGGAACGTCGGTCTGCATCGCCGCGTCCATCGCGGGCGATACGTCCCAGGACTTGAAGACCGGGTTCGTGCTCGGTGCCACGCCGCGACTGCAGCAGATCGGGGAGCTGATCGGCGTGGTGACCTCGGCGGGGGCGGTGTGCCTCGTGGTGACGATGCTGCACCAGAACGTTCCCGGCGGCCTCGGTGGGGCGGAACTGCCGGCGCCGCAGGCCGTGCTCATGAAGCTCGTCATCGACGGGGTGCTCGATCAGAGCCTGCCGTGGGCGATGATCTTCATCGGCGTCGGGATCGGTCTGGTCGCCTCGATGTTTCGCATTCCGGTGCTGGCGTTTGCCGTGGGCGTGTACCTGCCGCTCTCGACCATGGCTGCCGTGTTCCTGGGCGGGCTGCTGCGGTTCATCCTGACGCGACGCCAGGCGCCCGAAGAAGCCGAACGTCGGCGTGAGGAGGGCGTGCTGTTCGGGTCGGGGCTGGTGGGGGGCGGCGGGCTCACCGGCGTGGTCCTGGCCATGTGGGTGGGGGCGCGTGGCGGGCGACCGATCGAAGGGTTCCCCCTGGCGCTGTCCCCCGCCGGGCAGCAGGTGCTCGCATTGGCCACGATCGCCGCGATGCTCGCCTGGCTGGTGTGGCACGTGAAGCGCCGGCGCGTCGCGGGCTGACGTCGCGGGTCGGGTGTCCCCCCTCGTCGTCGGGCTGGCGTCGCTGGTGGTCGCGACCGGTGCGACCCTCCAGGGGTCCGTCGGATTCGGGCTGGGGTTGTTCTCGGTTCCCATCCTTCTGCTCATCGAGCCGCGCTTCGTGCCCGGTCCGCTGCTCTTCGCTTCGATCGGCCTGACACTGCTGCTCACGCATCGCGACCGTCGCGGCGTGCGGGTCGCCGATCTCAAGTGGGCGCTGTCGGGGCGGGTGGTGGGAATCGCGGTGGCGGCGGCGGCACTGGTCGTCGTGCCCCAACCGCGGCTCGCGATCCTCTTCGGCGCACTCGTCTTGCTGGCGGTTGGCCTGAGTGCGACCGGACTGCACCTGCCGGTTCGGCCGGGAACGCTGTTCGGCGCCGGGATCCTGTCGGGATTCATGGGCACGGCCGTCTCGATCGGCGGGCCGCCGATGGCGCTGCTCTACCAGCGCCAGTCGGGACCCCAGGTGCGCGGCACGCTATCGGCGTATTTCGTGATCGGGGTGTCGCTGTCGCTCATCGGCCTCAACCTGGTGGGGCGCTTCGGCGTCGAGGAGTTCCTACTCGCATTGGCGCTCTTGCCGGGGATAGGGGTAGGCTTCGTGGCCTCCCGACATACCGCGAGGCTGCTGAACGTCGCCTCACTCCGGACAGCGATCCTGATCGTCTCGGCGGTGTCGGCCCTGGTCGTGCTGCTGAGGGCGCTGCTCTGAACGCTACCTCGGGTCGTCGAGCGGCGGTTCCTTGGCGGTGGGTTCGGGCTGTGATGGCCGCGGTGCGCGAACCCACAGCGCGAGCGCGACGAAATCGTAGCCCGCATGGGCCACCACAGGCGCCCAGATCCCACCCGACAGCACGGCGAGCACCCCGAGGTACACCCCGATCAGTGCGGCCAGGGCAGCGTACGTCGGGGTGACGAGATGGGCGAGCCCGAACGCGACACTGGCCACTGCGATCCCGACCCAGATCCCGGCGATGTCGCCTACCCCCAGCTGAATCAGGCCGCGGAACAGCGCTTCCTCACCCACGCCCGCTGCGACGGCGATGAGCGCCAGTTCCGGAAGGGTACACGTGCGGAACAGCGGCAGGAGGTGTTCGTCCACTTCGGACACGAGTCGCCGGAATGGCGGAAACGTCGACCGAGTAACCCACCACAGCAATCCGAGAAGCGGCGCGATCGCTATGGTCCCCGCCACGAGACCGGCGACCGACGGCGTGAGCGCGGCCCCGACTGGTACTCGCCACAGCCACCCCAGCGCGAGGGCGAGCACCAGGAGCGCCGTCTCGACGCCAATGGCCACGAGGGCAAAGCGATGACCGGTCACGCGGGCGTGTCCCCGTCGAGGCTTGCGTTGGAAAGGACGGCGCGCACTATACCTGGCAGAGGACCTCTCGACTCTGGAGGAGCACCCATGCTTCGCTCGACGGTTGGTGCCGCGGTGTGCGGCGCGTTTGTGCTCGTCACCCCTGCGCGAGCCCAAGAAGCTCCGCCGGCCCCGGCGCCGGATCCCCTCCCGCTGTTTGCATCCCACGACCTCGTCGAACTCACCATCGAAGCACCGCTCAAGTCGTTGCTCCGCCAGCGAGATCGAGACGAGCGAGAGTCGTTCGACGGCACACTACGCTACGTCGGGAGCGACGGTGCCACCGTTACGCTCGACCTCACGCTCCGCACGCGCGGTCGATTCCGACTCAATCGTCGCACCTGCAACTTTCCGCCCCTGCGTCTGAACTTCAAGACGTCGCAGGTGGGTGAGACGCTGTTCGCCGGTCAGGACAGACTCAAACTCGTGACGCATTGCCAGGACCGACGGGATGAGTACGAGCAGTACGTCCTTCAGGAGTACCTCGTCTACCGGACCTACAACCTGCTCACCGACCTGAGCTTTCGGGTCCGGCTGGCACGCATCACGTACATCGATCTGGAGCAGTCCCGGGATCCGCTCGTGAAGTACGGCTTTCTCATCGAAGACGACGCCGCGATGGCTGCCCGCAGCGGATGGGAGGTGCTGGAGGTCCCACAGGTGCCGCCGAGTCAGATGAGACAGGATCAACTCGCGCTGTTCGAGGTGTTCCAGTTCATGATGGGCAACACCGATTGGGATCCGTTCCTCACCGAGCCCGACCGCGGCACATGCTGTCACAATGTCGTCATCGTCGGGTCGATGTCCGAGCCGGCCATTCCCGTCCCGTACGACTTCGACTGGTCCGGGGTGGTGTCGGCCCGCTATGCGACGCCGGACCCCAAGCTCGGGATCCGCAACGTGCGGGACCGGCGGTTCTGGGGCATCTGCCGGCCACGAGCCGAACTCGATGCCGTCTTCCCCCTGTTTCAAGAGCAGCGGGAGGCCATCTATGCGCTGCATCGCTCGCAACAAGGCCTGGACCCGAAACGTCTGGAGAAGACGCTCGAGTACTTCGACGAGTTCTACGAGATCATCGGGGACGAGGGGAAAGTGAGGCGCGAGATGGAGCGCCAGTGTCGGCCGGCGTGACGCGCCCGGGTCCCCGATGACGGAGCGGACGATCCGACTCACCGGCTGGAAAGCCCTGGTCGCCCTGGCGGTGCTTGCCGGGTTCCTCGGATACCGCTCCTA
>CAYGCN010000241.1:0-3296 GCA_964348385.1 uncultured Gemmatimonadaceae bacterium
CTCAAGGCGTTCACCGAGGACTTCTACTGGCAGATCACCAAGGGGCACCTCCAGCCGGTGCTCGACACGCTGGTCTATCTGAAGCACGAGACGGACGTCTGGTTCGAGCTCACGACCCTCGTCATTCCGGGAAGGAATGACGCCGAGCGGGAGATCGAGGAGATGACGCAGTGGGTCGTCGAGCACCTGGGTCCCGACGTGCCCATGCACTTCACGGCGTTCCATCCCGACTTCAAGATGCTGGACCTCCCGCCCACGCCGTCGCGGACGCTCACCCGGGCGCGAGACATCGCCGTCAAGAACGGCGTGCGGTACGCGTACACCGGCAACGTGCACGATCTGGAGGGCGGCACCACCTTTTGCCACAGCTGTGGGGAGTTGCTGATCGCCCGCGACTGGTACACCCTCCGCGCGTGGCGGCTTGGGGATGACGGGTCCTGCGCCTCCTGCGGCACGCCGTGCGCCGGCGTGTTCGCCGGAGCGCCCGGCACCTGGGGGGCGAAGCGGATGCCAGTGCGGATCGGCGCCTAGCGTCAGAAGATCGTCGCGTCTCCCGCCGCCACCGTACCGCCGCGACCGGTCGCTTTCCGCAGGAGCCGATTGCGGCTTACGGTCTGTCCAAGGGGAGCCGCAGGATCGTGCGCAGCCGTTCTGGTGGGACGCGGCGCGGATCGGAGAGATAGGTCTCGTGGTGCGGTCCCCCATACGTGTATCCCTGCGGCTCCGCGAAGGCGAGCATGCGCTTGATGCTCTCGATCTCCCGGTCGTACGGCCCCACGTGCAGCATCTGCACGCACACGCCCTGCGTCACGTCGTAGACCGCGACCTCGTCCGCCCAATCGCCTTTCCCCTTCGCGGTGAGCCTCGCGACCGCGTCCTTCACGTCCGACGCGCCAACGACGTCCGGCGTTCGGATCATGAGACGCCAGTTCATCTCGTCGAGCGGTGGGTCGAATGGGTCCGGCACGCCGGGGTCCGGCCAGTATTGGCCTTCCAGCTTGCCGACCACGTAGTCGCCCTTGCCCGCGAGCTTGCGCGTCATCTTGATGGTGAACGCCACGCCGAACAGCGCCCCCAGCTTGGCCTGGAACTCCTCGCCACCCGGACGGCCGCGCCCGGTCACGGCGAGGTAGCGCGCCGGACCCACGGTGATCAACTGTGGTGTGCTCGGCGCCACGTACTCGGCGCGATGTTTCTTGAACAGATCGACTTTCTCCGTCATGACGGTGCGTTTCACGCCCATCGTTCCCTCCCTCACCTCGGCACGCGTAGCATGCGCTCGTGGTGGTCGTCGAACGTGGTCTGCTTCATCCACCTGCCACCTATCCTAGTGCGGCTGGCCGGTTTCCGCTCGACCGCGGGTGCGGGAACGCGCCATCGGGTGCCGGTGGCCCGGGACGCCGGAGGGACGCAGGTCTACACCCACAGCCTCGGTGAGAACGGCACGTTTCAAACCTTGGCCGGGACGGCTGGCGCCTGGTCAATCGAGGTCACCCTGTCGGGCGCGTCCGGCAACCTGAACTTCCGCGCGCAGAAGCCGTAGCGTCGCATCCCTTTGAAGACCGAAGCGCCCCGCCGCCAACTCCTTCGGCGACGGGGCGCGCTGCGCTCACCGCTGCTCAGGTGGTGAGGACCTTCAGTTGGGCTTCTTCGTCGTCGGCACCATGATATGCACGTAGGGCGTTCCTTTCCACATGACCCACGGGCCGCCGTTATGAGGATCCGTCGTCAGCCCCTCGAGCATCCGGTGATCGGGAACGATGATCATGATATGCGGGATGCTTTCGCTGATCCACTGGTTGGTTGGGGTGGGCCCGGTCGCGTACGGGTCGGTGTTGGACTCGGGCGAGCTCCCGGCCAGCATGTAGCCGAACCCCATGGTGCTGTACTCCGGCTTCTGCTTGTTCATCCACGCGTGTGCCCAGGCGAGCCACGGTGCATCCAGACACATGGGATCGTTGCCGGGCGTGTCTGGATTGTCGGGCATGCACGTCCACGCGTTGGTGCCCTTCCGCAGCATCGTGCCGTCCCAATCGCTCACGGTGGCGCCGTTGGCGATCGACGCCGGCGCGGCGCTCATGGCGTTGGCGATCTTGTCAGGGTGCTTGGCGTGACTGGGCCCCTGAGCGAGTACCAAGCTCGGCGCTGCCAAAGATACGCTCAGGTAGGTGAGTAGCGTTCGCATGCGAACCTCCTTGATGGGTGGTCGGTGCCGAGCGATGACCGAGATGCCCGGTCGGGAGGTGCTCGGTGTGCCGAGAGGAACTGACGAACGATAGTGTCGAAAGAAGACGGGGGGTGGCGCCGATGGCTGAGCGTCTTCGGCCACTGGCTCGACTGGAGCGGGGGAGCCACTGCGTACCATTCATGGAGTGCCATCGACATCAGGCACGAGGGAGGACGGAACGTAGCCTTTCCTCCTGAAAGCCGACTATTGTTCTCGATTTTAGCTGATGCTGTCGTTTCGTCAAGGGAGCCGTGGTCCCCGGTAGGCGGGATGCATCGGGATGGGCCGTCCATGTCAGCTCAGCCCATCCCGACGATCGGGGAGGAGCTACTTCACGTTTCCGTCGGCATCGATGAGCTGCACGGGCCCGAACCCCAGCTCGCGGATGCCGGCCTCGATCTTCTCGCGGTCACCCACCACGACCCACACCACCTTGTCCGGATGGAGCACGGAGCCGGCCACCCTGGATATCTGCGCGAGATCGAGGGCGCGCACCCTGGACGCGTAGGTCGAGAAGTAGTCATCCGGCAGCCCGTACTGCACGATCTCTGAGATGGATCCCATAACGGCGCCGGCGGTCTCCCACCGCCCGGGGAGTGTCAGCGTCTGGGAGGCCTTGACCCGATCCAGCTCTTCGGCGGTGGGCGGGCGGGTGCCGCGAATGGCGGCGAGCTCCGCCTGGATCTCCGTCATCGACTCCTTGGTCTTGTCGGTCTGGACGGGGGCGTAGACGAAGAACGGGCGCTGCCCCTTGGCCGACCAGAACAGGCTCTGCGCGCCGTACGACCAGTGCTTGTCCTCGCGCAGGTTCATGTTGATCCGCGCGCTGAACTCGCCGCCGAGGACGGCGTTCATAGATTCGATCGCGATCTCGTCAGGGTTGTTCTGCGGTGGCGCCACGTGCCCCGCGATGATCATCGACTGCAACGCTCCCGGACGGTCGAAGATGTACACGGCCGACGCGTCCTTCTGGGGCACGAGCGCCAGGTTTTTGCGCGGGACCTCGCCGGACCGCCAGGATCGGAACAACTGCTCGAGCTTGGGTCGGATCTCATCCATGGTGATGTCG
>CAYGCN010000242.1:0-214 GCA_964348385.1 uncultured Gemmatimonadaceae bacterium
GCTGGCCTACTCCACGGTGTCGCAGTTGGGCTACATGTTCATGGGGGTCGGGGTGGGGGCCTACGCGGCCGGCATCTTCCACCTCACGACGCACGCCTTCTTCAAGGCGCTCCTCTTCCTCGGATCGGGCAGCGTCATTCACGCGCTGCATCATGCGTACCACCACACGCACCGCGAGGAGGACGCGCAGGACATGCGGAACATGGGCGGCCTC
>CAYGCN010000242.1:289-1459 GCA_964348385.1 uncultured Gemmatimonadaceae bacterium
AGGACGAGATCCTGGCCATGACGTTCGCGCGGGGGACTGGGGCGGGTGCCTACTACGTCGTGTGGATCGTGGGAGTCATCGCCGCCTTGCTGACCGCGTTCTACATGACGCGGATGATGCTCTACACGTTCCACGGGCCGAACCGGACGGGATCGGCGGCGCAGGAGCATGTGCGCGAGGCGCCGTGGGTGATGACCGGTCCGTTGGTGGTGCTGGCGATCGGCAGCGCGCTGGCCGGTGTCATCAACCTGCCGGCGATCCTCCCGGCGAGCGGTTGGCTGCACCATTGGATGGAACCGGTGACCGAGGCCGGGGCGCGGTACCTGCCCGACCTGCACCTGTCGCCCGGCACGGAATGGGCGCTGCTGGGCCTGGCGACGGTCGTGGCGGCGGCCGGTATCCTGGGAGCGTGGAACTTCCTCCGGCCTGCGGAGCTGCGACCGGCCCGCGAGGCGCCTGCCGAGTCCGGCCTCCAGCAGGTCCTCCTCCGCAAGTGGTACGTGGATGAGCTGTACGACGCGATCGTGGTGCGGCCGCTGATGTGGGTCTCGGATCGCGCCCTGTGGCGGGTGATGGATGTGCGGGTCATCGATGGCGCGTTCGTGAACGGGTCGGCGGCGGTGGCGCGGGCGCTGGGGTGGGTGGGGAGCCGAGTCCAAACAGGCTCCGTGAAGATGTACATGTTCCTGTTCGTGGTCGGCGTGCTGCTCCTGCTGCGCGCCATGACGCGGTGACGGCCATGGTCTACGGTGACTGGGTACTCGACGCCCTACTGGTGATCCCGCTGGTCGCCGGGCTCGTCGTGCTGCTGGGTCCCGAGCGGCTAGCCAAGCGCCTGGCACTGGGCGGTGCGCTGCTGGAGTTCGCGGTCTCGGTCCCGATGTGGTGGACGTTCGAGCCGGGCACCGCGGCGATGCAGTTCGAAGTGACGCACACCTGGATTCCGTCGTTCGGCATCACCTACCGGCTCGGGGTCGACGGCATCTCGCTCTTCATGGTGCTGCTCACCACGTTCACCATGCCGCTGGCGGTGTTAGGCAGCTGGAACTACATCCGCGAGAACGACGTGCCTTACAACGAGCTTCACGACCGCGGGTTTCCCAGCATAGGATGTGCCCCGTGCACCAGGGCCGTCAAGCCTGGCGAAGAGATCCGCGCCGGCCGCTGGTG
>CAYGCN010000242.1:1469-1709 GCA_964348385.1 uncultured Gemmatimonadaceae bacterium
TCCCGATCTACTTCATCATCGGGTTCTGGGGCGGTCCTCGGCTACTGTATGCCGCCATCAAGTTCTTCGTATTCACGTTCGTCGGATCCCTGCTCATGCTGGTGGCGATCCTGACCATCACCTACTCGGTGTCCGGCGCCACCGGGGTGCAGTCGTTCGACTACCACCATCTGCTGAGCAACATCGAGGTCGTCGGACCGTGGGCCTTCTGGCTGTTCGGTGCGTTCTTCCTCGCGTTCG
>CAYGCN010000242.1:1797-3275 GCA_964348385.1 uncultured Gemmatimonadaceae bacterium
TGGCGGGCATCTTGCTGAAGATGGGGACGTATGGCTTCCTGCGGTTCGCCGTGCCGTTCTTCCCCGGCGCCGCGTTCGACCAAACCGTAGTCACGATCGTCGTGGTGCTCGCCGTGGTCGGGATCATCTACGGGGCGCTGGTCTCCTTGGTGCAGCCGGATTTCAAGAAGCTGGTGGCCTACTCGTCGATCAGCCATCTGGGGTTCGTGATGCTCGGGATCTGGGCACTGACGCTGCAGAGCGTGGAGGGCGCGATCCTCATCATGATCAACCACGGCATCTCGACGGGCGCCCTCTTCTTCCTCGCCGGGATGCTGTACGAGCGGGCGCACACCCGAGAGATCGCCGCGTTTGGGGGCATCGCGCGGGTCGCGCCCGCCCTGGCCGCGGTGCTGAGTCTGGTGGCGCTCTCGTCGGTCGGGCTGCCGGGCACCAACGGGTTCGTGGGTGAGTTCTTGGTCTTGATCGGTTCGTTCGGCACCTACCCGTGGGCCACCGCGGTCGCGGCCACGGGCGTGATCTTCGCGGCGCTCTACTTGCTCCGGGCGCTGCAGCGGCTGATCTACAACAAGCTCGACAAGCCGCAGAACGAGCTCCTGCCCGATCTGTCGCCGCGCGAGCTCCTCGTGCTCGGACCGCTCGTGGCGTGCATCATCTGGATCGGCGTGTACCCCGCGCCGTTCCTCCGCCGGATGGAGGCCTCCGCCGAGGCGTTGGTGGAGCAGGTGCGCGAGATCCGAGCCGCGCCGCTTCAGGCGCGGCTCCCGGTGGCGGGGGAGTAGATGGGCCCGCAACTCGATCTCGGCCAGCCGGGAGGCCTGGCGCTCGCGTTGCTGCCCGAGCTGTTTCTCACGGCGTGGACCCTGGTGTTGATGCTGTTCGTGGCGTGGCGGCATCGCACCGATGCGGATCAGCGCCTGGTCGGCCAGCTCGCGTTGGTAGGGCTGGTGCTCACCCTGGCGCTGGTGGCGGCGTTCTGGCTCCAGGGTGCGCGACCCGCGGGCCTGGGAGCCATGATCACGGTGGACGGGTTCCGCTTCGCCTCTGCGATCGTGTTCTTGGTCGGCGCGATTCTCGCCGCCATGCTGTCGCTGGGGTATCTGGGGCGGGAGCGCATGCTCGTGCCCGAGTACTATCTCCTGCTCCTCCTGGCCGTCCTCGGTATGCTGTTCATGGGCGGCGGTCAGGACCTGGTGGTCATCTTTCTGGGCCTGGAGCTCATGTCGGTGAGCGTGTACGTCCTGGCCGGCATCAATCGCCGCAGCATCTTTGCGGCCGAGGCCGCGCTGAAATACTTCCTGCTCGGGGCATTCGCGTCGGGGTTCCTGCTCTACGGGATCGCGCTGATCTACGGTACGACCGGCACCACCAATCTCACGCTCATCTATCTGCAGATTACGGGGTACGGGCTCGAGTCCAGCACCATGCTGGCCGTCGGGGTCGGGCTCCTGCTCGTGGGATTTGGATTCAAGGTGGCG
>CAYGCN010000243.1:0-744 GCA_964348385.1 uncultured Gemmatimonadaceae bacterium
CTCAGGGTCGCACCGCGTCAAATCCCGCCGTCCCGACTTTGCGTAGAAACAACTTACAGGCTCACGGACGGTCGGGCGGCCCCTTCGGGTAACTCCGAGGTAACCGCCCGTCCCCATTTCGGCCGTTCTGCAAGCACTCGACGTTGCAGCATGGGCATCGGCGTAGCTCATGCCGCAACTCCCGCAGAGGTTCGCGCTGTTGTCACCACCGGCACGCCTTCGATGAGTTTCCTCACGACCAAGATGAATACGCCGGTAAGCGCCAGGTTCAGAGCCAGCGAGAGCATGGCCACAGTAACGATCGGGCCGCCGATACCATAGCTCAGGCTCAATACCAGGACACCGGCGCCAACTTCTCCTCGGGGCCACATGCCGACGGCGACGGCGAGGCGATGCCGCCAGTGGGCCTCCTGTCGGTAGCAGAACGCCGGGAACATCTTGCCGAGATTGCTTAACAGCGTGATCAACAGGACGTGTACAGCGATCATGCCCCAGGTCATGCTGGGCTGGCTCGCAGTGACGGTACTGACGTACCGACCTTCATCCGGCCCCCCCTGAGCGACTGGATCGTCGACAACACTGGCGGGTGCGGCGGCGTGCAGTGAGGATGGTGTTGGCGCGGGGTGCTGCGAGTCGGGGCCCTCAAAGATGGCGGGCATACTCAGACCGACGAAGACCATGAAGGCGGCGGACATCACGGTCGCCGCTCGCCGCTCATCGGGACGCTGGAGAACCTCGTGAAGA
>CAYGCN010000243.1:766-1375 GCA_964348385.1 uncultured Gemmatimonadaceae bacterium
CCTCGATGTGAATCGGCACGGATGGATCGATGATCTCGCTGCCGGCGTAGAGCAGTTCGCTGCCTACGGCAATGACACCGGCATATCCCAGCACCCAGGCCCACGTGACCGGCATACGTATCCTGTGTAACCAGACGTAGGCGACGAAGAGGAACGCTGCCATGACCACCACGATCATGCCCAACTGCCAAGCCAGACCGATCATCAGCATCTTCAGTGGAATCATGAGCAGGACGGTGTCGAGGTCGTCGAAGATGGCGAGGATTCGTGCCTTCTGAAACAACCACGTCGCACCGAGACCAGCAGCAGCAAGCATGCTGAACAGCACGCCGGCTGAGGTGGGCGCCGCAAACCGTCCCGCCAGCAAGGTCTCCTTCCAGGCGGTGAAGTCACCCCAGAATTCGGGGGGCAGCATCACAAAGATGAAATAGCCCGTGACGAAGATCCACGGGAAGGATGCTGCCGTGAACGCCACAACGTAGTCCCAGCCGTAGGAGCGGAGTCGAGACTTGTCAATATGAAACTCGAATCCAACATGGATCATGATGAACGCGAGCCCGATCATCGTGACGACCCGAATCGCCACCGCGACTGGGTCGTGGGCACCAC
>CAYGCN010000243.1:1385-3268 GCA_964348385.1 uncultured Gemmatimonadaceae bacterium
AGGCGAGGACGAGGGCGGTGATCGTGCTCACCTCGGCCTACTATCAGACCGCCTATGATCGCTTCCCTCCCTGGGTCGTGGGCACCACCGAGCAAGGAGGGCAACACTTGCGACAGGCCAAGTCCGACCAACAGAAGAACTGAGTACAGAATCACTTTGCGCATGTACCATGACCTCGAGTGCCTCGGGGAATCCACTTCGCGCCACGGTGGTGGGGCCACACGCCTCGGCTGAAAGCCAGACGCTCGGCGCCGAGTCGGCACTGCAACTCCGGTACTCCTACCCCAAAACCAAGGGGCATGCTAGCCTACGCTCATCAAAACGGCAAGCGTGGATCAGGCCCGAAGGCTACGCGATCAAAGGCTCCGATGCACGCGGAACATCACCGATGTTCTTCTGTACCATGTGCATGCTGCCGATCCTTCTGACCCTTTGGATGACGCCCGCACTGCAAGAGCCCGACTCCCTCGTCCTCGTGGACTTTACCCGCGCAACAGCTAATGACTGGTTCGTAGTCAACGACGGTGTCATGGGTGGACGCTCCTCAAGTGACATGGAGATCTCGGCACACGGCACCGGCCCGTTCGCCGGCCGGCTCTCATTGGAGAACAACGGCGGCTTCGCATCGGTCCGCACGGTCGTGGACTCCGATCTCTCGAGTTTCCAGGCTTTGGTGTTTCGAGTGCGGGGCGACGGCCGGACCTACCGGGTGCGACTCCGCACCGACGGAATCGCGTATCGCGCTGAATTCGACACAGAACCGAACGAGTGGATCACTGTAGCGCTGCCGTTCGACCGATTCGTACCGACCTTCCGTGGCTACGTCCCACGCGACGCACCACCGCTCAACAGGACTGCCATCCGCCAACTCGGCTTCCTGATCGGCGACAAGCGCCAAGGACCGTTTCGATTGGAGGTCGAGCGCGTTGTCGCGGTGCGCAAGCTGTGAGTCTGCGTTTGTCATCTCTCGACTGCACGATCACGGCTCACTACCGAGAAGTGTTGACTGTCAACCGCTAACTCACACCCCCTCCCACCTGGCACAACCCGCCCCCGCATCGCAAGTTCGATCACGAGGACGCGTCCCACTAGGGATTTGATCGTGAAGGCGTGGCGCTACGATGGGACGTCCTGGACGTACGTTCGCGGATCGACTGTTGTCGATCAGCCCGGCTTCGCCGACACACAGGGCATCGACGATCCGCGGAACTGGCCGGGGGCAAGGTGGAATCACGCGGCGTGGCAAGATGCGGCGGGGCGCTTGTGCCTGTTTGGGGGGCATGGCATCGATAGACGTGGCGCGGTGGGGGAAAGAAACGACCTCCGGTGCTATCGACTCCAGTAGGACTCCTCCCTGCTGTCAGAGCGCGGACGCGTACGTCGAATGAACGTGAGCCGGGCGGCAGCCTTCCAGCCTCGAGCGCCACGGAGCGCACGAGGCTGTTCTCATATCACAAATCTGTGGTGTGCGAAAAGTGTGCGAACTCGGCCAAACGGAGCCAAACTGAAAGGAGCTCAGCCAAAGAACGCGGTCTCGTAACTCTTTAGCAGCAACACGTAGCTGCACTCAGACGAACTCAGCCGAACTCAGCGGGTGCGAGCGTCAACCTCGTCGATAACCGCGATCGTGTGGTCAGCGCCGCGATGCCTCGCCGCTCTCAAAAACGATACGCGACCGAACCCACCGCATAGTGCAGCCAGGCGAAGTTGTAGACCGACTCGACATCGGCTCCGCCTTCCACCGTTCGATAGCCGCCGGCGATGCCCCAGCGGTCGCTGAGATCGTACCCGACCTTGAGCGCGACGTCGAACGCGCGTCCCGGCCCACCGGCCAGGCCGTCGAAGTCGAACCGGAGCCGCCCTCGATGTGTGAACCCCCAATC
>CAYGCN010000244.1:0-3188 GCA_964348385.1 uncultured Gemmatimonadaceae bacterium
CCGTTCAGCCACTCGAGCTTCGTGAGATCGAAGATGGCGCTCTTCTTCTGCACGCGGTCCAGTGAGAACGCCTCCACGAGATCGGCGGCCTCGAAGAACAGCTCCTGCTCATCACCCGGGTTCCAGCCGAGCAGCGCCAGGAAGTTGCGCATCGCTCCCGAGAGAACCCCCTTCGTGCGGTAGTCCCCGACCGCGGTCGCGCCGTGCCGCTTGGAGAGCTTCTTGCCGTCGGGGCCGTGGATCATCGGCACGTGGGCGAACACCGGCGGCTCGTGACCGAGCGCACGATACACGGCGATCTGCTTGGGCGTGTTCGAGATGTGGTCGTCGCCCCGCATGACGTGAGTGATCCGCATTTCGATGTCGTCGGCCACCACGGTGAAGTTGTAGGTCGGGGTCCGGTCGGACCGCAGGATCACCCAATCCTTGATGTCACTTCCCCTGAAGCTGATGCGCTCGTACACCGCGTCATCCCAGGCGATCTCACCTTTGGGCATGCGGAACCGGATGGCACGGTCTTCCTCATACGCCTTGCCGTCGGCGAGGAGCTGGTCGGCGAGGGCCTGGTGACGCGTGAGGCCGGCACCCTGGAACACGATCTCCTCGTCCACGTCGAGCCCCAGCCACGCGAGGCCGTCGAGGATGACCTGCACGTGCTCCTGGGACGATCGAGCGCGATCCGTGTCCTCGATGCGCAACAGGAACGCCCCACCCAGCTTGCGGGCGTAGAGCCAGTTGAAGAGCGCCGTCCGCGCGCCTCCCACGTGGAGGTATCCGGTGGGGGACGGGGCAAAGCGGACACGGACGTCAGACACCGTCATCGGTTCCCATGGTGGAGCAGTCTCTCAATACACAGCGCACAGCGCACAGCGCACAGCTCACCGTGCACCGCCTACAAAGTAGCGTCGGGGCCACCTTCACGGGTTTCGCCGCCTGAGCCGGACGGTCGCGATCATCGGCTTGTGGTCGGATCCCACGTCGGGCCCCGCCCAGGCGCGGATCACCTCGAGGCTCCCGTCAACCAGGATGTGATCGATCCGGGCCCGGATCCAGCCGTTCATCCGCGTATACCCGAACCCACGCCCAGCGACGGAGAACGCATCGGTCCAGTCACTCCACGCTTCACGGAAGATGGGGCTCTCGGGAGGGGTGTTGAAGTCACCCAACACGATCTGTGGTCGCGGAAACTCGTCGGCCCAGCGGGCGGCGCGTCTCAACTCGATCTCTCGCAGGGAGGATTTCTCAGCGAGCTTGGGAATACCCTCCTGCAGTTCGCCCTCGCGGATCCGTTCCAGGCCGGCGCGGGGCGTGGCGAGGTGCAGGTTCGTGAGATGGAGCGGGATCGGGTTCGCCTCGAGACGATAGGTCACGACGTAGGCGCCGCCCCCCGCCAATTGGAATGCCTCCCGGTCCATCGTCGTCACCGTCGTGATCGGATACCGGCTCACCAGGCAGAGCCAACTGTGCACATGCGTATGCCAGTCCTGGAGCGCCTCTACGCGCTGCCGGAGTCCCGGCCCGCACTCCTGAATGGCGAGCACGTCGAGACGGTAGCCGAACAGGAGATCGGTCAGTGCGACCGACAGTGTGCGGCCGCCCTGCGCGTTGAGCGTCATTACGGTCACGTCGCGCGTCGGATCCGGGGACCTGAGCCAGCTGTGCCAACCGGTGCGGAGTCCCATCACCGAACCCAGCACGATCACGGTTGCCAGTGCAAGCGGAGCGAGGAGCGCCCGGTCCCAGCGAAGGCTCACCGGTATCAGCAATGCGAGCGGCAGCAGCAACACCCAGCGCGGGCCGAAGAGCAAGGTGGTGGCAAGCCACCAGCGATCGCTCAGCCACCACAGGCACGCGGCCGCGACCAGCGTGAAAAGGAGGTAGCCGGCAGTGCCGAGCCAGGCGAGGCGCTCCGGGGTCGCAGCCGAGGCGGGGAGCGCGAGATGCGTGAGCCACCGCCCGACGCGCCGCACACGCCAGCGGTCGACCGCCGCTCCACAGGCGCCGCACCGGGCCCGCTTCCAGAACTTCCCGCGGGCGAGCCGCACCTTGTGCCGCTTTCCGGAACAGCGAACGATGATGCTGTCGGGGCGGATGGTTGGGAGCGCGAGGATGCGGGTTAACCACTGGTTCACCCATGTCGGGCGCCTCGCGTGCATGGTCGCCTCGCCTCCTGGATCGGGTTTCGCCGTGTTGCACTGTACCTGCGGGCCTCCAGAACGGCAATCCGGTACCGACGACGCCCGATCGGTTGACTTGACGCTGGCTTGACGCCAATGCTGGAGCCTGCCCGCGTCGCCCCCAGGAGGCAATCATGCATCGCTTCGTTCTCGCCGTCGCCTCGATCGCGCTTGCCACGTCCGCGAGTTTAGCCGCGCAGGAGCCGGACGTCCGCCTCGGCCCGGGGCAACGTGTACGCGTGACCGTTCCGCGGTACGAATTCGCACGGGTCGTCGGGACAGTCGTCGACATCCGACCAGACACCCTGTACGTGCGCTGGGCACAGCGGCGATTCGTGGGGAGTCGGGAAACGCGATGGGACTCGGTGACCAGCGCGGTGCCGATCGCCGCCATAGAGCGGCTGGAAGTCAGCCAGGGTCGCCGCTCGCGATGGTTGCTCGGGCTCGGGCTCGGCGTGGCTGTTGGTGGCGCAACGGGGGCACTGGTCGGCTACGCGTCCGGGGATGACGAGAGTGGCTTCCTTCAGTTCTCGGCGGGTGACAAGGCCGTGATGCTTGGCGTCGCGCTCGGCGCGGTGGGAGGCGTTGTCGGTTTGGTCACAGGAGCGCTGAGCAGGGGTGACCGGTGGCAGGAGGTCCCGCGCGACCGCATCCGCGTCACCGTCGCGCCGACCAGGACGGGCGTCTTTCTGGGTGCAAGGCTCGCGTTCTAGGAGACGTTCAGAGCAGGTTTCGCCGGCATGGCTCAGGGGCCTCGTGCGCCGGGCGGGCCCGCCTCCAAAACTTCCCGCAGGGCAAGCCGCACCTTGTGCCGCGTCCCCGAACAGCGAACGATGATGCTGTTGAGGCGGATGCCGGGGAGGCCGAGCCCCCGTGCCGACTACTGCATCATCGACGTGGCCTGTCTCGGCGGCGTGGTCTGCGTTGCCTCGTAGCGGGGGGGGCGTGCTATTGCACTGTAGTTGCGCGCATGTGGCGTGGCAGACTGACGGAGGTAGCCGGGGATGAAGA
>CAYGCN010000245.1:0-3182 GCA_964348385.1 uncultured Gemmatimonadaceae bacterium
ATCTCTACGGGTTTGCCGGCGGGGATCCGGTCAACTTCAGTGATCCGTTTGGGCTTGATGGAATCCTCATCTCGTTCGTTAAGTACAAGATCACAACATCCCTTGGCAGGATCCCACTGGGTCACGCCGCGGTAGTCTCGGTTGCCCCCGACGGGTCAACGAGATACTACCAGTATGGAAGGTACGAGAGTGGTGATTTTGGGAATGTTGAACGTCACAGCGTGCCGGACCTGGTGATGGGCGAAGATGGAAAGCCGACCCAGGAGTCCCTTGACCACCTGTACAGCTTCATCTCCGAGAGGCTGGCGGACGGTGCAGAAGTCAGCGGCACCTACTATGCTGGAGCCGACGCGCAGAAGATCAACGAGTACGCGGAATCCGTGAAGAACGACCCCGATAGAGCCGCGTACCGCCCGTTAACCAACAACTGCTTCACCTTCGCCACCAAGGCACTCCTCAAGGGATACGAACGAGATGACTAGTCACCGCGGCCTAACGATTTGGGTGGCCGTAACCATGGCACTTCTGCTGCTGGGGACCAATGCTTGGTGGCTCGGGCGCGACATTGACCGAGGCGTCTCACGCGCACACGCAGACCAAGCGCTGAGCACGAACCGGCGCGCGCTCAACTTGCTCTCATCACTCCTTGTGTCGCTTCCGCGTGGGATCACCGCTGACAGCGCCTTCGCCTACCTCAAGGCAGTGTATCCGGAGGAAGTCGTGAAGTTGGATGGGGCGGTGGTCGAGATCGGTGATATCCTCCTACGTTTCGAGGGCGACACGCTGGTGCAGGCGAGTCCGATGTGATAACAGCAGCTGCGGGCCGCCAGGCTTTCCCTGGCAGTGCCGATGTGTGCGCAGGACACGGATGGGGGGCTGGACGCGCAGGTGTGTGGGGCAGCCATAGGTGATGTGATGTTGGCTGGGCGGCACGAGCCCACGAGCATCATATCGTCTGTTGCGTCACCGGACCTTCACGCAGGAAGATCCCATTGGGTTGGCCGGGGGGCTCAATCTCTACGGGTTTGCCAACGGGGATCCGGTCAACTTCAGTGATCCGTTCGGGCTGTGCGCGCAAAGCGACTCGCTTACGGTCACAGTCTGCGTGCTGGACAACGGCAGGGAACGCGAGGTAACCACGAAGGCCGCGGTCGTTTCGGATCCCGCGTTGATGAATGCTATAACACAAGCGATTGGCGGAATGACATTCGCGGGGGCGTCGGCCAACGCGGAGTTGGGCGCGCAGGCGATAGCCGCTCTCGGGACGTCAGTCAATGTCTACGGTGCGGTTGCCGTCTTCCCCAACACGGTTGACGGGATGCCGGTGGTGACTGCGGCCGGCACGGTGTGGCACGACGGCGCGGACCCTGCCCTCGCCCTGCGAGCTGACGTAGCAGGCCTCATTCAGGGCGGAGGCGTTAATCGACTCGTTCCGGTTCCGGCGGGGCGGCGTTCCAACCTTCGCGTGTGCGGCGCTCTGGGGCATGAGGGCGTTCACATGGCATTGGGTCCGGGGTCCGGGGAAGGCACGCCGACGCGCCTTCAAGGAGGCTTCAGATGCCGATGATACCGGGCTACCAGCGATGCCTGCTTCCTGGCGGGTGGAGAGCGCCGCGATGGCGAAGAGTTGCCGCACCCTTCATGCACGGCGGGGACGCATGGCTTGGTCAACTCTTCGTGCCACTTCTCCTGCTGCTAACAGCGGGTAGCGCGTGTGCTCAGACGCTTGGCGTCCTCGACCGGTTTTCAGGCTGCTACGCTCTTGAATGGGGCGACTGGGCAATCGCGAACTCTCGAGCGGACTCAACGTGGATACCAGCGGGGATCGAGCGTCGAGTATGGCTCACCTCGACGCCTATCGTCGACCCGGACACTTCATGGCGGGTCGTGAGACCCGCGCCCGGTACGCCTGCGAGTGAGTTCGGCGAGGTTCGTTGGACATGGCGGACCACCGACGAGAAGGTGGTCATCGAGTGGGATGCCACGATGTCCGGCATCAGGGTAGAACTCGACCCGACTACAGACGAAAGCGGCATGGCGGCGTCTCTGGCCGGCACTGCCCGCTGGTGGAGTACTGACCAATCCGTTCCTCCGAAACTCAGTGCCCGCGTAGCCGCGCGACGACAGCCCTGCTTCCAGCCATAGTGCGAATCGAGGAGCGCGTCTCAACGGCAACGGGGTCGAACAGACGAGGAGATATTGCTGAGAGCCCGGCATCGGCCGGGCTCTTTCTTTCGCGGTCTTGCTATCCGGTGCGGGTCCAGCGTTTGGCTTGGTGTTGGAGGATGAGGGCGTCGAGGAGGTCTTTGGCGGCCTCTTTTCGACGCGGGCCGAGGCAACGGGACCGCAGTAGGTGGAGCCCTAGGCCAGCGCAGAGTAGATTGATCGGGACTAGGAGGTGCCCATGACCCCGTCCGTCCCTGAGGAAATCGCCGCCCGGGTGCGGCGCCTTCCCGCTGCCGAGCAGCGTCGCGCATTAGCCTACGTGGCGGTCCTCGAAAAGGCAGCCCGCGGCAACAGCCTGGCGGCGTTTGCGGGCAGCATTCCGGCCGCCGATCTCGCCGTGATGGCGGCGGCGATCGACGCGGATTGCGAGCACGTGGATGCCAGAGACTGGTAGGGTTCTCCTCGACACGAACATCCTCATTGCCCTTCTGGCGGCCGAGCACCCGGTGTTGGAGCGCGTGCGGGCGGCCGAGGCCGTCTACGTGCCGGCGATTGCCCTCGGCGAGTTGTACTACGGCGCACGGAAGTCCGCGCGGGTGGCCGAGAACGTCGCGCGGATCGCAGCGTTCGCGGAGGCCGCCGCCGTGCTCGCGTGCGACAGCGATACCGCCGCGGTGTATGGTCAGCTCAAAGCGACGCTCCGGCTTGAGGGACGGCCGATCCCGGAGAACGATCTCTGGATCGCGGCGCTGGCCCGGCAGCACGGGCTCACCCTCGTGAGCCGAGACGAGCATTTCATCGGGGTATCCGGGATCACGGTCGACCGGTGGGACCGCTAGGCGGCGCATACGTCGGCGGACCTCACGGCAGTCTCACCTCCACGTTGCTGGTGATGCCCGGCGGCGCTCGCGCGCCGAAACGTGCCTGCTTGACAGATCATGGCTGCCGGCGTCGACCGGACCTTCACGCAGGAAGATCCCATCGGGCTCGCCGGGGGGCTCAACCTCTACGGGTTT
>CAYGCN010000246.1:0-3137 GCA_964348385.1 uncultured Gemmatimonadaceae bacterium
GTGGGAAAGAGAACAACCGCGACGTTGGCCGAGCGACACGCTCTCCTTTATTGACCACGCAGCGCCTGCTCAGCCCTCCGCGAGGATGGTCTCGAGCCGGCGGGCGTACGCCGTGCCGGCCTCGTCGTCGCTGGCCAGCGCGATCTCCGCGGGGCCGGAGACCCCGAGCCCCACCTCCACGGCCCGCGCCATCTGTTCCTGCTTGAAGATCGGCGTGCCCATGATGGCGTCGTTAGCGCCCACCTCCTTGAGCACCGCGAGGCCGACGGCGTCGACCGCCACCCGGTCGGTGCCGGCGATCATCACGTTCGGCCGCGCCAGCGTGCCGCGTGACGGCCCACCGTCGGTGAACGCCTCCACGCCGTCCATGACGATGAGCTGGGGCGCGTAGCCCTGGTTCAGCTCGGCGATCATGCGCCGCATGTCGGGCGAGCGATGCATGCCGCGGCGAATGCGCTTCGGCGTGAGCCCCACCGACAGCTTGAGCGACATCGTGAACACGCCGCCCGAGCCGTGCGTCTTCAGGCAGCAGGTACTGACCGTGTACTCCGACTGCACCACGTGACGCGGCAGGTGGAACCCGTCGGGCCAGTGCGTGCCGGCAGGCTTGAAGTGCACCCACTCGGCGTCGGGGATCTCGTCGTAGTTCACGATCCCGAATCCCATGTCGCTCGCGAGATCCAAGATCCCCTTGTCCTCCATCACGCGCGCCGTCGGAGGAAACGACGACTCACCGACGATCACCTCGCGCGCGTCGCGTTCCCTGAGTTCCGTCACGAGCTGGGCGAGCGTGTCGTTGTGGGTGCCCGCCGGCGCCGGGTCGGCGGTGTTGAAGTTGGGCTTCAGGGTCACGGCCTTGCCGGCGATGCCCGTTGGATCGAGTAGCGCCATCGCGCGCCGCACGCCGTCGCGGCGATTGGCGGTGCGAATGACGGCGACGGTGGTCTTCGCCCGCGAGGCATGGGCGGTGCGGCCCCCCAGGTCGACGTGCGGCAGGACGATGAGACCGGCGGCGGCGCCCTTCAGGAAGTCGCGGCGGCGCATGGACGAGGCGCGGCGGTGCGGCATGGTGAGCTCCCCCATCATGAACGAGGCACAATCGGCGTCGGGTGCGTGCATCGCCGAGGCCACGGTCACGCCCCGGCGCGGGAGGAGAGCGCTTCACTCCTATATCGGGCGTGGTGAAGGCGCCGTCAAGCCATGGCCCATGCGGCCGGCACGGCGCCTCGACGGTCCTGCTGATTGAGCCTCGAGACTCCAACCGTTCCGCTCCAGACCACCACCGGCAGGCGGGAACATCGCGGAGGGCAAAAACCCGGGATGCCGAAACAATGGCAACCCTGTCTCCGATAGTGTCATGGAACAGGGAGAGGGGTGCGTCATGCAGCGAATAGTCTGGTGCCTCTTGGCGCTCACCGGCGTCCATGCCGGCGTACTCGGCGCGCAGGTAAGTGACACGCTCAGCCAGCCGCTGTTCGAAAGCCACGACATTCTCCGGTTGACGATCGCGGCACCGTTCAGGACGATCTTCAGAGAACGCGGTCAGGAGAGCGAGGAACACCCCGGTGCGCTGTCCTACGTCGATGCGGAGGGGACGACCGTCGAGCTGGAGGTTCAGATCAGGACACGCGGAAAGTTCCGGCTCCGGCGATCGACCTGCGACTTCCCCAACATCCGACTGAACTTCAAGCGGGGTGAAGTCGAAAACACCGTGTTCCACAACCAGGACAAGCTGAAGCTCGTGGCCCATTGCCAGTCCGGCCGAGCGGACTACGAGCAGCAGACACTGCTGGAGTACCTGATCTACCGTTCGCTGAATCTCTTCACCAACCTGAGTTTCCGCGTTCGCTTGGCCCAGATCACGTATGTCGACACCGAAGCAGACGACGAGCCGCTGACCAGGTACGCCTTCTTCATCGAAGACGAGGACCTGATGGCTGCCAGGAACGGCTGGCGAGTCCTGGCGGTGCCGGCGATCCCGCCGCAGGAGTACGAGGCGGCGGATCTCGCGCTGGTCGAAGTGTTCCAGTTCATGATCGGCAATACCGATTGGGATGCGTTCAACCGATCACCCGACGACGACGACTGCTGTCACAACACGATTCCCGTGGGCAGCATGACGAAGCCAGTGTATCCAGTGCCGTACGACTTCGACTGGTCCGGAGCCGTGGATGCGCGGTATGCCAGCCCCGACGAGCGGTTCGCGACCCGATCGGTCCGCGATCGCGTCTACCGCGGGATCTGCCGGCCACTGAATGAGTTCGGAGGACTGTTGGAGTCGGTGCTGCAGGAGTTCCGCAACAACCGGCATGCGATCTACACCCTGTTCCGGAGCCAAGAAGGCCTGGAGCAAGGGCACGTCGATCGCACCATCGAGTACTTCGACGAGTTCTACGAGATCATCAACGACCTCCGGAAGGCCAATCGGGAGATCGTTGGGCGGTGTCGTCGTTGGTGACCGTTCGTCACTCGACACGGTCGTGTTGGCGCGGCGCGTGCGCCGCTCCCCACGCAGGCGGCGAGTCCCTCACTCTCTTTGCGCGAGCCCTCGAGGATTCACACCTTGGCAAGGACGCCGGGCCCCACGCAGCAGGTTTGGGCCATGGAGGAGGAGTCGCATGAAGAAGACAATCGCGTTGCTCGCGTGCTGTCTCCCTGTGGCGCCACCGACCACCGCGAGTGCGCAGGCCGATCACGGTCAGGACGACCGGCAAACGACTGTCTGGTATCTCCGGCACAGCGGTTGGGCCGTCCGCGGGCAGCGGTTCGCGGTTTGGAAGCGCAGTGGCGGTCGGTGAGGGGCGGTGCCGCGCACCGATCCGTGGCACGTGACGCGGCTCTCTCCCCACGTCCGGCTCGCCGCCGTCGGCCCCACACCGATCACTACGCTCGAGCGTGCGAGGATGATCGGCATGGGGGAGGGCTTGTGGTATGCGTACGTTGGCAACCTGCCGGTCCCCGATGGGACAACACCTCTTGCCGCGTGTGCGGCCATCTCCTGATCGAGCGACACGCACTGGACGTGATGCGGAACGAGATCGTGAAGGGCGCGTGCCTGGCCCGGATTCCGGATGAGTGGGAGCGGCGTAAGGTGGTAGGGCGGCGGCAGTTCGAGAGCTAAGCACCCGCCATGCGCT
>CAYGCN010000247.1:0-3067 GCA_964348385.1 uncultured Gemmatimonadaceae bacterium
CTGGTCACGACGCCCACCGACTGGGCCGCGTACGAGCGGGTGAACGTGGAGGGCGTCCGCCAGGCGGTGCGGGCGGCCGCGCGCGCCAACGCGCGGCTGGTGCACATCTCCTCCGTGGCGGTATACGGCCGCCAGCCGTCCGCCGGGAGCGGCGGTGCCGTGGACGAGGACGCCCCGTTCGGCGCGATCGCGGACGCCGACTACTACGCGCGCTCCAAGCGACTCGCCGAAGAGGTGGTGTGGCACGAGAGCGAGCGTCTCGGCGTGTCCGCGGTGGCGCTCCGGCCGTGCGTCATCTACGGCGAGCGGGATCGTCTCCTGATGGGGCCGGTGCTGCGCGCGACGCGGTTCGGGTTCGCGCCGCTCGTGGGATCGGGCGAGAACCGGCTGGCCATGATCTACGTCGGCAACGTGGTGGACGCGCTGATGGCGGCCCTGGATCGCCCCACGGTCACGGGCGCGTTCAACACCACCAACGATGGCGGCTTCACGCAGCGGGAGTTCTACGAGATCATCAGTGCGGCGAGCGGTCGTCGGTTGCGGCTGTTCCGTGTTTCACCGAGCGTGGCGGTAGCGGTCGGCCGCGCGTGGCACGCGGCGGCGCGCGTACTCCGTCCCGGGCGCTACCGCGGCGTGGGCGCCTCCAGTGCGCACTTCCTCGCGCGCGACAATCCCTACACGTCAGCCAAGGCGGTGCGCGAGTTGGGCTGGGTACCGACCACGGAGCCGCACGAGGCGTTGCATCGCACGGTCAGGTGGTTCGTGGAGCGGGCGGGTGATTGACCGGCGGGTCACAGCCCGCAGCAGGAGCGCGCCCGGTCCCCTACGTGTCCCCGTCCCCCACCAGCCACACGGCCTCGTGAGCCAGCATGTGGGAGAATCGGTCGCCGCGCCGACGAAGCGCCTGCCACTCGGCGACCGTGTAGACCAGGATCTCCGACGGCACGGGCAGGTCGTTCAGATCCCAGGCCGCCGCGCGGCGCTCGAACGGCACCTCCGTCTCTCGCACGACGGCGAGGAGATCGAGGTCGCTCCCCACCCCCGCGTCGCCACGCGCGTAAGAGCCGAACATGCCCAATTGCACCAACTCCGGGCGTTCGCCCCGCACGCGCTCGGCCCAGGATCGTGCTGCGGCCCGTACCGTGGTGATGTCAGGCCATCTGAGCACGGACGAAGTCGAGAATCTCACCGGCATAGCGAATCGCCTCGTCGCTCTGTAACGCTCCGTAGTGCTGGAACGGCGCGCCCTCCGGGTGGCCGTTCGGGTAGCGTGTGGGCACGTAGCCCGCGTCCAGGACCCGGGCCTTGTCGATCAGCGTCGCGGGCGCGGCGCTCGGGAGTTCGGCCAATAGCCGAGCCACGACGTGGCCCCAGGCCTCCTGCCCCCGGTGCAGGTGGAGGGCTTTGACCGCCTTCTCCGCCGCTTGGTGAGCGGCGAAGCACGCCCACTCGTGCCTGCCGTCCCGCCGCGAGGCACCGGCTTGTTCGAAGTCTCGCTCCGCCTGTGCCAACCAGTCGGGCGCGCGGTTCGGCATGCATCCTCCAGTTCCGCCAGGTCGCGATCGGCCACCGTTCAAGCTAGGTGGGCTCGCACGGAACGTCCATGACACCCAAGGCCCGGATCTTCTCGGTACAGAGCCCAGCTTGGTCTCGCAGGAACCGGCTCCCGATACCGAGGGGGGGCCTGGACAAGCGAGTCGGTCGCGACCATGCTCGCGATGTGACCATGGTAGGTGAAGCCGAAGGGGGGGAAACCTAACCGGGTGGTGGGGGTCCCCATGGGCAGTGACATCGCGATAGTCATCGGTCTCGCCGTTGCCGCAGCAGCGGCCCCTCTCGCTGCGAAATACGTGCGCGTGGAGACTACTGCGCCCCCAGCACGAAGTCGTGATGGGAAGTGGCTCGTCTGGCCCGGATGGGTTGCTGTCGGCCTCGCGGTCATGTTCGCGCTGTTTGGGGTTGTCATTACGACGGGGCGGATCGGTGACATGCCCTTTGCGTGGGCGGTGGCCGCGATCGTGTCGACCGACTTATGTGTCGTAGCGTTCATCGTCTGGGTTGCACGAACACGCGTCACGTTCGATGAAGGCGTGATCAGCGCGCGGACATGGCGCTCAGGCTGGGTCCGGATCCGTTGGACCGACATCGTTCAAGTGGGATTCCGACCATGGTCGGTCAGCATCGTACTGGACGACCGTTCAGGCCAGCGTATCTCGGTTGGCATGCTCATGCGGGGGAGCGGGACCATCCTCGCGGCCATCGAACAGCGTGTACCCCACACCGAAGGAAAGAGCGAAGCACTGGAACGAGCGCGCCGGCACATTGGCTCGTGAGGGACATCATAGTGGCACGAAGCGAACGAGTCCGACGGTTGAGAACGCTCCCTTCAGGCTCTGAACCCTCGAATCGAAGCTTCGACACGTCGATTCGAAGCTTCAAAACGCGATATCGAAGCTTCCAAACGTCGATCCGAAGCTTCAAGACAACGATTTGAAGCTTCAAAATGCCGATGTGAAGCTTGAAAACGACGATTTGAAACGGTCGATCGATGAACGTAACCGACATGATACCAACGAGTTAAGACCTCGGTGCTGAACATGTGGAGTGCGGTCACAATCGCCCTCACGGCAATCGGCATCGTCGTGATGGTCGATATGATCCTTCGTCATGTGGCTCCGGTACGCCACGGCCTGGAGGACGCTTGGCCGAGGTGGCTGCGCAGCAGAACCGGCGATGCGGACGCCGACCGCGAGATCGCCAGACTCGAGAGGAAGCAGCTACGGGCAATTGCCCTGGGCGTCGTTGCTTGGATGATCGGAATGGTGGTTGCAGCCACACTCGACGCCTGGCCGGTCGGCATCGGGGCCGCATTGGTGACCGTTGGGGCGTTGATAGCATACATATGGCGGGAGACGCAGAAGAATGTCGTCTTCTTCAAGACCACGCGGCGTCGGAAACGGCGGCGGCCGTGAGCCGCGCCAATCTCCTTCGTGTTCGAAGTCACGCCATGATTCAGAGGGGGCGGCATCAGGCGCCGACCACCGCTAACGTCGCGCGCAGGGGAGAA
>CAYGCN010000248.1:0-3032 GCA_964348385.1 uncultured Gemmatimonadaceae bacterium
ATCGGGATCTGGACGCCGACAAGGGCGAGCTGACACCCAAGGGCACGCCCAAGCGGAAGACGGTGGTCGACAACTTCGCCGACGTGATCGCGGCACTGTACCACCGCACGCGGTTCCAGGTAGGGGGCATGGAGCTCACGCTGCCGAACTGGCTGTTCCAGACCCTGGGGCTCACGGCCCAGGACGTCCGTGTGCGCGACGATCGCATCCTGCTGCCCTCGATCGGGACGAGCATGACGGTACGACGGCTCGACGAGGGGACGGTCCGTATCGGCGCGGCGACGTATGCCGTGCACCGGCCGACCCTCGACCTGGGTGCCTTTCTCACGGCGCCCCAGCTGTGGCTGGGCAACGAGGAGCTGGTGGCCTTCGCGCCGCTCGACCTCCAGGCACGCGAACGCTACAGCCGAGGGGAGCAACGGATCACGTGGCGCGAGCGGGCGGAGCCGTACGAGCCGTCGCCGACGGACCGCGACACGCTGACGGAGTCGATTCGCCGATCCGATTGGGATCTCACGGATCTCGATCTGGCGGCCCGCCTGCTCGGGACGACGGACGATGAGACGGCGCTCGACGCGGTGCGCCTGCTGGAACGCGTGTTGGCCAACGAAGAGGGTCCGTTGGCGGAACCTGCGCGTGCGCTGCTGTCGCGCGCGGCCGGCTCATCGTCGGCCGAGGTGCGGCGGCGCGCGTTTCAGATGCTCGTGCCGACCGAGCGGCCGCTCCGGATCGCCGACACGCTCGAGCGGTTCTTCGAGCGCGACCCGGGGATTCTCGATACCGAAACGTCGGGCTTCCTGTGCGAGCGTACGCTCCCCGGGCCGACGATGGCGGCGTTCATCCGGTTCGCCGAGCTGGGCTGTGCCCGGACGGACGGTGACGCCGACGGCGCGCAGCTCGCGCAGTCGCTGCTGAGCTTCCTCGCCGAATACGGTGCCGCGCACCCCACGCGGTTCAGCCACACCCGGGCGTTCTTCGTGCGCATGAGCTTGTTCGCGGCCACGCCGGAGCTGCGGCGTCACGCCGCCGACGCGCGCGTGTCACTCGAGTACGGGTTCCGTCAGTGGCTTGGCCCCACCACGAAGATCGCCGTGGACACCGAGACCGGGCAGGAGTACCGCTGGGAAGACGTGGTGGTGTTCGAGGAAGGGACCGATGACGAGCATCGGCGCCGCATCCTCTCGGCGATCCGAAACACGCCGTTCCTGCGCGAGGCGCTGTTTCTGTTCTATCGCGGTACCGTGATCAAGCTGAACGACGTCCCGCCCGGCGGCGTCTGGATCCGCCTGCTCGGGGAGCGTCACGGCAAGGCCGTGTACCGGATCACGGTGCAGACCAGGTCGCAGGAGTCGTTCGACCTCGCCGTCAATCTCAATCTGTCCCTCGACGCCGACGCGCTGCAGGAAGAACTCGATTGGCTCGTCCTGTGCGGCGACGACGACGTGGGACCGCCGGTCGTGGAACGGTTCGGCGGCTACCTCGCCGAGCAGGACCTGTGGAGCGAGGAGTTCGTCCCGGGCGACACGCTCGACCGGGAGATGCGGCGCCTCTCGCGCCGCACCACCGCCGAGGAGGGATTGGCGCAGTTGTGGCCGTTCCTGGCGTGGAACGCGCTGAGCGCTTACGTGGACTTCTGGCGCCGCACGCGCGGCACGGAGGAAATCGCGGAGCTGGATCCGGGAGACGTGGTCGTGCCGACACACGACTACCACACCGGCTCACGCATCGTCTCGCTGCCGGCGCGCCGACGGCACCAGAGCCTGTTCGTCATGCTGCGCGGTTTCAGGTCGGGGTTCGTGGAGCCAGTGGAGCGGGAATACCCGGACCTCGAGGGGCTGGTGGGCTGGGACGTGATCTTCGCGTCGGTTCTCGAGGTGTTGGGCGAGAGTGCCGGTCTTGCCGTGTACCGGCACGCGCTGCAGCAGAAGACGGACAGTGATGCGGAACTCGGGGCGGCGCTGTCGGAATACGTGTCGCGTGTCGAGGCGACCGGCTTCCAGCCGATGCGGCTCTTCTTTGCGGCCAAGCGGTACCGGCGGTGGGCACGGCTCAACGAGGCGGCCACCAACCCGGCGCGGGCAGCCACGCTGCAGGAGCTGTACGACACCTATGCGCTCGACAAGCTCTCCAAGAGTTATCCCGAAGTCCGGCTTCGCTTCTTCCGCGAAACCGTGTTCCCCGACAGTGCAGCGGATTTAGTGCAGGGATTGGACGAGCTGATTCGGTCGATCCGCGCCAAGGAGACCTCGATCGAGGAACTCGCGTCGGCGGTGGCGGACCTCCGCCAGCGATACCGCGTGGAACCGGACGACGACTACTTCCTCGCCCGGATCCCGTTCGGGTACCTGCGGCCGGAAGACGCCGTGGACTTCATCAGCACCGACCTCGGCGGGGGCGCACAGAGCGAGATCGTGGTCACGCTGGAGGACGCGGACGCGAACCTGTTCCGCGTCCGGCACGCGCTGCTGCCGAAGGAGGTGGAGCGGCTGCACCGCATCTTCCTCGCGGCCAAGCTCGACGTCCGGTTCCGACCGGAGCACCGCTACCTGGTCGCGATCAACGAGCGCGAACAGATCATCGGCGGGATCTTCTACGAGCTGACCGATGACGGCGAGGCGGGCCACCTGGAGAAGATCGTGGTGACCGAGCGGTACCGCCGGAAGGGCGTGGCGGACGGGCTGATGCGAGAGTTCTTCAACCGGTTGCGCGCCGCCGGCGCCAAGCGCGTGACGACCGGGTTCTTCCGGCCCGAGTACTTCTACTCGTACGGCTTCACCATCGAGCGCCGCTATGCCGGCCTGGTGAAATCGCTGGAGGAGGAGGCAAAGAAGACCGCGCCGACACTCCGCGCGCCATGAACGACGAAGGGGGATCCGAGCGGATCCCCCTTGTCGCGTGTGACGCGGTCGGCGCTTACTTCGCGGCGCCGGCCAGCTCCGCGGCCGTCACGCCGGCGGCCTCTTCCAGCATCGTCGTCGTCAACGACTTGGGCCGCTCGATCGGGTACCCCAGTGCCCGGTCCCAGGTGATGT
>CAYGCN010000249.1:0-3014 GCA_964348385.1 uncultured Gemmatimonadaceae bacterium
CTCGTCACCACGATCCCGGTGCTCGCCACGACGTACCTGTTCGCGCGTTTCATGGGCCGCCGCATCCACATCGATCCCGTGCAGGAGCCGGAACAAGCGCCGGCAGATCCCGCTTCCGGGGTCAAGGCCACCGAGTCGGTGCGTATCGTGCCGTGGAAGGCGTTCGCGCCCATCACAATGCCGGTGCTGTTGATCGCCGTGCAATCGATCGCTGCGCTGCCAGCCAAGCCCTTCGGCGAGGGCGCGGCGTATGCGCTGCTCAGGTTTCTGGGCAATCCCAACACCGCGCTGATCCTCGGAGTGTTCATCGCATTTGCGGTGGCGTGGCGGCATCACCCCGCAGTGTATGGCGCGTGGGTTGGCGCGGGATTGAAGGATGCCGGGACCATCATCCTGATCACCGGTGCCGGCGGGGCGCTGGGTGCGGTGCTTCAGGCCACACCACTGGGCGATTACCTGAGCGAAACGCTCGCGCCGCTCAGCCTGGGGCCGCTCGGCATCCTGCTGCCGTTCGTGATCGCCGCCACCCTCAAGACCGCGCTGGGCTCCTCCACCGTCGCCATCATCACGACCGCCGCCATCGTGGCACCCCTGCTCGACTCACTCGGGCTGGCAGCCGGCCTCGGCCCGGCAGTCACCACGCTCGCGATCGGCGCGGGCTCGATGACCGTCTCACACGTCAACGACAGCTACTTCTGGGTGGTGAGCCAGTTCTCCGGCATGACCGTGAGCCAGGCGTATCTCCTCCAGACCGTTGGGTCGGCGGTGGCCGGCGTCACCGGTATCGCGACGGTGCTGGTGCTGGGGATGGTGGTGTTGTAGGGAACGGCGGGAACGGCGGGAACGCATGCGTCGGTCCGTGCCGGCGTGCAGCGCGTCCTCGATGGCCGCCGCCACCTCACGGTTGAACGGCTCGGCACTTTCATGATCAGGACGAGGAACCGGTACCGGGGCGATGCGGCATCCTGCCCAACTCCTCGAGATGCGAGTCCGCTCGAGCGTGCCCGAACCGTATTACCTGATCTCCGGCGGGATGACGAAGCGGTCGTCGCCGAGCGCCGGGTTGACCTCCACCAGTTCCACCATGGCCGTGTCCACTTGATCCTGCATCCACCAGTAGGTGACCGTGCGTGGATACATGATGCCCCCTTGGTCGGCGTACTCGTGGAATACGCGCCCGGGGCGATACTCCGTTCCATCGACGGTCACCTCGGCCACCACCTTCCGGGGCAGGTAGGTTTCCGCATCGATGAAGTAGGTCGTCCTGATGCCGCGCGGGAGGGTGACACCGAGCGCATGGGTCTCCACCCCGTCGACGGTCTCGCGGCCCAGGTACTCCGACGGGTGATCGAGGAAGGCGGGAAAGACGAACGCGATATCGAGCTCGAGATCCCTGACGTACGCGGCGTCGATGAGCGAGGGACCCTGCGGCGTGCCGTGCCGTCGAGTTCATGCTCGGAGGACGAGACCCCGCTTCGGTGACCATGACGCGGTGGCGGCGACCAACGAGTCGAGATGTTCCAGGGGGGGCATCGCGCTGGGTAGTGTTCATTCCTGGAGAGGAGGGCGAGCAGACCCGCCTCTCGATCCCGATCGACAACAGCGGCAACGCAGAGCTGGTCGTGGACAAGCTCCGACAAGCCGTGCAACTCTGCGGCGGCGCGTAGGCATTTCTCGTCCAGGAGTTCCGCATCGAGGACGCCCGTGGGCGTGGACTCACCGCAGCTCGGGCAGCATGCGGCTTCCGTCGGAACCGGCGTATCGCAGGACGAACAGACTCGGCTGGCTCACTCATGACTGGCCTCCGCACCGGACGCCAAAGTGAGGGGGAGCCGAGGGAGCGTCAATCACCGGGCCGCAGCGGAGCCTCGGTGCTACACGGGCAGCGTCCTCAGAAACGCGATGCTCCTTCGCAATCCCTCGAGCGGCTCTTCGGTCTCGATCTCTACGATGAAGCCGTGACCGGCGATGGGACTCTGCATCGCCGCTCGCAGCATCGCGGGCCAGTCGATCATCCCCTCGCCGCAGGGCACGATGCCGCCCAACCTCCCGGGCTGCCTGCCCGGCATGGTGGGGTCGTAGTCGTGCATGTGCAGGGACGAGTAGCGGCCGGCGTACTTCTCCAGATAGTACACGATGTCGTAGCCGCCCTGGATGGACGCGAGTTGGAACTGCATCGTGACCAGATCCGGATCGAGCGCCTCCATGATGTGCTCGTACTGCGGCCGTCCCTCCACCTGCGGGCCGATCAGGTGATTGTGGTAGCCCAGCCGAAGGCCCGCCGCCCTGACCACCTCGGCTGCGCTGTTGGCCTTGTCCGCCCAGCGCTTGATGTCATCGACCGTGCCGTCGTCAGCGATGCCGGATCCCGACATGACCACGTCCTCCAGGCCGAGGGCGGCGGCATAGTCGGCGGTCACGGCTGGATCGTCGATCACGACCTCGTGGGGCTCGAAGTGCGCAGATCGACAGACGAGCCCGGTATCCTCGATCTGCTGCCTGACGTCGGCGGGCGGTAGGTCCGTGAGATTCCCGTACCCCGCTGTCCGGTAGTAATTGCCGCGTGGTGAGCACATCTCCACGGAGGCATAGCCGAGCTCCCGGATGGCCTCGAGCGTGCCCGTGAAGTCGCGCTCGATGTCTCGCCTCACCCCATACGACTGGAAGCCCAGCGGCCGGTCGAACTGAGAGGCTTCGGCCGCAGCGCCGGACTCTCTCTGCTGCTCCCCGGCGCAACCGATGCCACCGGCCGCGGCCATCAGACCCACCGCACTCGCGCCGATGAATTGCCTTCGGTCGAGGTCTCTCCTCGACGTATTCCTCTGGGAGTCCCTTCGCGACCCCCCGGCTGCTGCGGACTGCGTGCTGTCACTCATCGTGGTATCTCCTCCCGCCGGACGTCCGGACCCCAACGCCGTGCGTGCGTCACCGATTATCGCCCGCGCCGCTCGATGGGCGGCGCTCCCGCCGCCTCCAGCGCGCCCTCGAGCTCCGGCATCACCTGCTCCTCCATC
>CAYGCN010000250.1:0-3001 GCA_964348385.1 uncultured Gemmatimonadaceae bacterium
AGCTAGCGCTGAATCTCTTCCAACGCCTTGCCGAGCTCGTCGAGCTCCCGGCCGAAGCGGGACCAGTCACCCGCCCCGGCTGCATCGCGCATGGCGTCGTAGTGATGTCTTGCCCGGGCCGCCGGCGTATCCGGCGGCGCCTCGGTACGCTTCAAAGCCTCGGGCTCGGCGCCGGTCGGCTGAATGGGAATGGAGCTTCCCGGTATCGGGGCCGGCGCCATCTTCGGCGCCGCGCCGAAGATCCGCTCCAGCCCATCCTCGAGGTTCACGCCCATGGCGATGTCGTTGCCGTAGCCGACGATCACCCGCTTGAGCTCCGGGATACGACCGTCCTCCGAGCGCAGGTAGAGCGGCTGGATGTAGATGAGCGACTGCTCGATGGGAATGACGAGCAGTGTGCCGCGGATGACGTTGGAGCCGGCCCGGTCCCAAAGCGTGATCTGCTGCGAGACGAATGGATCCTGGTTGATACGTCCCACCATTTGCTTTGGCCCGTAGATCAGTCGCTGCTTCGGAAACGTGTACACGACGAGTTGACCGAGATTCTCGCCGTCGTTTCGCGCCACCATCCAGGCGGCGAGATTGTCTTTCAACCGAGGCGTGAACGGCAGCATCAGGATGAACTCCGCTTTCTGCTCTTCGGGCAGTCGCATCACGGTGTAGTAGGGCTCCATGGGCACATCGCCCACCTCCGGCACGGACCACTGATCTTCCTTGTTGTAGAACGTGTTCACGTCGAGCATGTGGTAAACAGCGTACATTTCCGCCTGCACGCTGAAATAGTCGAGCGGATGGCGCAGATGTGCACGGAGCGACGGGCTCATCTCGTCCATGGGTCGGATCATGCCGGGAAAAACGATATCCCAGGCGCGCGCAATGGGCTCTTCAGGGTCCACCATGTAGAAGGTCATTGAACCGTTGTACGCGTCCATCACGACCTTCACAGGATTTCGCATGTAGTTGGCGACCCGTCCGATATGCTCGGAGTACGGAAACCGATCCGAGATGGTGTAGGTGTCGAAGATCCAGTAAAGACGGCCTTCGTCGATGACCATGTAGGGGTCGCGATCGAATCTCAGGAACGGCGCGACCTTACGGATGCGCTCTCCGATATTTCGGTAAACCAGGATTCGGGTTTCGTCGCTGAAATCGTCCGAGAGCAGCATCTTCATATCACCCGTGAATGCCGCGAACAGCAACCGGCGCCAGGGGGTGCCGAGCCCTACTCCTCCGGAGCCCTCGTAGGTCGAGAAGATGTTCTGGTCACCCTCGGGGTAGTTGAACTCCTGCTGGCGGGTCTTGACGAAGACATAGTCTCGCGTGAGCTCGCCGTAATAGATTTCTGGGCGGGAGACGTCGAGCTCGGGCACGCTCGAGCGCGGCGGCAGGTCCTTTACATAGAGCACGGGCAGGCCCTGCTCGTTCACCCGGTTCACGGGCCCCACCGTGAGACCGTAGCCGTGCGTGAAGGTCAGGCGCTCGTTGACCCAGGTGCGGCTCGGCAGTGACTCGGTGTTCAGTTCGCGCGGCGAGAGCATGGTCTGGCGCATCTCGCCGTCGAGTCGATAGCGATCGTTGTCCACCGTGACGAAATCGTAGTACGTCCGGATCTCCTGGATCTGGGCGAACGTATCGAGCAGCGGCCCGTGGTCCCACAGGCGCACGTTGTTGACCGTCGCCTGGTTTCGCTGGATGTCTGCAAGCGTGAGCCGTTCGTCCTCGGCGAGGTGGCGCTCCACGATCCGGTCCAGCGCATATGCCCGGTTGGTGGCGGCGATGTGATCCGCAAGGTAGGGCCGCTCGAGCTCGAGCTCATTGGGTGACACGACGAAGCGTTGCAGCAGCCCTCCATAGAGCGCACCGCCGATCCAGACCACTGCCATCACCACCGCGACTCCCGGCAGCACGCGCCAGCGCCGGGTTGCCACGGCGGCGACGAGGCCGACCGCGGCGATCAAGGCGACGATCACCTGCAGAGCGAGCACCGGCAGGGTCGCGTAAACTTCCGCGTAGCCGGGTCCTGTGAACAGCCCCCCCGGCTGATACATGAGCTCGTAGCGTTTCAGATAGGCACCCACTGCGATCAGCACCAGGAGGAACGCGCCGATCACGGCAATGTGCAGGCGATGGGGCGTGGGGGCCGCCGCCAGCGCGGAAAGATCCGTGAGCGACGGTTGCCGCCCCATCGACTGGAAGTGCACGTAATAGATGAGTCCGGTGCCGATTAGCGTGATGAGGCCGGTCGACCAGAGAAAGGACCGCACCATGTCGTAGAAGGGCAGCGAGAAGACATAGAACCCCGCGTCTCGGGCGAAGATGGCATCCTGGTAATCGAAGGAAACACCGTTCAGATAGAGCAGCACGGTCTCCCAGTTCGAGGCGAGCGTGATTCCCGTCAGCACTGCCAGCACGAGACTCGCGATGGCGGCGAGCCACCCCACGGTGCGTTCGCTGATTACACTTCCGAGGGGCGACGCCATTACCTGCGGGCCCACGTACCGGCGCGGATCACCGAGCTGGCGCACGGCATACAGGAAGTTGGCATACAGGATTACGAATGCGATCGCGATGCCGCAGGCGGCAATAACAATCTTCGACAGCAATATGGTGCGGAACACCTGGGAGAAGCCCACCGTGCCGAACCAGTGGTAGTCCACCACAAGCGCGACGATCGAATTCGCCGCGTAGGCGACGAGAACGACCAGGGCGACGATACCCCACAGAAGCACTTTTGACGGCATAATTCCCCCGACGCCTCGGATGAAATCATCGACCCGGTAGGCACCTCGTGCTCTACCGATGTCCGTGCTCGACGGACCGGGAAGACCCCAGCGAGCAGGGTAACGCACGATGGTCCGGGAAGCCAACTCACGATGAGAAGGGGATGGATTTCACTGACCAACGACACTGGCGGTGGACGTGCGCCATGGTCGCCGGCTCCGCGCGCTTGCACATGCGTGAGGATGCGCCATAGGGAATGTCCGCTATGGGTCGGAAGCCG
>CAYGCN010000251.1:0-2958 GCA_964348385.1 uncultured Gemmatimonadaceae bacterium
TGACAGGCACACCAGATGTGATGGAGGTCGGGGCGGTACTGGACAATGCACCCCAGATGAGTGCACGCCGCAGCCAAGGCGCGCAGCTCTCCAGTAGCCGTCCGTACCAGAATGCCCGGACGGCTGCCGAACTTGAAGATCCTGCCCTCGTTGGGGCCCAAGTCGTCCGGGCCGAACGGGAGCGCCACTGAGGCTGCCGCTGATTCCCCGGATGGAGGCGGTACGAGATAGCGGCCGGCCGGATAGACCACGGCCAGCACGAGGCCTCCGACACTGGTGCTCAGGAGCCAGGTTGTCAGCGTGCGGCTCATCAGCCAGTCGATGAACCGCCGTCGGGACTGGCCGGGTGCCGATCCGGGCTGCTCCATTCCATTCACCTCTTGCGGGGTCACGGGTGGCTAACGCTCAACCTGTCGGATCCTGATCACGAGGCCGATGATCAGGGCAACGATGATCGTCACGGAGATTCCCAGCCCCGTACGTCGAAACCGCAGATCGTCGAGCGCGTCCAACCCGCGCTCATGCGCGGTGGCTGTCACGTTCAATCCTTCGTCGACGAACGCCGCGACGCGCGCCGGGTTGAAGGTATGCACGGCTGCTCGGGCCTGGACCAGCGCGTTGAGCCCACCCTGGAGCTCAAAGCGTGCCTGGCTGACTTCCATGCCAGCGTGCTCTGCCCGAAGGAGCAACGAGTCGGCGGCGGCAAAGGCCGCGCGAAGCGAGTCGAGTCGGGTTCGCATCGTCGTCGCCGTGGTCCCGCCGGCGTCCTGCGCCATGTGGCATTGCCCACAGATGGCGCCCTCGCCCAAGCCGAGGAGTTCCGCCCCGGCACGGACGATCTCGTGATTGCCGTGACAGGTCGCGCACCCAGGGTTGCCGAGCAGCGCAAACGTGCGGGAGTGACGGCTCTCCGCAAAATACTCGGCGATCACCGAGTGGCATTGTCCACACACGTTGCCGACCCAGGAGTACCCCGGTGGGGCCGCGCCATGATTGCCGTGGCAATCGTTACACGTCGGGGCCGACAGATCTCCCTCGACGGTCATCATGTACCAGTGCACGCTTCGTCGATACTTCTCGAGTTGATCGGTGGGAATCTGATATCCCGCCATGTGTTGCGCGTCGGCGTGACAGGCACCGCATGTGTCGCCCACGTTCAGTGGGTGCACACTCGATGTCGCATCGGCTGGGGGCTTAATTGTGTGGGCAGGATGACAACTCGTGCAGACGGCAACCGCCGTATCGCCCAGTTCTGCTAGGCGTCGCCCGTGAACCGAGGTGGCATACTCGACAGCCTGATCCACACGAAGCGAGGGGTTGAACTGCCGCATGTAGGCAGCATCGGAGTGGCAGCGCCCGCAGAAGCTGGCGAGCCGCAGCTTGTCGGGACGGCCCACGAAGCCCTTGGCCGGATCCATGCCCTCGAAGCCGGCCACCGTCGGGTCACCACCATGGCAGTCGGCACACCCGAGGCCGCGCGCGGCGTGGATATCGCCGGCGAACGCCCGGGCCGGTCCTCCAAGACGCTGGTCATCGAGGACACCGTGGCAAACCCTACAGTTGTCGACCGGCGCCTCCTGCTCCTGCGCGCGAACGGGTCCGGTCCACACGACCGCCGCGGCTACCGCCGCAAGGATGAGGCATCGGTGGCACTTCCACTGCATCAGCGAACCCTCCCCAACTAGGTCACGTGCGTCGCGAGCCTGGCCGTCTCGTCTTCACCGTCGGGTACCGGCGCACGGCAGAGCCCCCTCATTGCCGGTCGAGAACGGCCGGGCGTATCAGCGACCTGACATCCCGTGCGCAGCGTGCGCTTGGCGAATTGTAGCGCATGGCTCGATCCCACAGGACGAGCGCGCACCCGTCGCGATAGAGACGGCGCCGATACCGGTACCGCAGCACGCCCGACTCCCTTCGTCTAGGATCCCGCCCCGGGTTCCTTGCTCCGCCCCCCCACCACCAGACCCACGACGCCAAGCACAAAGGCAGCCACACCGGCCACGAGGGCACCCCGCTGCAGACCGGAGAGCCATACCGGCGCCTCCGTTACGCGCCTCACCACGTAAAGGGCTGCGGCGACCACCAGCAGGAGCGCGCCGGCAGAAAAGAGACGAATCCATTTCAGCCGACGGGCGTATCGACCCAGCGGGAAACGGCACTCTGGACAGACCACGCCGCTGGGGGGTCTCCAAACGAACGACCACCGCGTCTCCCCACCGATGGGAGATGGACCCTGACTGACCGGTCGCACCGGCTGCACCGTTTTCCCGCAGCCGGGACACCTGAGCGATGTCAATGCCGCACTGATCCGATTCATGACCCGCCCTCACACAAGGTGCGCACCGCCTTATCGAGGTGCCGACACCCACCGCTCCGCCCGTTGGCCCCAAACGGTGAACGGTGGCGCAGCTGTTGGACTCACGATAGCGACGCGTCCGCCCCCACGGTAGTTGGCGCTCGTTCACTCGATGCCTGGTCCAGCCACGGCGGAAGGATCTTCACCAGCGCCCACAGAATCACGAACGGAAGAACCAGCAACCCCACGGACACCGCCAGTCCCTCGACCCCAAACAACTCGACCTTGTAGACCGTCAAGCCGCGCAGGCTCTTGGAGAAGAGCTGGCCACCGATGACCACGTTCCAGCGGATGCTGAAGATGCCGATCTGGATTAGGACGGCGGCCACCAGATACGTCAGCTGCTTCAGCTCGGGTGGGAGGCGCACGAACCCGCCCTTCCGCAAGCCCGGCGAGACCAGCGCGAGTGCAATGAGCGGAATGACCGTTCCAAGGACCACCTGCAGCACGATCAGGCTGAGAAACAGCCGGCTCTCGACCATCTGCGACAGGATCTGGATGGACTCCTCTGCCTCGTACAGCCGATGAATGAAGTCGAGCGCCTCCAGTGAGAAGTCCACCACCACGGCGTAAACCAGGAATTGCGCCAGCTTGTCCATGCA
>CAYGCN010000252.1:0-925 GCA_964348385.1 uncultured Gemmatimonadaceae bacterium
GGAGTCGCTCGTCGAACGTGTCGGGAGCCATGTTGTACAGGTCCCACGACGGCTCGGACTTCACCTCCGCGCCCTCCATGAGGGCGAGGGCATCGACAAAGGGCTGGGCGTAGTTGAGAACCTCCACGCCCTTCGTCGGCCCCAGGAACGGCGACTCGATGTACTTCTGCCCCGTATGGATGCACCAGTTGCCAACATGCCAGAAGCGTGGACTCATGACGCGACATTCGGTTCGGGTAGCGGGAGTCGAATGCGGGTGGTTGCGCGGCCCACACCTCCAGGCAGCGAGGGGACCGCGTCCGGTTTCCCGCGCCGTAACTTGTTGACGAGGCCCCATATCTGCCAGTAGCGCGCTGGGAGACGGCGAGATCGGACGCTGACGACGCGAGCTTTGGCCCGTGCTCGGATCACGGAAAGGCGTTATACTGCAGTTAGCAGCTTCCTCCGGGGGGCCCCAATGCACGCGTTTTCCCTGATCCCAACTCGCCGCACCCAGCTCGCCCTCGTCTTGCTCGCAGGCATGCTCGTCGGATTCGCCTCCGGATGTGCCCGGTCGGAGCCGACGAGCGCGCTCGAGCCGGAACCCGCGGCGCGTGAAGGCGTTGCCGACGCCTCCGCCCTCACCTCGAACGAAGTCCAGAAGCGGGACCACGAGCCCATCGAGAGCCTCCTGGAGGGCCGCCTATCCGGCGTCGAGGCGACGCAGAATCCCGACGGCACCATCTCGGTCCGCATTCGGGGTCCGGCGTCGTTCTACTCCAGTGGCGAACCACTCTACGTGGTCGACGGCACACCCATGCAGGCGGGGCCGCGTGGGGCGTTGTCAGGCATCAACCCCAACGACATCGAGTCCATCAAGGTGCTCAAGTACCCGCACGAGACCGCGCTGTACGGCGTGCGGGGTGCCAACGGGGTCATCGTCATC
>CAYGCN010000252.1:935-2626 GCA_964348385.1 uncultured Gemmatimonadaceae bacterium
GACCAAGCGGCCGAAGCCCTGAGCTGGAGGGCTGTCGGCGTACCATCCTCTCCTGATTGGCGCGATGAGTCACCGTGAGGTCGATGCCGCCGATGGGGAGCGAGCGGCGTCGATCTGACGGAGGACGCATGCACGCTCTGCGCGCCACCACGCTGCTCGCCCTGCTTCCGGCCACCGTGGCCGCGCAGGGCATCTCCGCACCCTCCGCCGCGAACGTGGAAGCCCGTGCATGGTTCCAGGACGCCAAGTTCGGCATGTTCGTCCATTGGGGGATCTCCGCCCTGCTGATGGACGGCGAGTGGGTGATGGAGAATCGCGGGATCGACGTCGCCGAGTACGAGCGGATTGCGGCGACCTTCGATGCGCGGAACTTCGACGCGGACGCGTGGGTTGCGCTCGCCCGGGACGCCGGCGCGCGGTACATCACGCTCATCACCAAACACCATGACGGGTTCGCGCTGTTCGAGTCGGACGTGACCGATTGGGATGTGGTGGATCGCACGCCGTTCGGACGCGACATCGTGCGGGAGATGGCGGACGCCTGCCGCCGCCAGGGGCTGCGGTTGTTCGTGTACTACTCCCAGCTCGATTGGCACCATCCCGACTATTTCCCGCGCGGTCGGACGGGACATCGCACCGGCCGGCCCGACGCCGGGACCTGGGATCGCTACCTCGACTTCATGGACGCCCAGGTGCGCGAGCTGTTCACCAACTACGGCCCGCTCGGCGGCGTGTGGCTGGACGGAATGTGGGACCGTCCCGACGCGGACTGGCGGCTGGAGCGGACGTACGGGATGGTCCACGAGCTGCAGCCCGCCGCGCTGATCATCCCGAACCACCATCAAGACCCCCTACCGGGCGAGGACGTGCAGACGTTCGAGAAGGACCTCCCTGGTGGCAACACGGCCGGCTGGAATCGTGCGGCCGTCTCCACCGAAGTGCCGCTCGAGACGTCGGAGACAGTCAGCGACTCGTGGGGATTCCGCATCACGGACCGCAACGTCAAAACGGTCCCATCGTTGATCCGGATGCTGGTCGAGGCGGCGGGGAGAAACGCCAACCTGCTCTTGAACGTGGGTCCGATGCCCGACGGGGCCATCCACCACGAGCATGCCGCCAGGCTGCGCGGGATCGGCGCCTGGCTGCGGCAGTACGGCACGAGCATCTACGGCACCCGGGGCGGCCCGATCGCGCCCAGGCCGTGGGGGGTGACGACCCAGCGCGGTGACACGGTGTTCGTGCACGTGCTGGACTGGGCCGATGCCGAGCTGTCGCTGCCGCGCCTTGCTCAGAGCGTGCGGCGGGCCCGACTCGTTCCGGACGGCACGCCGGTCGAGTTCCGGGAGAGCCGCGACGGAGTAACACTCCGCCTGCCACCGCGCGCGCCGGAGACCATTGTCCAGGTGATTCGCCTCGAGCTGGCGCGGCGGTGATGGCCCGGTGCCGGACGCTCCCCGCTGAGGCCATCTCGGTAGGCACGAGGACCGACGAGACAGCCTCCGGGACCCGGCCTCTGGCTGGGCCGTGCCGGACGATACTACAGCTGTCGCCCATGGAACTCGTGAGCCCACCGCACCTTCACGCAGGAAGATCCCATTGGGTTGGCCGGGGGCCTCAATCTCTATGGGTTTGCCAACGGGGATCCGGTCAATTTCAGTGATCCGTTCGGGCTGTGCGCGCAAAGCGACTCG
>CAYGCN010000252.1:2636-2914 GCA_964348385.1 uncultured Gemmatimonadaceae bacterium
CCGGACGCGCTAGCGGCCCTGCGAACATCACCTGTCTTTCCGGATCGACGAGCAGCACGAGCGGCGTGTGTGTCGTGCCCAGGCCGTCGAGCAGGGACCGGCTAGCTGTGGCGCGCAGGGGAGCCAGGCCCTGGCGTTCCGTGGATCCCGTTCCGCGGACTCCTTGACCCTGTTTCCGTCTTCCGCTCTATTTCAGTGTTTTTCGTCTGAGGGATTGCGTCCCGGGACAGGTGGCCGAGCGGCTGAAGGCACACGCCTGGAGAGCGTGTGAACCTCGC
>CAYGCN010000253.1:0-612 GCA_964348385.1 uncultured Gemmatimonadaceae bacterium
GGGTCGGGTCGCCGCTCCCAAACGTCCCGAACACTGCATCCGCGGGACTGATAAAGGCCCACGTGAACGGATCCATGGGCGCTCCTGCCATGTCGGTATACTGCACCCACACTGGCTGCGTCGCCGATGGCGCACCGGCTGCCGAGGACTCGATCGAGAGGACAGCATGCGTGAACGGGCCGATCGACTGACCCGCTACCGCATCGCTGGTCTGGAACGTGTGGATCCAGTCTCCCTCGGAGCTGAACGTCTGCACACCGGTCGCCGATCCGACGCTCACGGGTATTCCGTCTTCATCCAGCTCGATGGCGGACCAATCGCCCGTCGGCGACAACATGTCTCCGGTCTCGGCGTTGACCAGCCAAACTTGGAAGATGGCGCCCGAAAGTTCAGCCAGGTCGTGAATGTCAGCTCGATGTCACTTGTCTGGCCGGCGACGCCGGGGCCGGCGAGGGCTTCGGCCACTGTAAGAGCAACGAGCGGGAACGGCGCCAGACCCTGACGATCAGACCGACCCCGGTCTCCCCTGAGAACTCAAGCTTGCGTGCAAGCTCGTCCTCCAGGATAGCCTCGACCGCGTCCCTCCTATCTTCATAGGCATGCTTGTTTCAC
>CAYGCN010000253.1:622-1760 GCA_964348385.1 uncultured Gemmatimonadaceae bacterium
TGCTGCTGCTAAAATAGCATATTCCAAAACCGTCACAATTCCGTCACACCGCAACCAACCCATCGCCCTGCCCCTCGCCACGCCTCTGACTGTATTCCGCCATAAAAGAGAAGGCGGCCCCCACAGCTAGGGGCCGCCAAACGCCAAACCGCAGGGCCTTACGGCCCGCTATGGCCTGCGTTCCAGGATGGCAGCAGTCGGCAGCAATCCCTCCTCGAGGTCGGTATCAGCCTTCTCCGCCACGCCGACCTTGGCCTCCAGCGTCAGCACGAATCTGGATAAAGCGACCTCGCCATCCGAGTCCACGATCGCGTCCGGATCCAAGAGGACTCGAAGGTTGGCAAACCGGATGCCCGTGCTTGTCACTCCCGGTAGGGATTGATTGATATCGGCATCGAAGAGGCTCACGGTGTCCGGCGGCAACGTGGTGATCGGACCCATGGAGACGGCGTTCCCATTGGGGCCGACCAGCCACCCTTCGTAGTAGAAGCCAACTGGTGGCAACGGCAGGTTCCGAACGTCAATGCTCACCTCGCCGTCGCGGACTCCGCCCATGCCTGACGACTGAACGACGTCGGCCTCGCTGAAGATACGAGACGCGGCGGCGTCCGCAGCGTTGAACGTGCCAAAAAGAGAGGTCGCGTCAGCTGATTCATCGTCTCCGAAGTCCAGCGGCGTCCCCCCCTGGTCGGTGTATTGAGCCCAGATCGCCGTCACATTCGATGGCGTTTCGGCACCCGTGCCCGATTCGATCGTGAAAAAGACATCCGTAAAATTCCCCACACTATACGACAAAGCTGGCGGTTCCGGAGACCGTTTCCACCACCGTCGAGTCCTCGCTAATGATCTCACCCGTAATATCATCCAGCACCCGAGTGATCTCGACGAGCTCGTATGTCCCCGTCGCGGGGATGATCGTCGGCTCCTCCTCATCACGGTTCACCAACCAGGCCTGCCACACGGCGCCTCCGCCCAGCGCCTCTACGGATCCTATGTTGACCGTAAAGGCGTCCGGCGCGCTCACGGCATCGTCGGCTGTGGGAAAAGGGGCGTACGCGTTATTGATGGGGTCGCCGGTGCCGGGCAACAGATCCTGCGCCATCTGGACTCTCAAGGCGTGCGGGTTATCGGCCGCGTC
>CAYGCN010000253.1:1770-2876 GCA_964348385.1 uncultured Gemmatimonadaceae bacterium
CTTCCAGAACGACGAGATAGTTATAGCGCGGGAATGTCGTCGGCGTGTCGTCATTCCGCGCGACCAACGAGGCGTCAAAGTCTGACTCGGGGGGATCGCCTGAATCGTCGTCATACAGATTGCCGCCCGATCCATCAATGATCACATCGAAGCTCCCGGCGCCGGTATCATCGGTGATAAAGTGGCCGAGCACAAACGGGTTGGCATTCGCTTGAAACCCGATCACGGTTGGGTAGACCAACTCCACGGACGGATCGCCCGCCGGAGCACCGCCGAGCGGCACGAGTTCATCTGGCTCATCCACGGCCTCGCTGAGTTGAATCTGGGCCTGATCGAGGGCTCCGTTTACCACGAGTGCGTACCGGAAGAGTGCCACGACATACATCGTATTCGGCAGGAGACCGGTGATGTCATCCTCAGTGAACGGGTTGTGAAAACTTGGCGCACCGATCTCAGCGGGGTCGCCGATCACGAAGCCATCGTCCGCAGCAAGCGCCGCATCAATCTCGACGATGGCCGGGAGCCTGGGATCGGTACTGGCGTTCCGATCGAATCCGCCAAAGTTCCAGCCAGGTCCGAAGTCAGTGCCATCGGCCGCATCACCCCGGGCCGCCGACTCATAGAACGGGTCATTCCCCGGAACGCTGCGGTTGAACGCATCTGGATTGGATGTGTCGACCGGGGCCGGCACTAGGAGATCGATGCTCACCCTGCCGCCCGGAAAGCTCACCGGAGATGCCGGTGCCACGTCGAAGTCCAGAACTGTCGCTACCGGCACCACGATTTCCGCTGCATCCTCTGGACAGCCGCTGAGCGCGATAAGCGCCGCACCGCCCACTCCCAGGCGCGTTAACCACCGAAGCGGTCGTTTATTCATAGGGCTCTCCGAGAAACCTAGGTATTTGCCGTCGCTTCCGTTTCCCCAACGTACGTTCTGCTTCACCCCTGATGTCCCAATCAAAGTTTGGGCACGAATGAGAACGACGCCGTTATCACGAAGTTATGGACGGGCGATGTGGGCTCCGACCAGTTCGGATCCGAACGCTCTGGATCCAGAAATGGAAATCGCTCGTTCGGGCAGATGGTGCCTGAAAACTGTCGCTCGC
>CAYGCN010000254.1:0-2825 GCA_964348385.1 uncultured Gemmatimonadaceae bacterium
TCGATCTGATCGATCAGTACGGTGGCGCGATCACCCTGGAGCAGTTCCGCGGCCGACCGCTTCTGGTGGGATTCGCGTACGCACACTGCACGACGGTGTGTCCTCGTGTCGTGCAGGATGTGCAGCGCGCTCGCCGGCGCCTCGGTGCCGATGCCGCCGGCGCGTTGATCGTGACGCTCGATCCGATTCGCGACACGCCGAGCCGTCTGCCGTCCATGGTAGAGCAATGGGATCTGGATCCCGGGACGCTGGTCGCCAGTGGATCCGTGGTGGACGTTGAGCGCGCGCTCGACGAGTGGCAGGTACCGCGGGAGCGGGATCCCCTGACCGGGGACGTGATCCATCCGGCCCTGGTGCTCGTGGTGGATGCAGATGGCGTCATTCGCTATCGGACGCCCGGCGGCCCTGACCTGCTGGTGGACCTGGTGACGAAGCTGTGACGCATCGGCGTGTGCTCGACTACGTCGAGCTGACGAAGCCGCGCATTACCGGCTTCGTGATGCTCACGGCAGCACTCGGGTATTGGCTGGGAAGTGGCACTGCGGTGGAGCTTGGCCGGCTCTGCATCCTGCTCCTGGGGACGGCTCTGGTGAGCGGCGGCACCAACGGTCTCAACCAGTGGTGGGAGCGGGAAATCGATGCTCGGATGCCACGAACTCGATGGCGTCCGGTGGCGTCAGGCCGACTCCCACCTCGAAACGCGCTCCTGTTTGGCGCTACCATCGGTATTGGCGGTACGGCGCTGCTCTACTGGGGCACGAATCCCCTTACGGGAGCTCTGGCGGCCTTGACCCTGGCGAGCTACGTACTCGTATACACACCGCTCAAGCGACTTTCGGCCCTGAACGTGTTTGTCGGATCTGTTCCGGGTGCCCTGCCGATCATGGGCGGATGGGCGGCGGCGACCGGGCGTGTCGATCCCACCGCGTGGCTGCTGTTCGCGCTGCTCTACGTATGGCAGCTGCCGCATACGTTCGCACTCGCCTGGCTGCTCAGGGAGGAGTATCGTGCGGCCGGTCTCCGCATGCCGGGCGGGAATGACGCGGTGGGTCGGCGCACGGCGTTCGGCGGGGTGGTCGCGGGAATGGTGCTTCTGCTGGCGAGCCTGGCGCTCGCGCCGTCGGGGACGGCGGGAAAGATCTTTGGTGCCGTGGCGCTCGTGACCGGAATGCTTCTCCTCGCTGCAATGCTGACCTGGCTGTGGCAGCCGAGCGCTCGCACCGCCCGCCGGGCATTTCGTGGGACCCTCGCATACCTGCCGACCGTTCTGTTCTTCCTTGGCATCAGTTGGCCTCGCGGAGCGCTGTAGCAGCTCGAAGGTCAGCCACCGGAGATTCTAGGCCGACTGCGCGAGGTCGGACAGGAATCGCTCCGCCCACCGGTGAACATTGTGTCTGCGAACGACACGTCGTAGTGCACCCATCCGCTGCGTCATCTCCCGCTCGGACATGGTGACGGCCCGTTCCATGGCCTCGGCGATGCCGTCCACGTCGTGTGGGTTCACGTGGAGCGCCGCACGAAGTTCCTCAGCAGCGCCGGCGAACTCGCTCAGGATGAGCACGCCGGAGTTGTCCAGCTGGGTCGCCACGTACTCCTTCGACACCAGGTTCATCCCATCGCACAGCGGCGTCACGACCATGATGTCCGCTGCGCGATAGATCGCGATGAGTTCTTCGAACGGCAGCGGCCGGTGCAGATAGTGCACGAGTGCCGTGCCAACCTGTGCGTGCTGACCATTGATCTGCCCGACCAGTTCTTCCACCTGCCGCCGGATCTCCTGATACTCGAAGATGCGCTCACGGCTCGGCACGGCCACTTGAACGAAAACGGAATCAGAGGCAGTCTCGGGCCGGTTGGCGAGCAATTCCTGGAACGCCTTGAGGCGCACATCGATGCCCTTGGTGTAGTCGAGCCGGTCCACGCCGAGAAAGATCCGCCTTCCTTCACCGAGTCGTGCCTTGAACAGTTCGGCCTGGCGGATGACATCCGGATCTGCCGCCACCGACGCATAGTGCGGGGTGTCGATGGAGATGGGAAAGGCGTCGACCCGTACCGATCGTCCGTCGACGAACAGGGATCCTCGGTCGCGCCGAACAGCCGACAGGCGGTCCGCAACACGGCGGAAGTTGCGGGCATCGGCGCGGGTCTGGAGTCCGACCACGTCGGCACCCAGCAGCCCTTCCAACACCTGGTCGCGCCACGGGAGGTGGGTGTAGAGGTCCTCGGGCGGAAACGGGATGTGGAGGAAGTATCCGATGCGGATATCACGCCGCCGCCGCCGAAGCATGGCGGGGACGAGTTGGAGATGGTAGTCGTGGATCCAGACCAGTGCCCCAGGCGCAGCAAGTTCGGCGGCGAGATCGGCGAATCGCTGGTTGACGGCGACGTAGTGACGCCACCAGTGTCGGTGGTATTCCGGGGGGCGCACGACGTGATGATACAGGGGCCAGAGGGTTCGGTTGCAGACACCCTCGTAGGAGTTCTCGATTTCGGCGGTGGATATGGGTACCGGCACGTTGAGAATGCCGTCGTGTACGAACGGGGCGCGCTGCCGATCAGCCTCGCCGGTCCACCCGATCCACGCCCCGCCTTCGCGCCGTGCGATGGGCGCCAGAGCCGAGGCGAGCCCACCAGGACTCGGCTCCCACTGCTCGTCGTCCTCAGCGCTCGCCAGACGCACTGGAAGCGTGTTAGCCACGATCACTAGGCGGAAGCGCGTCATGATTCCTTGTGCAGTCGCTCCTCCGTCGGGTAGTTTGTGCCGTGCCACTGCGCGACCGACCTCTCAACGAATGTAACGGACTGCCCGCTCCGGAGCTTCCGCT
>CAYGCN010000255.1:0-2815 GCA_964348385.1 uncultured Gemmatimonadaceae bacterium
ATCACGCCGTCGTTCCGCATCTCGCAATGAGGCGGTCCGCGGTGTTTTGGCACACCGTCCATAGCTGGTGGCCGCGGGTTGCCATCCCGCGGGGCGGGGTGAGCCTTGCCACCCCTGGCCTCGGTACGGATTCGGAGCACCGACCATGAGATGGACCCGCGGGAAACGGAGCACGAACGTCGAGGACCGGCGAGGCCAGCGGCCGGGCGATGTCCCCTCGGCCGCCGCGGCGGGATCGGGCCTCGGCGGCATCCTGGCGGCGGAGACCCCCGCGACTGCGACACATTCTCTGGCGGTCGCTGATCCAGACGAGTCAGAAGCGATACTCCCGCCTTTCTTCGCAATCAGCCACCGGAGGGCATCACCATGGGTCGAGCAGTCGCAAGCGTTGTCCTGGGCTACGTCGTCATGGCAGCAGTCGTGTTCGGGACCTTCTCGATCGCCTACCTCGTGCTCGGCGCGGACCGGACCTACCAGCCCGGGACGTACGACGTCACCGTACTCTGGATCGTGGTGAGCTTCGCGCTCTCGATCGGCGCTGCGATCGTGGGAGGTTTGACCGCCGCCGCGATCGCGCGAAGCGCGGGACCACCCAAGGTCCTGGCCGTGGTGGTGCTGGTACTGGGGTTCGCCATGGCGCTCGGCGCAATGAACGCCGAGCCCACCACACCCAACGTGCGGACCGCCAATCCGAGCGTCTTCGAAGCGTCTACGGTGAGCCGGCAGCCGACGTGGATCGCGTTCGTCAATCCGCTGGTTGGCGCACTGGGCGTTCTCGTCGGGGCCACCCTGGCACGGAGGAACGGCGTCGTGGCGCCGACCCAGCCTCCCGCCGCGTAACGCAAACCTCCTGCCCCCCGTGCGTGACGGGGGAGCAGCGATCTCACTCGCGGGCGCTATGAGCCCGTCGCCACCACACCATCCCGACGTAGACGGGTAACCCGGCGACGATCAGCAGGAAGCCCCAGAACACTGCTTCTTCCCCCGAACCGCCGATCGCCCAGAGCGAATACAGAAACGCGATGCCAGCCACAATCGCGGCGCCGAGCCCGAGCCGGCTGCCCCGATCACCGCTTGGCGCCCGGAGCAGGAACGCCGCGAGGCTCGAGAACACGTACGGGATGAGGGTGGCGAGCGTGGCCAACAGGATCATGAACGTGAACGCGGCGACGAGGCCCCTCGTGTAGTTCATGGCAATGAGGACGCTCGAGATGATGCTCGACACCAGAATTCCCACCGCGGGCGTGCGACGCGACGAGAGGCGGGCGAGCGGGCGCGGGAGCAACCCGTCACGCGCGGCGGCATACGGAAGCTGTCCCGAGAGCAGAATCCAGCCGTTGAGCGCACCGAAACAGGAGATCGCCGCCCCCCCGCCGAGCACGTAGGCACCCCACGAGCCCCAGATCACGCGCGCAGCGTCGGCGAACGGGGCGGTGGATTGGGCCAGGACGGCAGGGGTCATGATCCCCATGACCACCACGGTGCCCAGGATGTAGACGACCGTGGCGATGAGGGTCCCGACCACCGTCGCGCGGGGAATCGTACGCTCGGGATCGCGCACGTCGCCGGCGGGGACGGTGCCCGACTCGAGGCCGAGGAACGCCCACAGGGTAAGGGTCACGGTCGCACTCACGGCAGGCAGCGTTCCGCTATCGCTCGCGTTGAACGGCAGGAAGTGCTCAACGTTGAAGAAGAAGAGGCCGACCGCGCAGATCGCGAATAGCGGCAGGAGTTTCAGCACGGTCGTGACCACCTGCACGGCACCGGCCGTACGCACTCCGGACACGTTCACCCCGGTGAGTAGCCACACGCTTGCGAGTGATGCCACGCCAGCCAGGAGCGGCGTCGTGGCGAGGGCCGGCCAGAAGACCGTGAGATAGCTGGTGAACGCCACGGCGAGTGCGGCATTGGTGGTCCACATCGAGATCCAGTACGACCATGCCACGAGAAACGCGCCGAGGTCTCCGAACCCATCGCGGGCATAGGCGTATGGCCCGCCGGTCTTCGGTACGATCCGGCCAAGTCTGGCAAAAACGAGTGCCAGGCAGATGGCCCCGCTTGCACTCACCAACCATCCAACGATGCTGATCCCGCCGAACGGGCCCAGCGACGCCGGCAGCAGGAACACCCCCGAGCCAATCATGTTGCCCACGACGAGGGCGGTACACATCCAGAACCCAGGACGCGAGATCGATGGGGACACAAGGTGGTGCGCCTGCCGCGCTGACACCAGGTGGTCGCGGCTGGGCTGACATGATCTACAATCAGGACACATTGGTAACCAGATGGTTACTCATCATCCTGACCTGGATCGCGTCTTTGCCGCACTGGCCGACGGGACCCGGCGCCAAATCCTCGCCCGGCTCTCGGAGGGGGATGCATCCGTCGGCCGCTGGCGCACCCGTTCTCCATTTCCAGGCCAGCTATCTCCAAGCACCTGAGGGTGTTAGAGAAGGTGGCCCGGTGCGGTGTACCCGCGACGGACGGGTGAGCCGATGCGGACGCGACGCGACACCGCTCAAGGACGCGGCCGACTGGGTGGAGCGCTACCGTCAAATCTGGACGTCGCAATTCGACGCGCTGTCGGACTACCTGGAACGCACGGAGGAGGAATCATGAGCATCGAGGCCGGTACAAAGCCCTCCACGACTGACGGCTGAGCTTGCCAGCCTGTGACCGATGTCACCCCGTGCCGAGCCGCAAGCCGATAGCTTCCTCCGTGGCCACCCTGGCAGCGAACACGGCTTGGGGGGTGTGTACGACAAGAGTGGCAGCGTGCTCAATGCCGTAGGAACCTGATAGCCGGGGCCGCCGG
>CAYGCN010000256.1:0-2799 GCA_964348385.1 uncultured Gemmatimonadaceae bacterium
TCCGTGAGCTTCGGGAGTTACAATGTTTTCAGTCCAGCGCCTCTGGATTCCACCGGTAGCGTAACGTATGCTTGCGATCCGAAAGATAAAAACATTACGATCGACCTCGGCAAGGGGGGCGCGCCTACGTTTACTCCCAGGCGTATGCTGAAGGGAGGTGAGGCCCTGAATTACAATCTTTTTCTAGATGCAGCGAGGACTGTAATTTGGGGAGATGGAACGGGAGGCGCGCAAAATTATTTCGACAAAAATCCTCCCCCCCATCAAAGCGTAACTGTCACCATTTACGGTAGGGTTCCGGCGGGACAGGACGTGAGCGCCGGAACCTACGTCCAGCTTGGCGCCTCCGGCGTGTGGGGGCGGAACGACGACCTGCTGGCCACTTCCCGCCTGATCGTCACCGATCTCGCGTTCCGTTGGGTCCCGCGCGGCAGGGCACTGTACCAGGAGCTGCTTGTCAAGGCAGAGTGGTACTTCGCTCGAAAGGACATGGACGGAGTGGTCGAGACCGGGCACGGGGGCTACGGGCAAGTGAACTATCGCACGGGCCGGCGATGGGTGCTGGGCCTGCGGGCCGATTACCTCGACGGCTACGGCACCGATCCCAGCATCGTGCAAGTGGTTCCCAGCATTTCCTGGTGGCAGAGTGAATGGGTGCGCATCCGGCTGCAATACAATTTGGTGAAGCCCCGCGGTCTGGGTGCGAGTCACACGGCGCTCCTGCAAGTGGTCTGGGCCATGGGTCCGCACAAGCACGAAACCTACTGAGACGAGGGGAGTTACACCGATGTCGCGATACACACGCTGCCATCAGCCTCGCAACCGCACGATCTCATTGCGGCTCCTGCTCGTAATGGTCGCTGCAGCAGGGTTTGCGGGACCGGCGGCAGCACAGCAGAAGCTCCGGGTGGTGGCCACGCTCCCCACCTACGCGGCGATCGCACGTGAGATCACGGGTCCCCTCGCCGATGTCCAGGCCATTGCACGGGGCGACGAAGACCCTCATTTCGTCACGCCGCGACCGAGTTTCGCGGTCATGATGCAGCGAGCCGACTTGTTCATCGTGACGGGGTTGGATCTCGAGCTGTGGGTTCCGGCGCTCCTTGACCGCGCCAACAATCCGAAGATTCTCGAGGGCGGTCCCGGACACGTGACCGCATATGCCGGTATCACCCTGCGCGACATTCCGCAAAGCGTGTCACGAACGGGTGGAGACGTCCATGTGTTCGGCAATCCCCACATCCACACCGATCCGATCAATGCCATCAGCATCGCCCGGAATATCGTAGCCGGTCTCAGGCGTATCGATCCTGGCAACGGGGTGACGTACGACGCCAACCTGCGGCGGTTCGAGGATCGGATCCTCCGACGTCTATTCGGCGATCAGTTGGTGGAGATGCTCGGCGGGGAGACCCTGTTTTCGCTGGCACGGGAAGACAGGTTCTGGGAGTTTGCGCAGTCCCAATCCTTCCGGGACAGGCCGCTCACGACCTACGTCGGCGGATGGCTCGGCGAAGGGGTACCGTTCCGCAACCGGCGCATGGTGTGCTACCACAAGAACTGGGCGTACTTCAGCCACCGGTTTCAGATCGAGTGCGCAATGTACGTCGAGCCGAAGCCGGGGATCCCGCCGGCACCCGGACACGTGGCGGAGGTGATCGACTTCATTCAGCGTGAGCAGATCCCGGTCCTGTTTGCAGCCAACTACTTCAGCCGGACGCAAGTCGAGCGAGTGGCGTCGCGAACGGGCGCAACGGCCGTCATCGTTCCGGAGCACGTGGGCGGCGAGTCCGGTGTGGACGAATACTTCCAGTTGATCGATCGGTGGGTCTCTGCGCTGGCAGCCGGTTTTCGCGGGACCACTGTGGGACATCCGTAGGCCGGTCTTGTTTCTCGTGACAGCCCCGTCCTGATGCGAGAGTCATCATGCTCGAACTGATGCTGCCCGCCCTGGTCGCCTCCCTGATTCTAGCCGGGATCCTCGGCTACCTCGGTATCCACATCATCGCCCGGGGCGTGATATTCGTGGACCTCGCCCTGGCACAGGTCGCCGCCTTCGGGTGGGCCGCAGCCGGCCTAGGGTTGTCCGACTGGCTCGCCGGAGTGACGGGGTTACCCGAGGGAGAGGCCGGCTATCTCATCGCCCTTGGCGCAACGCTCCTCGCGGCCGGGATCTTCAGCGCGAGTCGCATGGAACACGACCGCGTACCCCAGGAGGCCATCATCGGAATCGTCTTTGTCGTCGCGTCGGCCGCGACGCTGCTGGTGGCGTCTCAGTCACCGCGGGGTGCCGAGAACGTCGAGCACCTCTTGACGGGGAGCCTGCTTTGGGTGACCTGGCCTCAGATCGTCAAGACTGGACTAGTCTATGCGGTCCTCGGGCTCGTGCACTGGCTCCTCCGCAAGCGCTTCCTCACCATCTCCCTGCAGCCGGACGTGGCCCGAGAGAAGAGGTGGTCGGTGGCGGGATGGGACTTCCTCTTCTACGCGCTGTTCGGCGTGGTGGTGACGTCGTCCGTCGCGATCGCCGGGGTGCTGCTCGTATTCAGCTTCCTCGTGATCCCGGCCGTCATCGCGTTCCTGTTCCAGTCCAGCCCGGGTCGGATGCTGGCCGTGGCGTGGACGACGGGGACCTTGGCGACCATCGCCGGCCTGTATGTCTCCTACCAAAGCGACCTACCAACCGGACCGGTCGTGGTGTGCGCGTTTGCCGTGGCGCTGATCCTGGCCTTCGTCGTGCGGCGGCTGCTCCCGAGGCGCACGCCGGCCGCAGCGGCGTGACGCCGGTCTCGCCGGACA
>CAYGCN010000257.1:0-606 GCA_964348385.1 uncultured Gemmatimonadaceae bacterium
AGAAGTCGATGTTCAGCATCCTGAACTTCATCTATCCGGCACGCGGGGTCCTGCCGATGCACTGCTCGGCGAACGTGGGTGAGGCGGGAGACGTCGCCCTCTTCTTCGGGCTCTCGGGGACCGGAAAGACCACGCTCTCGGCCGATCCGACGCGGGGCCTGATCGGCGACGATGAGCACGGCTGGAGTGCCGACGGCGTGTTCAACTTCGAGGGCGGCTGCTATGCCAAGATCATCCGGCTGTCGGTCGACGGCGAGCCCGAGATCCATGCGACGACCCAGATGTTCGGGACCATTCTCGAGAACGTCGTGGTCGATCCGGCGAGCCGGCGTGTAAACCTGAACGACGATTCCATCACCGAGAACACCAGGGCCTCGTATCCCATCCACTACATCCCGAACCACCTCCCCGAGGGACGAGCGGGACATCCCAACAACGTGGTGTTCCTGACAGCGGACGCGTTCGGCATCATGCCGCCCGTGGCCAGGCTCACGTCGGAGCAGGCCATGTACCATTTCCTGTCGGGCTATACGGCGAAAGTCGCCGGGACAGAGCGCGGCGTGACGGAGCCCAAGGCGACCTTCAGCGCCTGCTTCGGCGCGCCGT
>CAYGCN010000257.1:616-2766 GCA_964348385.1 uncultured Gemmatimonadaceae bacterium
TCCTCCCCCGGCACCCGAGCGTGTACGCGACCATGCTGGGCGAGCGGATCGCGGCACACCGCGCCCGGTGTTGGATCGTGAACACCGGCTGGACCGGCGGGCCATACGGCGAAGGCCATCGCATCAACCTGCCGTTCACCCGCGCCCTCGTCCGGGCCGCGCTCAGCGGCGACCTGAACGACGTGGCGACGCGGACGGACCCCGTGTTCGGCTTCCAGGTGCCGCTCACCGTCCCCGGCGTCCCGGAGACGATCCTGACGCCACGTTCGACGTGGAGTGACCCCGAGCGGTACGACCAGCAGGCCGCGAAGCTTGGCCGGATGTTCCGCGACAACTTCCGCACCTACGAAGACCAGGTGGACCACGCGGTACGGGCCGCCGGGCCCACCACACCTTAGAGATCGATGGCGCTGGCCGGGGATTTCGAGGTCGTCCGAGACCCCGTCTGGAACAACATCCAGATCGACGCGCGCAGCCTCCGCGTGGTCGACAGCGCCCCCGCCCAGCGGCTCCGGTACGTCCGGCAGCTGGGACACGCCTACCTCGTCTACCCCGGCGCTACCCACTCCCGATTCGAGCACGCCCTCGGCACGTATCATCTCGCCCGGCGTGCGCTGGCACAGCTCGCTGAACACGGAGAGCTCGGTGACCTGAACAGCCACGATCTCGCCACCATCCCACTGGCCGCGCTCCTCCACGACGTCGGACACTACCCGTTCTCGCATGCACTGGAGGAGGCCGGGCTCGACTCGCACGAGATGCTCGCGGCTCACCATTTCCGCCACCCCGAACTGCGCGACGCGCTCGGCGCCTTCGATATCCCCGATCTCGTGGATCGCCTGGTGGCGCTCATACGGGGAACGAGTGCGAGTCCACTGCAGGGACTCATCGCCGGCTCCCTCGACCTCGACAAGATCGAGTACCTGACCCGCGACGCGTGGATGTGCGGCGTCCCCTACGGTGCCGTCGACGTGGACCGCCTGCTGTACTCGATCACCCTCGTGTCGGGGCCGGAGGGGTCGCACCGCGTGGGAGTGCACGAAAAGGGGGTGAGCGCGCTGGAGTCGCTCCTCTTCGCCAAATACCAGATGTACCGCAACGTGTACTGGCACCACGCGGTGCGGAGCGCGACGGCGATGTTCAAGCGACTGATCCGCTCGGCCCTGGCTGCCGGTCATCTCGACGCCGAGTGGATCGCCGACAGCACCGACGAAATGCTGATGGACGCGGTGCGGGGATTGCCGGACACCCGGCTCTCCGACCGTCTTCGGCGGCGACAGCTGTACAAGCGGGCGCTCGACATCCGCGCGCGCGAACTGCCTTCGGGCGGCGACGACTGGATGGCGACGGATCCGGACCTACTGGAGCGCGTCGAGAACCGCGTCGCCGAGCAGCTGGGGCTGCGCCACGGCACGGTGCTCCTGGACTTCCCGGCGAAGCCCGCCATGGTGGCGGTGGACCTCCCGCTCCGCATGCGGGACGGCCGCACCGAGCAGATCGGCGCGAACGACCGGGCGGACCTCCTGGGAATCCACGCCATCACCGAGGAGCTGCACATGCAGGCGCGTCGCCTGCGGGTGTTCGTCGGCGAGGCGGTTCGGGTGGATCCCGCACCGATGCTGGCCCTCGTCGAGCGGTCGGCACTGCAGATGAGAGCCGATCTCGACGCGGGGACGCTGTTCGTATCGGCCCGCTAGTCGGCCGGTGGGGTCTCGGTGTCCGTCGTGGGAGGGGAGCCGCCGGCCTCCGCGAGCCGGGCAGCGAGTGCGCGGTAGTACCGTGCTTCCTCCTGCCGGTTTGCCTGCTCCATGGTGAGGGCGCACGTCTCCAGCGCGTAGAGGAGGGGGCCGAGATGGTCGGCCACAACCCGTCCGAGTGCGTCCGGATTCGGTCCGACGCTCACTCGGTGGGGGCGGAACGCTCGACCGCGTCGATCCGGACGACGATGACCGTGATGTTGTCCAGGCCGCCCCGCCGGTTGGCTTCCGCGATGAGCGAGTCCACGAATTCGCCCACCGTGCGGTCCGAACTCAGGATCGAGTGCAACTCGTAGTCTTCGAGCATGCCGGTGAGTCCGTCCGAGGCCAGGAGAAAGACGTCGCCGGCGTGGAGGGTGCCGCCGTAGATGTCCGGCGCGACGTCGGCATTGG
>CAYGCN010000258.1:0-2741 GCA_964348385.1 uncultured Gemmatimonadaceae bacterium
CACGAGTTCCTCCACATCGTGACGCCGCTCAACATCCACAGCGAGATCATCGAGCAGTTCAACTTCGTGGCGCCGACACCGTCGGAGCACGTGTGGCTGTACGAGGGCGCTACCGAGTGGATGGCCCAGATCTCGCAGGTGCGTGGCGGCGTGATCGATCCGGAGACCTATCTGGCTCGGCTCAGCGGGAAGCTGCAGGCGAACGACGGCTACGATCCACGGTGGACCATCAGCGACATGAGCCTCAAGTCCTACTCGGTCAAGGGCCAACAGGAGTGGGGCAACATCTACCAGCGCGGAGCCATCGTCGCCGGGCTGCTGGATCTCGAGATCCTGTCGCGGTCCCAGGGTCGGCGCGGCCTGCGAGAAGTCCTGCTGGAGCTGGCCTCGACGTACGGGCCGGACACCGCGTTCGGTGAGGCCGGGTTCTTCGATGAGATCACGGCGATGACCTATCCGGGGATCCGCCCGTTTTTCGAGCGCTACATCCGCGACACGCAGCCCCTGCCGCTCGAGGAGCTCTTTGCCCACGTCGGTGTCGGGTACATCCCGGAACGACGTACCGGGGAGATGGAACCGTCCTTCGGCATGCAGGTCGGGGTGCACGGGGATCGCCTGACCGTCGTCCGCGTCGCGGAGGTGGCATCCGCATGTGGGCTGGCCGCCGGAGACGTCCTGCTCGCCATGGACGAGCTCGAGGTCACGATGGCGACCGCCCAGGACGCGTTCACCAAGTTTCACACGTTGGAGGCCGACGAGCCGTTCGTGCTGAAGGTCATGAGGGGCGAGGACGAAGTCGAGATGACGTGCGCCAAGAAGCTGGTCGAGAAGGTCGAACGGCACATCCTCCGATTCGATCCGGATGCCACGGCTGAGCAGGTGGCGCTGCGCGAGGCCTGGCTCACCAACCTGCCGGTGCCCTGAGCCGAGGGGAAGGACAGTCCCTGACGAGGCCGAGCCGGTCCGGCGCCTCGGCCGTCCCGGCGATCGTGCGAGTTGCTTAGTCCGATGGCTCCGAGCAGCCCGTCGAGTCTGGTCGCACCTGGAGATTGAGAGTAGCCCTGACCTCAGGCCCCGTCACGTCAGACACCCAGGAGCAGATGTTGAACTCCCCCGAAGAGCAACGCCAGCGACCGTCATCGAACTGGCGACACCACAGGCCAGGATCGCAGTCAGCATTTGAGACGCAGCGGCCGCACTTGTCACGAGTGGTGTCACACCCGACCACTGACACGATCAGAGCCACTGGGATGGCGTAGCGCAACATGGTGCTCAACGTGGTGACGGAAACCGCCGAGATCGTTGATAGAACACCACGGGTGTTCATTTCCTCCCTCCTGACACGGTACACACGCGACTGGCGCTTGTGGGCAGGCGCGTCGGTCTTGCAACACGATCACCAGCTCAACGAGGCTCTGATTCGAAAAGGTCGATGACGCGACCTGCAAGGAGCGGGGCTTGGAATACGTAGGCACAATCAGCCCAAAGGACTACACTGCGGCGCTTTGTGCGACACACGGCATCAACGCAGCGGGTGTCGTTGTGTAAGGTCCTGGGCGCACCGTGACGCACGAGTGCAGCCACGTTAGTGAGAGGTCGGCCTGAACCAGGCACGTCAGCTCGAGCAGCCAGCGGCCTCCACGCGGAGCCACCGTGCTAGGGAAGGTCGTACGGCAAGAAGGTGCAATCGGGTGACACCGGGCCTCCGCCCGCGATGACCTGGCATCCCAGCTGCTGTGGCACCGGGAGTGTGGCCGCAGGCAGCAGGGACGCCCAGGCCGACAGCTGGACGCCGACATCGGACGCCGTGACCGGTCGTGCGGCCACGAAGCTGAACGTCACCCATCCGGGGGCGGTGCCGGGCCCGGCATACGTCCGCAGGCCGGCACCGGCATTCACCTGCTGGTTGTAGGTGGAGTCTCTTCCGGAGACGTAGCCCACGTTCGTGCCGTAGGTCCCGCCGGTCGCCACCCATTCGCTCACGAAGCTCGGCGAGCTGACGCCGGTGTTCTGCCACCCCGATTTGGGGGGCGCGGGGCCGAGCGTCTGCACCGTGGCATCCCAGGTCGGCGTGATGGGGCCAGCGGCAGGAAACCCCAGGGGCGGGTCCATGTTGCGGTACACCCGGAGGTAGAGCAGCTGCGACCACGCCGAGTTGTCGCTGGAGACGGTGCCCCGCAGGTTCTGCACGCGGAGCGTGATCTCCGTGGAATCGCCGGGCATGGCACGGAAGGACACGTCGATGCCGAAGCACGCCGTGATCGTCCCGGGCGTACACACGATCCGCGGGTAGGGATTGCAGGCCGTTGCAACTGCGCAGACCGCGCCAAGGAGCATCACCGTTCGAGGAGTCATGGTCCTCCTTGGCCGAACGTTGAGTGTACTGCACTGTGCACCCACACTCTGAACGTTGCAGCGTGCGGGATCGCCTTCAGGCGGCAACGACTGGGGGCAAAGATGCCTGCCGACCGGGGCAGCGCAAGAACGCGGTCTGGTGGGGCCTCTTCCTCGTTGCGCTTGCGACCGTGGACGGCTTCTGGACGTTCTACAGCCCGATCATGATGACCGTGCTCTTCTATCAGTTTGCGTCGGGCCTCGTGCTCTACTGGATGCTGAGCAGCGTGCTGGCCATCGGGCACCAGCTGTGGATCGGGCGTAAGATGCAGCCCATTGATCGAGGCAGCGGGAAGGCGCGAGATGCCAAGGCCGCCTGAACGGCCAGGAGCCGGACGAGCCCGACG
>CAYGCN010000259.1:0-2703 GCA_964348385.1 uncultured Gemmatimonadaceae bacterium
GTCAGCGCCCATGATGACAGTTGACGGTCGTCGATGACCCCTGGCCTCCACGCACTCGAGCCAAGTGTCCCCACTAGCGGAGTACTTTCGCCGCAAGCAGGAGAACGTCAATGAAAGGCAATCGAGTCATGCACCACCGTGCGATGCTGTTCGCGTCGCTTCTCCTCGCGCTCCCGACCGTAGTCACGGCTCAGGTCATTTCGCTCAAGACGATCCCGGTCGCGGCAGGAGACCAGTTTCTGCTGTTCCCCTCGGACAGGCTCGGCATGGGAGGTGTCGGCATTGCGCTGGATGACGACCTGTTGGACCCCTTCGTCAATCCGGCCAAAGGGGCTCGCCTCTCCGAGTCTCGGATCTTCGCCGCACCGACCTTCTACAGCATGTCTCAGAATGCCGGCAGTGCCCGGTCGCTCCCGGTCGGTGTGCTGTTCCGTTCGGGGAGCGCGTTCGGCGGCGGCATGGCCGCTCTGCAGCAATTGAAGGCCGGCGATCAGGTCTTCTGGCCGGGTCCCTTTTTCGAGCGTACCGTCCTACCACCCGACGCGCTGTCGCGCCGCTCTGCGACCAACAAGTACGTGTTCCTGACCCTTGGCACGGTACTCCCTGGCGACATGGCGTTGGGCGCCAGCACGTTCCTGTCGGACCTCAACGCCGTGGACGGCGTCGAGCACCTCTACGCCATGGCGTCCTCCATCGAGCAGTCTGGGAGCACGCAGGATTTCCGGATCGGGCTCACGAAGTCGTTCGGCGGTGGGCGAACCCTGGAGGCGGTCTTGGTGCACAATCGCTTCGACATGGACCACGACGTGGCCTATGTCGAGTGGGTCGTGGTGGACACCACCAATTGGATCTGGGAGCCGCGCGAGCGCATCGAGAACAACCTCGACAAGACGCGCACGTGGGGAGCCCATCTGGGATACGTCCAGCCCGTCGGTCGCAGTGGCTGGCGCGTGGGCGGGATACTCACCGCGAATCGCAAGTCCCACCCCAAGATCCCGAACTATGAGCTGGTGAACATCCCCCGGGATCCCGGACACAGCACGGCTTTCGACATCGGGATCGGGATTGCCAAGACCGCCGGGAATCTGACGTTCGGCCTGGATCTGGTGTATGAGCCCGCGACGAGCGACACCTGGGCCGAGGCGGCCGACACGGTGATCACGGTCAGCGGGGACAGCATCCTCCCTGGCGGCAAGACGATCGAGAACGCGTTCCGGCACTCGAATGCGTACGTCAGCGTCGGCGTGTCGCAGGCCATTGGGCCGGCTGCGTTTCAGCTGGGACTGCATATCCGTGCGTACGACTACCATCTGGATCAGTGGGACAACGTGACCGAGATCACGCGGCGGCAGGACGAACAGTGGATGGAGTGGGTGCCGAGCTGGGGTGCCCGCCTCCGCATCGGCGAGGCCGAGCTGCGCTACATGGGGCGTATCACCACCGGGACGGGTAGGCCGGGAGTGGCGTGGACGCCGACCGCCGAATCACGGTTTTTCGACGCGGCACTCGCCAACGACATCGTCGTCGCCCCCGGTGGCCCGCTTACGCTGCAGGACGTGACGGTGACGACGCACCAGCTGTCGGTGTCGCTGCCGATCCGCTGACGGGGCGAGAGCGCAACTCAGAAGCTGACGGAGATGCCCGTCTTGAGCGCTACGTCCCCGCGCTCCTTGCCGTCGGGGGGGCGGCTGTCGTAGCGCATGTTGAATGCCGTGACCATCGCGATCGCCTGCGTCACGCCGACGGAGAGCGACACATCGCCGAGCATCCGCACGTCCCGCACGTCGTCGATCTGCGGCTGCGCATACACGGTGGCGCCGAGCACGACGGAACTCGTGGGCGTGGCCCAGAGAGAGGCGTAGCTGCTCGAGCGAGAGACGGAGGTTCGCATGGGATGGCTCGCGCTGTCCGGCAGGTCCAGGCGCTCGTGCTCGAACATGTACCCGGACCCCACCGACAGCCGGAACTGGTCACGATCGATCGCGCGCACGCGCAGGCCGGCGCCGGCAAGGGCGCGGAAGTCCAGCAGGCGGGGTTCCTCGTAGTTGAGTTGGCCGAACGCCTCCACGGCGAGCCACGGGCGGAGGTGATGGGCGTGTCGCACGTGGACGAGCCCGGCATTGGCGAACCGATTTTCCCCTTGCAGCCCGAGGTCACCGCTCACCACCAGGAAGGACGCGGACGGCCCCCCGACGCGATCGAGGCGTCCGTTGACCGAGAGCTGGAGCAGATCCACGTTGCCGGCGCGCAGCGCGAAATCGAGCGCCAGCATGCCCGATAGCCCCGGGCGATCGGGATCACGACGAAGAGCCTCCACGTTCACCTGCGCCGCGAGCGGCGTGCCAAGCGTGAAGATTAGCAGGAGCGTCAGACTGATCCGCGAGAGCGGTGCGGGCATAGGTCGAGTGTCGAAGGCCGGGGTCGTCGTGTCGGGTCCGGTGCCGTGGGACGGAACGTAGCTGGACGGCCGCCCACAGGGTATTGCCCCAGGGGCGACTTCGCCCTATGCATACAGCGTTCACGCCCGTCTTTGGAACTCTTGAAAGGAGGTGATCCATTGTCCAGTTCGAGAACCCGGCGCAACCTGGTATGGGCAAGCGATCGCCGTTGCGGTAGCTGATCCAGGACCGAACCGCGATCTGCGCCTCTGATCGAGCGCTCTCCAGCGATCGCTCCAGGTTGCGCAGGTCAGAAACCGCGCCG
>CAYGCN010000260.1:0-638 GCA_964348385.1 uncultured Gemmatimonadaceae bacterium
GTGGTGGCCCGCGGCATGGGCAAGTGCTGCGTGGCCGGCGCGAAGAACATCGTCGTCGACGAGGCCGCGCGACGATTCGAGGTCGACGGGACGGCCGTGGGCGAGGGGGATTGGATTACGCTCGATGGATCCACCGGACGGGTGATCCTGGGACAGACGGCGCTCGTCGAGCCCGGCCTCGGCGACGATTTCGAGCAGCTCATGCAGTGGGCCGACGAGCGTCGGACCCTGCGCGTGCGGACGAACGCCGACACACCGCGAGACGCGGAGCGGGCGCGCCGCTTCGGCGCCGAGGGTATCGGGCTGTGTCGCACCGAGCACATGTTCTTCGAGGGCGACCGTATCTCATCGATGCGGGAGATGATCCTTGCGAAGACCGTCGAGGAGCGGCGCCGCGCGCTCGACAAGCTGCTCCCCATGCAGCGGGAGGACTTCATCGGGATCTTCACAGCCATGGACGGCTATCCGGTCACGGTGCGTCTCCTGGATCCACCCCTGCACGAATTCCTGCCCCGCGATGCCGATGAGGCGGCGAGTGTCGCCAAGGCCGTGGGGCTCGATCCCACGGTGGTGATTAAGACGCTCGAGACCCTCGACGAGACCAACCCGATGCTCGGGCACCGCGGCTGCCGGCTTGG
>CAYGCN010000260.1:648-2611 GCA_964348385.1 uncultured Gemmatimonadaceae bacterium
CTATCCCGAGATCACCGAGATGCAGGCGCGCGCCATCTTCGAGGCCGCGTGCACGGTCGCGGCCGACGGCATCGATGTGCACCCGGAAGTCATGGTGCCCTTGGTCTCGCATGCGGAGGAGCTCCGGCGCCAAACGGATCTGGTGCGCACGACGGCGGAACAGGTATTTCAAGCCCGCAATCAGCGGGTGGACTACGTGGTGGGAACCATGATCGAGATCCCGAGGGCGTGCGTCACCGCCGATCAGATCGCGGACGTCGCCGAGTTCTTTTCCTTCGGCACCAACGACCTCACCCCGACGACGTTCGGCATCTCGCGGGACGACGCGGGCCGCTTCCTCCCATCGTACGTCGAAGGCGGGATTCTGCCGGACGATCCGTTCCAGACACTGGATCAGTTGGGCGTGGGCGCCCTGGTCCTGATGGCGGTCGAGAAGGGACGCGGCAGGAACCCGCGGCTCAAGATCGGCATCTGCGGGGAGCACGGTGGCGATCCGCGTTCCGTGGCCTTCTGCCACCAGGCCGGCCTGAACTACGTCTCCTGCTCACCGTTCCGGGTCCCGATCGCTCGCCTGGCGGCGGCGCAAGCGGCCCTGTCGCAGCCCCGGTAGGCCTCCCGGGAGAGGGCCTCCCTGAGGCCCTCTCCCGTGTCACCCACTCGCACAACCTCTTCAAACACATTAAGTTGCAGTTCCTACGTCGATGGCCGAGGTCCAACGTTCGACCTCGGGGCCGAGCATTTACCGAAACAGAGATCCTATGCAACGACTCCGCGTGGCATCGCTCCAGTATTTCATTCGTCCGGTGGCCCGATTCGAGGATTTTCAGGCCCAGGTCGAGGCGCTGGTGGAGACAGCGGCTGACTACCGCTGCAACCTGGTCGTCTTCCCCGAGTACTTCACGGTGCAATTGCTCACGCTGGGCAACGTGCGGCGGCCCATCGTCGAGCAGATCCGCGATCTCGCGGCGCAGGTTCCCCGGTACCTCGAGATGTTCGCGACCCTCGCCAAGCGGCATCAGCTCTACGTGGTGGGGGGCAGCATCCCGGTGCTCGATGCCAAGGACAACCGTCTCCACAACGAGAGCTACTTCTTTGGCCCCGGAGGAGGGTTCGGCATCCAGGGCAAGCTGCACATGACGCGCTTCGAAAACGAGGACTGGAAGGTCGCGCCCCGGGACAAGCTGCGCGTGTTCGAGACCGACTTCGGCAGGATGGCCATCACGATCTGTTACGACGTGGAGTTCCCGGAAATCGCACGAGCGGCGGCACGCCAGGGAGCCCACATCCTCATTGTCCCCAGTTGTACGGATGACCGGTAGGGCTACCCGCGCGTGAAGTACTGTGCCCATGCACGGAGCATCGAAAACCAGCTGTATGTGATTCAGTCGCACACGGTGGGATCGCTCCCCATGGTTCCGGCCGTTCATCTAAACTACGGACAGGCCGCGATCCTGACGCCGAGTGACTTCCCGTTCTCGCGTGACGGGATCTTGGCGGAGGGAAATCCCAACCAGGAGATGATGATCATCGGTGAGCTGAACCTCGAGACCATCGAGAGCAGCCGGACGACCGGAACGGTACTCCCGCTCGAGGATTCGCGCCGCACCACGGAACTGGTCGCACAGCCGGAGGTCGTGACGTTGTGATCGAGCGCGCGCCTATTCGCGTCCGCCCCACGCGTAGTGCGGATTTCCCCGCGATCATCGCGCTGTCTCAGGCGGTGTATCCGGGGGGCACACCGTGGTCGGAGCGCCAACTCGCCTCACATCTGCACGCCTTTCCCGACGGCCAACTGGTGGCCGAGGACGAGCGGACCGGCCAGGTAGTCGGGATGGCCGCCAGCCTCGTGGTCCTGTGGGACGACTACGACATCGACATGAACTGGCGGGACATGACGGATCACGGGATGTTCACCAACCACGATCCGGAGGGTCATACGCTGTACGGCGCCGAGGTGATGGTC
>CAYGCN010000261.1:0-2597 GCA_964348385.1 uncultured Gemmatimonadaceae bacterium
TGGTAGTGTGAGAACGGCTCCTCGTAGAACAGGTGCCCGAAGCGGCCGTCGAAGGTCTCGTAGTTCTCGTAGCTCACGGTCAGGAGCCCGTCCTCCACGCGAAACGTCTGCCACGGATCCTCGCCGAGGTCGCTTCCGGTGATCTTGGGCGTCCATCCGGTGAGATCTCGGCCGTTGAACAACGGGGTCCACTCATCCGTCGGGGCGGAACGGCACCCGGTGGCGACGATGAGCAGCATGGTGACGGTGGCGAGGCTGGGAACGGTGCGTTGCACGGTCGTCTCCTGGCGTTGACGCAAAGAGGTGCGCTGGGTGCAGCGCGGCTGGCAACGGGGCGAGCGTCACCCGCCGGCCGGGCGCGTCGGCTTCCGACGTCAGCGTTGCCGACCCGCGCGGGCCGAGCCTGCTCCGGGCCGACCACCGGCCCGCGGGTCCAGCGGCCGGGACCTGCTACCGTCCGCTCAGGATCCGGCCCATGGGGTCGATGACGATCTCGGCACCGTCGGGGACCGACAGCCTGGCCCTTCCGCCCGGCATCTCGACGCGCCGGACGTCACTGCCGATCCGGATCTCCACGGGGAGCGGGAACGGGTCGCCCACCGCCGTCTCCCATGCCAGCGTCAGCGTGCCGGCGGTCTGCACCGCCGTCAGGACCGGGAGCTCCGGCCGGTGCAGGTAGACGTCGAAGAACCAGCCGAGATCGCGACCGCTCTCCGCCTCAGCGATGGTCTGGAAGTCGGTGGTCGAGACGAACCGGACGGCGCTACCGTCGGACGTCAGTGCCAGAGCGCTATCGGGATAGGCCATCCGACGAAGCGCGCGGAAGAATGCGTCGTCGCCGATCAGCCAGCGCAGGGTGTGCAGCACCCACGCGCCCTTGACGTAGATGTCGTGCCCGTCATAGATGGACCGCGCCGACTGGCCCTCCCGTGGCGCGACCGTTGCCCGGGGGGTCACCCAGCGGCGCATGCTCGCCATGTAGGTGCGCGCCCGCTCCGCGCCCTGGGTGTCCTCGAGGTAGAGCGCCTGCATGTAGGTGCCGACTCCCTCGTGTACCCACATGTCCTTCCAGTCGGCGTTGGTGACGAGGTTGCCCCACCACTCGTGCGCCAGTTCGTGATGGTGCAGGGCGTCGAAGCCCCAGTCCTGTCCCCGGGTCATCGAGCGATTGTCGAAGTTCGCGCCGTACGCGATGATCGACTGGTGTTCCATGCCGAGGTGCGGCGTCTGCGCCACGCCGTACTTGTCGGCGCGGAAGGGGTATGGTCCAATCCGGCGCTCGTACCACTGCAGGTGTGCCAAGATCTCCGGGAAGAGCCGCAGGCCCTTCTCGTAGTCCTCCGGGAGCACGAAGAAACTCACCGGGATCGAGTCGCCCGCGACGCTCGCGATGGTCGTGTCGATCGTCTCGTACGGGGCGATGTTCAGGGCCACGTTGTAGCTGCTGATCGGCGTCGAGACGAACCAGTGCCAGGTGCGGCGCCCGTCCGGGAGATCCGTCACGGCGCGCAGGTGTCCGTTGCTCGCGACCACGAGGTTCCCGGGCACGGTGACCGCGATGGAGACGGAGTCCGGCTTGTCCGACACGTGGTCCTTCACCGGCCACCAGACGTCCGCCCCGATCATCTGGTTCGACGTGGCGATCCACGGCGCTCCCGACGGGGTGCGTGCCCAGGTGAAGCCGCCGTCCCACGGGGGCCGCGGCGCGACCCGCGGCCGACCGCCGTACTCGACTTCCAGCGCAAAGGTTTCGTCCGGCTGCAGCGTGCGCGGAAGCTCGACGAATACGCGCCCGCCACAGCGCTGGAACGGACGCGTCGAGGCCCCGTCGCGGTCAGTGAGCGTGATCGTCTCGATCCCGAGCAGGGTATCGAGGTCGAATCCCACCCGATCCGCCGGGGTGACGGCGACGGCGTGGAGGGCGAGGCGTCCCGCGATGGCGCTGTCGGCGGGATTCACGCTCACGGCGAGATCGTAGAAGCGGACGTCGTACACCGCCTCGGCGGGATCGAGCACCCCGCCCGAGTCGTAGGGATCCACGGACATGCTGCATGGGGGCTGTCCAGCCGCCACCGGAGGGAATGCGGCGAGCACACCCGCACAGATCAGCACCGCGGCCGAATGTCTCATGAATGGCACCTCTCGAGCGTGTGGATCGCCGCCCGCCGGCGGCGGCTATCTGGCAAGTCCTACCACGGCAGAGGCGTGCGCCCCAGCCCTACCCCCTTGACCGCCTCTCATCTCTCCTTGGCTCACCCATCCCACCTCCACGAGACGCTTTCGGCCAACGTAGGCCTCCCTTAGTCGGCCGTCAACAAATTTCGCGAGGGCTCTCTCAACCCTTCGCGGGTGCTCGTGGCACAAAGCACGGGGTCTATGTAGCCACCAGGAAGTCCTCGACCCGATCCAGGGTCGGCGCATCCAACGCTCCCCTCGCTCCCGAGACCACCAACGCCGCGACGGCGTTGCCGACGCGAAGTGCCCGTTCCACCGTGAGTCCACGATGCACGCCGGCAAGGAAGCCGGCGTTGAAAGCATCACCGGCCCCGACCGAGATCGTGGCCGCCACGGCAAAGGCCGGTGCATCGACGCTTCCG
>CAYGCN010000262.1:0-384 GCA_964348385.1 uncultured Gemmatimonadaceae bacterium
CCCTACGCAACACGCTCGTGGGAGCGGATTTGGTGGAGGCCAACCTCGCGGTCAATCACGGCTGGGTGGTGGACCAGGAGACGGGCAGGGCGATTGCGTGGGAGCCGGCGCCCATGTTGTTACCCGTTAGCGAACGGCTCCGGGAACGGATGACGGGACCCGAGTACCGCGATGCGACGCGCGCTGCCCGAGAGACGTTCCGGTTTCGACTGACCGACCGTCCGGTGACCGACTAGGCGAGCACTTCCCTCACCAGTCGTTGTTGCTCGGTGGCGTGGGCCGCCGGCTGGTAGCGAACGTCGCAGGATAATCGGACTTCGCCAGCCGCCGAACAATTATCGAGCGATCCGTGCAACATCATGCCGGTGAAGATCACCAGATAGA
>CAYGCN010000262.1:394-2579 GCA_964348385.1 uncultured Gemmatimonadaceae bacterium
GGAGAGAGCGCGGGCGGTGCACACCTATGTGGTGGGGGCGAGCGGCGTGGGCAAGTCCAAGATGTTGCTGGACTGGATTCTGCAGGACGTGATGGCGGGGCGGGGCTGGACCGCTCCGGCCGTGACACGAAGCGGATGGTGAGCGTCTCCGGGGCGACGGATTGCAGCTCGGGGATCACCCACTTGCGCGCCCCCATGTTCATGGGCTCCTCCTGTACCCATACGAGTTCTCTGAGGTTCGGGTACGCATCGATCAGCATGGCGACGTGGCCCTCGGGGAAGGGATAGAGCAGCTCGATCCGTCCGACTGCAACGTGCGCGGCCGCGGCGCGCTGCGGGGCACCGACCAAGTCATAGAAGACCTTCCCGGAGCAGAGTGCTAGCCGTGTCACGTCCTCTCGCGTGCCCGGCGCGTGGGGATCGTCCAGCACGGGCCGGAACCCCCCGTGCGTCAGGTCCGCCAGGCGCGACGTGGCTTGTGGCAGGCGTAACAGGCTCTTCGGTGTCATGATGATGAGCGGCCTGAGCTCCTCGTGCTTGGCCTGTCGGCGCAGGAGGTGGAAGTACTGTGCAGGCGTCGAGCAGTTGGCGACGCGGATGTTGCCTTCGGCGCCCAGCGCCAAATAGCGCTCCAGCCGGGCGCTGGAGTGCTCGGGTCCCTGTCCCTCGTAGCCGTGCGGCAGCAGCAGCGTGAGCCGCGTGGTCTGCCCCCACTTCGCGAGCCCGGCGATGATGAACTGGTCGATGATGACCTCGGCGCAGTTGGCGAAATCGCCGAACTGTGCCTCCCACATCACCAGCGCCTCCGGCGCCGCGGTGCTGTACCCGTACTCGAACCCCATCGCGGCGTACTCCGAAAGCGGCGAGTTGTGAAGCTCGAAGGGCGCCATGGCCTTGGACAGATGCTGGACCGGCGTGTAGGGCGCCCCCGTCTCGTCATCGAATACCGTGAGGTGGCGCTGGCTGAAGGTGCCCCGCACCGTATCCTGGCCCACCAGCCGCAGAGGGATGCCTTCGGTCACGAGGGAGGCAAACGCGAGCACCTCGGCGTGTGCCCACTCGAAGGTGCCACCCTCCGCCGGCACGGTTCGGTGTCGTTCCACCACCCGTTTGAGCTTGCGATTCACCCGAAAGCCGTCGGGGACGGTGAACAGCTCTTCGTTCAACTCGCGCAGGAGCGCCTCGTCCACGGCAGTGCTCGGTTCCGCGACCCCGACGAAGGCGCCGGACACGCGGTCGGGTTCCTCCCCCTCATCGGCTGCCGCGCCGAGGTCGGCCTTGAGGCGGTCGAGCGTAGCGGTGAGCCCGTCCCAGACGGCTGCCGCCTCCCGTTCCGCCTCCTCCGAGGCCACCACCCGTTGGTCGGCCAGCGACTGCGCGTAGCGCTCGCGAACCGTGGGATGCGTGTCGATCACCCGGTACATGAGCGGGTGCGTATACCGCGGCTCGTCCCCTTCGTTGTGTCCGTGACGGCGGTACCCCACCAGGTTGATCACCACGTCGCCACGGAATTTCTGGCGATACATCATCGACAACTGAACCGCGGCGAAGCAGGCTTCGGGATCGTCGGCGTTCACGTGGACGATCGGCACGTCGTATCCCTTCGCCAGATCGCTGGCGAAGTCGGTGGAGCGCGCTTCCTGCGGCGTGGTGGTGAACCCCACTTGGTTGTTGGCGATGATGTGCAGCGTCCCGCCCGTGCTGTACCCGGCGAGCCGTGCCAGGTTGATCGTCTCCGCCACCACGCCTTGGGCGGCGAAGGCGGCGTCTCCGTGGATGAGGATGGGCAGGACCCGAGTCGGATCGTGCGCGATCTGTTTCCCGGTGCGATCGGTCTGCCGCGCCCGAGCGTTTCCCTCCACCACCGGATCGACCGCCTCGAGGTGGCTCGGGTTGGGCATGAGGGTGACGGAGACCTTCTCCCCACGCCCCGTCACGCACGTCCCCGTGGCACCGTGGTGGTACTTCACGTCGCCGGTTCCGCCCAGGGGGGCGAGCGTTTCCTCGACCTCGCGTCCGCCCTCAAACTCGGCGAGCAGCGTCTCATAGGGGCGGCCCAGGACGTGAGCCAGGACGTTCAGCCGCCCGCGATGCGCCATACCGAGCACGGCCTGCTGCGTCCCGTGATCGGCGGCCAGGTCGAGAGCCCGGCGGAGCATCGGCACGAGCATGTCGAGCCCCTCGA
>CAYGCN010000263.1:0-415 GCA_964348385.1 uncultured Gemmatimonadaceae bacterium
CTTGCCCCTTTCGAAAGCCGGCAGGGTAGCAGAGCGGTCGTTCGGCGAGGCGGGGCGGCCGGCCATGCGCGGGATCGAGCTGCTCGAGAGCCCCAGGCGTGAGTGGCGCTTCTGGGACCTTTGGGATCGCCCTACCCAACAGCGCCAGGGTAGCCCAAACTGGATCTTCCAGGCCTGGGACCATGTCCCCCAATCGATCGCGGCTACGGTTGGGGCCTGGATCCGACTCAGCCGCAGCCTCGCTGGGGGCGGTCTTGTCCAAGACGGCGCAGGGAGATTGTTATGATCACCGCCAATTCTGCGTCGAAGGTCTCGAGAGGAGCGAAATGGGAAATCTCGGGTGGGAGGCGGCCCCGATCACGCCAACGGCTGACCGCGCATGTCGTTCCTACTTCCTCGACATGCCGGGGGCGGG
>CAYGCN010000263.1:425-2184 GCA_964348385.1 uncultured Gemmatimonadaceae bacterium
ACCCTGTTCGTCAGGGCCGGATCGCTGTTCGGGGGGGACGGCGACGTCGGCCGGCACATTCGTGTCGGCACGGACATCCTGCTAACGCGCTCCATTCCCCGCGTGGACCTGTACTCGCACACCATGGCCGGCGAGCATTTCGTACCGTACGAGTGGCTATCGGAGGTCATCTACGCCTGGACGCATCAGGTGGCCGGGCTGGCCGGGGTGGCGATCCTCACCGGGCTGCTGTTCACGGGAGGCGTGGCCGTCGTCTACCTGACGATGGTGAGATGGGGAATTCCGACGATCCTCGCATTCGCGTTCGGCTTCGGAGCGCTGCTCCTCCAGAGCGTGCACCTCCTCCCGAGGCCGCACCTGTTCACGACGCTGTTCGTGGCCGTCTTCGCGTTCGTACTGCACGAGATCCGTAGGGGGGCAAACCCGCGCTGGCTACTGAGTCTCCCCGTACTCATGGCCTTGTGGGCCAACGTTCACGGAGGATTCCTGCTCGGCTTCATCGTCCTGATCCTGTTCGGGATGTACACGGTGTGGCAGTGGTGGCCTGACCGGAACGCGGAGCTGACGGCACGTATTCGATGGATTGCACTGACGATCGGGCTGTGCTTCGGAGCCTCCCTGCTCACGCCGGCCGGACTCGAGTTGTGGCCGCACACGACGGGCTACCTCGGCAAGGATTTTCTGGTCGACAACACGCACGAGTACCGATCTCCAGACTTCCACACGCCGGCCGGCAAGATCTTCATGCTGGCGCTGCTGTACGGCGTATGCGCTCTGGCGTGGCTGCGCTCGCGGGTCGATGCCCTCGGGCTCGCCTCCTACGTCATCTTCGGCGCCTTCGCTCTGCATTCCGCTCGTAACATCCCGATCTTCGGTGTCATCTGCGTGCCCTGGATGGCCGCCTGGACACTCGAAGTGCTCCGGCAGGCCGATGCACCGGCTCGGACACGGAGCTTTCTCGGCTGGGCCGACAAGCTGGACCTGACGACGAGCCGGCTGGTCGGATGGCCGGTCGCTGTCGCGGCGCTTGTCGTTTTGTCCCTGATGGCGTTGCGACCCGGCTATCGGGATGTCTACCGGTGGGACGCCGAGCGGTACCCCGTCGCCGCGGTCAGCGACCTGGAGGCGATCCGGGGGCCGGGAAACGTGTTCAACCAGTTCGAATGGGGCGGGTACCTTCTGTACGCGGCCTGGCCCGAAGTCCCGGTGTTCATTGACGGCCAGACGGATTTCTACGGCGAAGAGCTGACCAAGGAATACCACAAGATACGCGAGACGAAGCCGGGATGGAGAGAACTTCTGGACGTGTACGAGGTCGGCTGGGCGCTGGTGCCACCGGATGTCCCCCTCGCGACAGCCCTGGAGTTGCTACCGGACTGGACCCTCGTCTACAGCGACAGCACCGCCGTATCGTTCGTTCGCACCGTGCCTCCTACGCTGCCCTGAACAGGATTCGGCGGGGCGGCGCCCGACCCTGTTTGGACCCGATTGGCTGGGCCGGCGTCGTGACGCTGTTGCTCGTTTCCGCGCCGGCCACCGCTGACGCTCAGGCCGAGCGGGACCCCACCCTGCCCACGATCGCGCGCCTGCACTACGATGGCGGCAGTGACTGGTACGCAGACCCCTCGAGCCTTCCCAATCTCCTGGCGATGATCTCCTCATCGACCGATATCCGGGTTTCTCCCCGGCCTGCGGAGGTTCGTCTCACCGATCCGGACCTGGCCGATTTCCCGTACGTGTACGTCACCGGTCACGGCGA
>CAYGCN010000263.1:2229-2579 GCA_964348385.1 uncultured Gemmatimonadaceae bacterium
TAGACGGCGGGCACTGCGAACATAGGACACGCCATCGGGGTCGGAGCTTGGGGGCGCAGACGCGACACCATCCGTGAAAAACCGGAGGCACAATTCCCAGGCACGGGCCGCATTTCCGGTACAGCCGGACCCATTCGCTGGCCTCGCGGGGAGAACGCGACGCGGTTGTTGCTGAACCGCGCGCATGCGGACGCGGGATAGGGTACGTCCTTGAGAGATGCGAAACAGGTGCTACCCGACGCCGTGAACCCTGTTCTCTGTAGGAAACGGCCGTCTCTGGCGTTCCGCGAACTGGCGAACAACGTCGCCTCCGACACGCGGAACGGCACAGAGGCCGTTCCCTACAGAGT
>CAYGCN010000264.1:0-262 GCA_964348385.1 uncultured Gemmatimonadaceae bacterium
CCATTCCCTACGAGGTCAGGACGATTCCGGAGCTGAACCTCCCGCCGGTGCTGGAGCGCATCGCCCTCAAGCCCCGCGGGCTCGTGCTGGTGACGGGCGTGACCGGGTCGGGCAAGTCGACGGCGCTCGCCGCGATGATCAACCACGTGAACAAGCATCGGCGCTGCAACATCATCACCATCGAGGACCCGATCGAGTTCCTGCATCGTGACGACACGGCCAATGTCGCCCCGCGCGAGGTCTGAACCGACACGCTGTCGTT
>CAYGCN010000264.1:306-2541 GCA_964348385.1 uncultured Gemmatimonadaceae bacterium
GGCGAGGTCCGTGACCGCATTACCCTCGACACCGCCATGAAGGCGGCAGACACTGGCCACCTGGTGATCTCGACCCTCCACACCACCGACACAACGCAGACGATCAACCGGGTCATCTCGTTCTTCCCACCGCACGAGCACACCGCCGTTCGCGGGCTGCTGTCCACGGCACTGGAAGCGGTGATCTCCTTACGGCTCGTGCCGTCCAAGGAGGGAAGGCGCCGCGTTCCGGCGTGCGAGGTGCTCATCAACACGGCTGCGGTACGGGACAACATTCGCGACGCGGAACGGGCCCTCAACATCCCGGACCTGATCAAGGAAGGCACGATTCAGTACGGGATGGAATCGGTTGACCAGGCACTCATGCAGTGGTACCAGAAGGGTGAGATCAGCTACGAGATGGCGCTCTTCTACGCCACCAACCCGAACGAGTTTGCGCTCCGGATCTCGGGCATCGAGGGGACGTCGGATCGCACGTTCGCCGAGGAGGTGATGGAGCGGAAACCGTCGGGCGGGGGTGTGGAAGGGCTGACGCAGTAGCCACGTGTTCAAGAAAGTCCTCATCGCCAATCGTGGCGAGATCGCCCTGCGGGTGATCCGTGCCTGTCGCGAGCTGGGGATCGAAACCGTCGCGGTCTACAGCGAGGCCGACCGGGAGAGCCTGCACGTCCGGTTCGCCGACGACGACGTCTGCATCGGTCCACCACCCTCGCGCCTCTCCTACCTTCGCATTCCCAACCTCATCGCCGCCGCCGAGATCACGGGGGCGGACGCGATTCATCCGGGGTACGGCTTCCTGGCGGAGAGTGCCGAATTCGCCGAGACGTGCGAGGCCTCGAACATCACCTTCATCGGGCCCACGGCCGAGCAGATCCGGCTCATGGGCGACAAGGCGGCGGCACGGAAGCTCGCGACCGAGCTGGGTATTCCGGTCGTGCCGGGGTCCAAGGGAGTGGTGGAGGATGCGGACGCCGCGGTCAAGATTGCCGAGGACATCGGCTATCCCGTGATCATCAAGGCTGCGGCCGGAGGTGGTGGGAAGGGGATGCGGGTCGCGCGGGACGCCGCGGCGTTCCTGCAGGCGTTTGCGCTCGCGCGCAACGAAGCACTGGCGGCGTTCGGATCGGCCGAGGTGTACATCGAGAAGTATCTCGATCGGCCGCGCCACGTGGAGATCCAGGTGATGGGCGATCGCCATGGCAAGGTGGTGCACCTGTGCGAGCGTGACTGTTCGGTGCAGCGGCGGCACCAGAAGGTGGTGGAAGAAGCCCCCAGCCCCGCGCTGGATCAGAAGCTCCGCGAGCGCATGGGCGACGCGGCGGTGAAGGCAGCGTCGCAGATCGATTACGTTGGGGCAGGGACGGTGGAGTTTCTCCTGGATCCCGACGGGCACTTCTACTTCATGGAGATGAACACCCGGATCCAAGTGGAGCATGCCGTGACGGAGATGGTCACGAACTTCGATCTCGTGAAGGAACAGATCCGGGTCGCTGCGGGGGATCGGGTGCAGCTCCACCTCAAGGGGAGCCGCGTGCGTGGGCACGCCATCGAATGCCGGGTGAATGCGGAGGACCCGTTCCGCAATTTCCAGCCGTCGCCCGGAACCATCACGGTGTTCCACCCACCGGGCGGACCCGGGGTGCGCGTCGATACGCACATCTATGCCGGCTACACGGTACCGCCGTACTACGACTCGCTGATAGCCAAAGTGATCGTGCACGGCCGCGACAGGCGCGAGGCGCTCGATTCGTTCATCGTCGAGGGGATCACCACCAACATCGCGTTCCTGCAGCGTGTCGTGGGCCATCCGGACTTCGATGCTGGCAACGTCGATACCAAGTTCCTCGAGCGCGAGCCGGGATTGTTCAAGCCGGAATGAAGATCACGGTCTTCTTCACGCCGCTGGGGCTCAAGCCCCAGGACATCGCGGGCACACCGGTCCTCGTGATCGACGTGCTGCGCACCACAACGACCATCGTTGCCGCGCTCGCAAATGGAGCACGCGCAGTCGTTCCCGCTCCGACCGCGGAGGACGCGCTGCGGCTGGCCCAGAACCTCGAAAAGGACACGGTGCTTCTCTGCGGCGAACGCAGGATGGAGCGGATTCCGGGGTTCGCCCTGGGCAACTCGCCGGGCGAGATGACGGCAGACGTCGTGGCGGGCAAGACCCTGGTCATGGCCACCACCAACGGTACCTCGGCCATCACGGCGGCCGAACCCGGCCGACCGGTGATG
>CAYGCN010000265.1:0-2143 GCA_964348385.1 uncultured Gemmatimonadaceae bacterium
CGCCTTCGGCTCCGCGCTCGACGAAGCGGATCACGGAGAGCCCGATCGGCAGCATCATGAGCGCCACGGCCGAGTTGCTGACCCACATGCTGAGGAAGGCGGTCGCGGCCATGAACCCGCCGATCAACGTCGCCGGACGCGAGCCCACGCGGGACAGGATCTCGAGCGCGATGCGACCGACAACTCGGAAAAGAGCCATCCTCGGGGGGAACTCGGGAGCCGCGAAAGCGGTGGAAGGCGCGCGGGCCCTGACGCCGAGCGACGGTGACTCGTAGGTTCGGGCCCACGGTCGCCGACGTGCCGCGTGTTCCGCCGCGAAACGAGTCCCAGTGAACAGAACGACGACGCCAACGCCGCCCGAGCGCGATCACGCCAGTCTGCCGCGCCGCAGGCGCCGTTCCACGGGCCAGCGCATCGGGCTGTGGCTGGGTCCTCTCCTCTTTCTACTTACGCTAACGCTCGATCTCCAACCCGGTGAGCCTCAGGTGACCCGAATGGCGGCGGTCGCGCTCCTCATGGCCACCTGGTGGATCAGCGATGCGATTCCGCTGTTCGCCACCGCGCTGCTGCCGCTGATCCTGTTTCCGCTCCTGGGAATCGAGCGTACCGGAGCCACGGCACCGGTCTATTTCAATAGTACGATCGTGCTCTTCGTGGGTGGCTTCATGATCGCGCTGACCATGGAGAAGTGGAACGTCCATCGGCGAATCGCGCTGTGGATCATCGGACGGGTCGGCGGCGGCGCACGCCGGATCGTGCTGGGCTTCATGATCGCCGCGGGCTTCCTCTCGATGTGGATATCGAACACCGCGACGGCAATCATGATGATCCCGATCGGGCTCGCGGTGATCCTGAGGATGGAAGACGAGTTCGGCGAAGAACGCACCCACACGCTCTCCGTATCGCTGATGCTGGCGATCGCCTACGCTTGTTCCGCGGGCGGCCTGGCGACCCTCGTAGGAACTCCGCCCAATCTCTCGTTGCAGAGGATCTTCGCGATCTCCTTCCCCGAGGCCCCTCCGATCACGTTCGGGCAGTGGATCCTCCTCGGACTCCCGGTCAGCGTCGTGCTCATCCTGATCGCGTGGTTGCTGCTGACCCACGTGTTCTATCGAGTGCCCGACGAGGTGACCGTCGACGAGAGCACGATCGACGAGGAGAAGCGAAGGCTCGGGCCGGTCGCCTTCGAGGAGCGGGCCGTCCTGATCGTGTTCGCGCTCACCGCCGTCCTCTGGGTCTTCCGGGCTCCGATCGAGGTCGGCGCGGTCACGATACCGGGGTGGTCGGGTCTCTTGCCGTTCGGCGACCTGATCGACGACGCGACGGTCGCCATCACGATGGCGTCCATCTTGTTGTTCATCCCGACCCGGTCGGTGGGGGCGGACGCCCTGACGGTCATGGGACCGGACGTCCTGCCGCGACTTCCGTGGAACATCGTTCTCTTGTTCGGCGGCGGCTTCGCGCTGGCGCACGGGTTTCAGATCACGGGCCTCGCCGAGTTTCTGGGCGGGAAGTTCTCCGGCCTGGCCTCCGTCCCGCCAATCCTGCTGATCTTGCTCATCTGCCTCGGGATCACATTCCTGACCGAGCTGACGTCCAACACGGCCACCACAGAGATGGTGTTGCCCGTCCTGGCGTCGATCGGCGTAGCCACGGGGATCCACCCGCTGCTGCTCATGATCCCGGCCACCATTTCGGCATCGTGCGCGTTCATGATGCCCGTTGCCACGCCTCCGAACGCCGTCGTTTTCGGCAGCGACCGGGTGAAGATCGCCGAGATGGCGCGGGTAGGCATCTTCCTGAACCTGATCGGGGCACTCGTGATCACGACGATCTTCTACCTGGTGGGGACGCTGCTGTTCGACATCGACGTCGGCACCCTACCGGTCTGGGCCAGGCCGGGCGGGTAACCCGAGCCGGATGACCCTTGGGGCACCCGACGCGGGATCTTACATGCCGGCGGGGTGCTGGCTGACGATCGACCAGACCGTGGTCATGGTCCCGTCCTCGGCCTGCATCGCCACGTTTCCGTAGTGACCTGTGACCGTGGCGCCGTCGGCGGTGATCGTACGTGCCGATCGACGTGATGTACCCGTCACCTAGCTCGGCCGCGGCGACCATCTCGGCGTACGACATCCAGCCA
>CAYGCN010000265.1:2260-2524 GCA_964348385.1 uncultured Gemmatimonadaceae bacterium
CGCTCCGCCACCACGGCCGCGTGGCCGGCGTTGAAGTGCGTCGCGAAGTAGGCGGCGCCTTCGGCGGCCATGGCCGCGCTCTCGTGCGGCGCGGGCATTTCGGTGTGCTGGAACCCGGGGGCCGACTGGCCCTCTTCGATGTTCGACACGAGCTCGTGGAGCTTCCACTCCCCGTCGACCCCCTCGGCGTACGACATCCAGCCACTCGCGAGCGCGATCGCGGACCTCATGGCGCGACCGGATGGCGCGTACCGCCGCTTCGTC
>CAYGCN010000266.1:0-2523 GCA_964348385.1 uncultured Gemmatimonadaceae bacterium
GCGTGAAGTGGATCGCGTAGTCGACACCGAGGCCGATGGCGATGGACGCCACCATGGCCGTGAAGGAGTCCAGGCCGATCGACAGATAGCCCATCACCCCGAAGTTCAGCGCGATGGTCGCCGCGAGGGGAATGATCATCAGCACGCCAGCCACGGGCGAGCGGAACATGAGCGAAAGCAGCACCAGGACGACGACCAGCGTCAGCAAGACGCTCTGCATCTGGGTCGGTAGCAGCTCCTCTTCCATCTGCTTGAGGACGGATGCCAGCCCCGACCGGCCGATGGTCACCGGAACGACGCGCATCGCTGCCGCCCCGTCCAGGCCCCAGCGATCCGCGGCGGCACCGTCCAGAACCATGAGCGGGCCGTGGGCTTCCCAGAGAGCACCGCTCACGTTGCGTCGCAGCACACTGTCCCGGGCGAGGCCGGGAGCCGCCGCCGCAAGCGCGGTCATGGCGTTGGCCACGCGCTGGCGACCCATCGCCTCGAACGTGACACTCTCGAGCGAGAGCGCGAGCGCCTCGCGGTCCCACTCGTCGATTCCGGGAGCCACTGTTCGCACCACCGCGTCGACGGCCACCGCATCGACACCCCACTCAGCGGCGGCATCCCCGAGCAACGCAGCGAGTCGCGCGGCCGGCGTCCGGTCGACAGTCGCCTCGGCCTCCGGGCTCGCGAGATAGCGCCGCACGGCATCGCGCACACGAGATCGCGCTGCGGCATCCGGCGTCCAGTCGACGTAGGCCGTGGCCACCCCCGCGAGCGACGAGGGGGCCTCGGTTTCCCGACCAGCGAACTCCCACCGGAGCTGGGTGAGCAGATCCGTCACCCGCTGGTCTCGCACCGCGGCTGCGGACACACCAGCCAGCGTGCGGCGGTCGACGACCACCATCCGGCCGGTCTGCGTCGTGAGCCACCCATCCACACCGTCCACGGCCTGGATGACGGCATCCGTCTCCCAGTCGGCCACCCGGGCCTGCGCCAGGCCCTCCGTTGTCGCCCCGTCTGCCACGAGCTGGTCGATCTCGTCTTGGTCCTCGATGAGAAACCAGAGGTTCGCCACGCCCTGGCGCGTGTTCGGGATCGCGTAGCGTCCATTCATCGCCGCGTTCATTTCGGCGATGATGCCGGCGAGTGACTGGCTTTTGCCGACCAGCGGCAACGCGTCCATCCGCCGTTCGAGCTTCCGCATCGACATTAAGGTGGCGGGATCGAACAGATCGCCCTTCACGAGGAGCTGGAGCGGCAGGGAGCCGCTCAGCTTTTCACGGATCAGCATTTCCGCGTGGTGCGGCGAACTGCCCCGCTTCAAGCAGAGCGTCCAGTCCACCGACTTGATGATGAGGAACATGCCGGAACCCGCGGTCACCACGACGGCCAAGCCGGTTGCGAGCACGACGCCCGGAGCGCGCCCCACCCCGTGGGCGAGTCCGGCCATCAGCGCGGTACGCGCCCGCTTTGCGCCCGGCCGAGGTGCGCCGACCCCGAACGCCGCGAGTGCCGGTAGGAGCGTGAGGCTCACCACGAGGGCGAGGAAGAGCCCGAGCGCGGTGAGCAGGCCGAACTGGCGGATAACCGCGAACTCCGAGATCGCCAGAGTGCCGAAGCCGACCATCGTCGTGATCGTCGTCAGCACGAGCGGGACCCGGATCTCCCGGTAGCTGCCAGCCGCTGCTGCCTGAGCGGATTCGCCGCCGGCACGCCGCTCGTAGTACCGCTTCATGTAATGGATCCCGTCCGCGCTCCCGAGCGCGATCAGCACGACGGGGACAAGCCCGGAGAGCAGATCCATCCGCAATCCGAAGATGCCCATGACGCCAAGCACGAGCACCGAGCTCACGAGCACGACGGTCAGTGGGTAGACGACGCCGGTCCAACGGCGGAGCCCGAGGTACAGCACCAGCATCAAGAAACCCACCATGAGTGGGATCAGGGTCGCCATGTTCCCGGCTATCAGCATCGTCATGTTGTACATCAGGAACGGCAGGCCTCCGAAGTAGACCGCCGTGTCATCGGGCGAGCCGCGTGCCGCCAGCAGCTCCTCCGTGGCGCGGCCTACCCGCTTCGCGGTCGCGAAATTAATGGCCTGACGTTCCTCGTTGCCGCTCGCGAAACGCAGTTGGATGGCCGCCAGCGTCCCGTCGGTGCTCACGAGGTTGCCCGAGAGGCGCGGGTTGGCTTCCACTCGGTGTCGGAGCGAGGCCACCTCCGTCGCGGTCGTCGGCAACGCCTCCCGGCGAACGAGCCGGCCTACCTCGACGCCCCACTCCGTCGCCGTGAACTCCAGGGTGTTCGTGATGCCGGTGGCGTAGTCGATCCCTTCAGTCTTCTGATAGGTCTCGGTGAGGTCGTCGATCAGCGATAGCACCTCGGGCTGGTAGATGTCCGGCGCCGTGACCAGGACCATGCCTGTCTCGTTGCCGCCGAAAACGTCACCGACATAGTTGTAGGCGCGGACGAGCGGGTTCTTCGCGTTGAGGTAGGTGACGAAATCCGCGTTCAGGCGAACACGGGTCGCTGCCA
>CAYGCN010000267.1:0-2514 GCA_964348385.1 uncultured Gemmatimonadaceae bacterium
GCCAATGAGCCCCATCTCCTCGGCACCCCAGTGTCCGACGAGAATCGTGCGGCGTGGCTCGGGATACGTCGTTCGCAGGATCCGCATGGCCTCGAGCATCATGATGGTGCCCGTGCCGTTGTCGGTCGCGCCCTGGGCACTGTGCCACGAGTCGAGGTGGGCCGACAGCACCACGTACTCGTCGGGTAGCTCCGTACCTCGGAGCTCAGCGATGACGTTGAACTGCGGGACTTCGCCGGTGCGCTCGGCTTCGGCGTAGACGCGCACCCGGGGACGCTGTCCGTTGGCGGCAAGCCGATACAGCATCCCGTAGTGCTCGCAACTCACATCCACGGCCACGACCTGATCCGACGGCGCGCTGAACACCTTGTTCACGCCCCACCCGCCGGACCAGTTGGAGCTGACGATCCCGGCGATGCCGGCCTCCTCGAGCCGCTGCGCCGCGGCTCGACCGCCGAGTCGGGCCACGCGCTGGCGGTACAGCCGTTGGGTGGCCGAGCGCAGTGAATCGATTCGGGCCACGGCTTCGGGCGTGGCGTACCGCTCAAGCTCCTGAGGAGCTCGGCATGTGGGCTCGGGAGGCGAGATCAACAGGAACTTCCCCTGGAGTGATGCGAGCCAGTCGGTCACGTCGGCATCGGTCGCGAACTCCGGCACGATCACGGCATCGCCCTCCACCGGTTGGGCGGTTCCCGGAGACCATGCCAGGAGATGCGCCTCGAGGGTCTGCCGCCGAGGTGCGATCAGATCGACGTGGGTGAGGCCGTGGGTCCACCCGCGCCAGGTGCCGTACTGCTCTCGACGGGCTGGGACATCCCAGCTCGCATACGTGGCCAGGAGCCAGTCGACGGCTGCATCGAATCCGGGCGAGCCGGCCAAGCGCGGTCCGATCGAGTCGAGGAGCACCTGTGCCAGCCCCTCGACCTGTGATCGCTCCATTCCCTCCTCCCACATGGCTCGAAGAACCGGATCGTCCGCGCTCGTGGTCTGAGCAGCGAGACGCCCGGCCAGCGAGAGGCCCAAGGTCGCGAAGAGCGCGAGGGTGGCGACGGATGGTCGCATGGTCATGCGCGTTGTCTCCAGGGCGTGGTGGTAGGTGGATAAGGTAACCAGCGAGACGCCGGGATTCCTATGCCGACGCTCGGCGTTGATCGCGAGGCCGCAACGGGAGTGGCCTCGAGCTTCCGCTCGGATCGTGAGTACCCGACGGTTGGCCGCCGCGGTATCCTTAGTGGCGGATTCGCCCTCAAAAGGGGGGCGTGCGGCCCCGGGGGCCGCGGTGACGATGTGATGTGAGGAACGCGGAATGCCAGACTTCAAGCATGTGAAGGTCCCCAAAGGGGATCTCGTGACCGTTCAGAACGGCAAGCCCGTGGTCGGCGACCATCCAGTGATCGGGTCGTTGCGCGGCGACGGCATCGGCCTCGACATCACCCCGGTGATGAAGAAGGTCGTCGGCGCCGCCGTGAAGAAGGCGTACGGGGGAAAGCGGGAGATCCAGTGGTGTCCGCTGTACGCCGGACTCGAAGGGTTGCACCACTACGGGAAGGTGCTTCCTCAGGAAACGGTGGACGCGATTCAGTACCTCAAGATCGCCATCAAGGGACCGTTCACCACGCCGATCGGTGAAGAGACCCACGTCTGCCTCAATTGCGCGCACCAGCAGTACCATGCCGGGACGTGCGACGATTGCGGCAAGACCGACACGGTCACCGAGCGGTTCCGATCGATCAACGTGGGCCTACGGCAGGCGATGGATCTCTACGCCTGCGTTCGGCCCATCATGTACTTCGACGGTGTCCCGGCCCCCAACAAGTACGCCGACCAGGTGAACTTCGTGATCTTCCGGGAGAACACGGAAGACGTGTACGCGGGCCACGATTTCGAGCGCGGCAGCGAGGTCGCCACGGCCATCATCGATCTGGTGAAGGCACGGACCGGCAAGCAGATCCGCGCGGACAGCGGCATCGGCGTGAAGCCGATTTCGGTCACCGGGACCAAACGCCTCGTACGCATGGCCTGCCAGTGGGCGATACAGAACGACCTCCCCTCCGTCACCCTGGTGCACAAGGGCAACATCATGAAGTTCACCGAGGGCTCGTTCGCCAAATGGGGCTACGAGGTCGCGACCGAAGAGTTCGGCGACCGCTTCGTGACCGAGAGGAAGCTGTGGGACGAGTTGGGCGGCAAGATGCCGAAGGGCAAGATCCTGATCAAAGACCGGATTGCCGATTCGATCTTCCAGCAGATCCAGACTCGGCCTGGCGAGTACAGCGTCTTGGCGCTCCCCAACCTGAACGGCGACTATTTGTCAGATGCCGCGATCGCGCTGGTCGGGGGTCTTGGCCTGGGTCCCGGGGCGAACATCGGCACCGAGGTCGCCCTCTTCGAGGCGACGCACGGTACCGCGCCCAAGTACACGGGTCAGAACAAGGTGAACCCGGGCTCGCTGATTCTCTCGGCCGTCATGATGCTCCAGCACATGGGGTGGAACGATGCGGCGGATCTCATCCT
>CAYGCN010000268.1:0-1339 GCA_964348385.1 uncultured Gemmatimonadaceae bacterium
AATCGGTGGTGTTGTCCCACATCGGTCCGGCCTCGAGCATCACCACCTTCGCCCCGACCTCGGCCAGCACCTTGGCCGCCATGCCCCCGCCCGCGCCCGAGCCAACGATGCACACGTCGTATTCCTGCTGCTGCCGGCGTTTCACCATCGTGCATGCTCCTGCGGGTCCGATCGACAAAGTACGCTGCGGATCCCGAAGCTGACAGAGGAAGCGGTCCAACGATCCCAACCGCCCAACCGCCTAACCGCCTAACCGCCCAACCGCCCAACCGTCTACTTCCCCCCTCTCGATCCGCACGACATACTCGGCGGCGAGTACTCACCGCGCCGTAATCCCAACGGCGATGACGGGCCAGACGCCGGAGGCTCCGATGTTCGACTTCACGCTCGACGAGACCCAACGCGCGCTGCGTGACGAGGTCCGTGACTTCGTCAAGTCGGTGCCGCGCCAGTTGATCCTCGACATGGATCAGGACAAGGTGGATTTCCCGCGCGACTTCCTGCGCGAGGCGGGCCGCCGCAACCTGATGGGTTGTCGGTATCCGCGGCGATGGGGCGGGCGTGAGTTCGACTGGGTGACGACCGCGATGGTGATGGAGGAGGTCGGCGTGCTGGGCTACAGCCTGGCCTGTGCGTTCGGTGTCGGCGCCGAGCTGGTGTGTGACGCCATCGTGCTGCACGGCACCGATGCGCAGAGGGAGAAGTACGTGGCGCCACTGCTCCGCGGCGAGATGTTTGCCGCCGAGTGTCTCACCGAGCCGCGCGGCGGCTCCGACTTCTTCGGCACCACGACGGTCGCGGAAGATCGCGGCGATCATTTCCTGCTGAACGGGCAGAAGCGCTTCATCATGGGCGGCACGGCGGCGGACTACTTCCTGGTCTACGCGCGCACCGATCCCGACGCGGAGCCGCACCGCGGTATCTCCTGCCTCCTCGTCGATCGTGGTCCCGGCGTCTCGGCCGACTATCTGTACGGCCTGCTGGGATGCCGGGGCGGTGGGGCGAGTCGCGTCGTGTTCAAGAATGTGAAGGTCCCCAAGGAGAACCTGGTGGGCGAGCTGCACGGGGGGCTCGCCGTGTTCGACACGATGATGATTCCGGAGCGGCTGGGCACGGCGGCCATGACGATCGGTGCCGCGCGGCCCGCGCTCGAGATCGCGACCACGTATACGACCAAGCGCAAGGCGTTCGGGCAGGTGATCAACCGGTTCCAGGGCGTGAGCTTTCAGATCGCCGACGCGACGATGCTGCTGGATGCGTCACGGGCCCTCGTCTACAGCACCTGTCTCGCCGTGCAGCAGGAAGGGGCATCGGCCCGCGTTCGCCGGCTGGTGTCGGA
>CAYGCN010000268.1:1349-2498 GCA_964348385.1 uncultured Gemmatimonadaceae bacterium
GCAGGTGGTCCACAACGCCATGCAGGTGATGGGCGGCATCGGCTACACCAATGTGTTTCCCATCGAGCGCATCTATCGCGACCTGCGGCTGGCGTCGATCTGGACCGGCACCAACGAAGTCATGTCCGCGATCATCGCGAGCGAGTGGTATAAGGAACACGCCGCGGCGCGACACCTCGCTGCCACGCGCGACGTCGAACCCGACGCCCTCGAGTCTGGTGCGGTGGCCGAGAAGGTCTACGAGTGAGCACGTGCAGCGTGAGCTGTCTCTGAGGCGCGTTGGGTCTCAGCAGGCTGTCTGATGGGACAGATAGGGGACGACCACGCTCGGTGAAACCTCGGCTCCGCAGGCGACAGCAGCCACCATTCCCATGGACGAGCCCCAGGTTGGGCTGTATCATGGCTCGTTAGACACGGCACTCGAGGTGTGCCGATGGTCGACCAGTTGGATCGCCTCGAGGCGGCGGCCGGCGAGCGCTACCGCATCGAACGCCGTCTTGGCGCCGGAGGCATGGGCGTTGTCTACGAAGCGTACGACCGCGCACGCCGGCGGGCGGTGGCCCTTAAGACCCTCTCCTTCGACGACCCCTCCGCCGTTTACCGACTGAAGAAAGAGTTCCGCACCCTCGCCGACGTCGCGCACCCCAACCTCATCTCCCTCTACGAGCTGGTTGGGGAGGGCGACACCTGGTTCTTCACGATGGAGCTGATCCGGGGGCAGACGTTCCTGGAGTACGTTCGACCGCAACAATCGACGCCTGCCGCTGCCGAATCGGACCGCGACCCCGCGTTCGGGGACCTGCATCTTTCCCGCCTGCGATCCGCACTGCGCCAGCTGGCCGAGGGGATTCATCACTTGCACGAGGCGGGCAAGTGGCACCTGGACTTGAAGCCGAGAAACGTGCTGGTGACGGACGACGACCGGGTGGTGATCCTCGACTTCGGGATTTCCGGGCAGCGCCAACCGGAGCGCGGCGCTTCGGTTATCACCCACGCGGCGATCGGGACGGTGGCCTACATGGCTCCGGAGCAGATCGACGTGGCAGGGGGCTCGGCCGCCAGTGACTGGTACGCGGTCGGCATCATGCTCTACGAGGCCTTGACCGGTTGCCTGCCGTTCCAGGGCACGACGGAGATGATGGTGGTGGG
>CAYGCN010000269.1:0-2468 GCA_964348385.1 uncultured Gemmatimonadaceae bacterium
CTTCACGCAGGAAGATCCCATCGGGCTCGCCGGGGGGCTCAACCTCTACGGGTTTGCCAATGGCGATCCGGTCAATTTCAGTGATCCGTTTGGGCTGTGCCCGGTTTGGGTAGATGGGATTCCGTGCGTACTGCCGACTGGCGGGCCGTTGACACCGGCGAATTCGTCGACGGGGCGCGCAAGTTCAGAGTGGGGTTGGACACGCCGATACAAAGACGGTACACCAAAGCGGCACAACGGGTTTGACGATGCTGCAGCAATCGGAACCGAAGTGCTGGCGGCGGGCGCTGGCGTAGGGACGGTGGGGTACAACGATGTGGCAGGTCTGCATGTGACGCTTGACCTTGGGAATGGATATTCTGTCTCCTACTCACACCTACTATCGGTGTCAGGAGATCTGGAACCAGGCTCACAATTCGATGTCTCGGCGGGTGAGGCTATCGGACTCAGCGGCGTGAGCGGCAACTCGCGAACGTCGGGTAGAGATCCTCACGTGCACGTTGTTGCTCGCGAAGGGAATACGGACATCAATCCGCGTTGCTTCTTCTTGAGTGGTGAACTGTCATGCAATTGAGCGTGTGCAGACACACAAGGGCCATTCCGACAACCGTCGTGCTGATGGTGTTGGCTGGATGCGACGGTGCCGGACGTACCGCGCTCTGTCCAACTGGCGCGGGAACGCTGGACGTTGAGCCTACCCGATCCATAACGGCCGACTTGGACTGCGACGGGGTAATGGACACGCTCGTGGTGTTGGTCGGCGATCAGCGAGAGGTGGTGCTGACGGTCTCGGGATCGTTGGTGGGCGATCTGCACTTGGCCGGGTCGCCGGAGATCATCGGAATCGCCGATTTCAATGGTGACGGTCTACTAGACGTGGCTCTACAAGATTTCGACGAGTCTCAGGTCAGTGCTGATGTACTGCTGGTCCAACGCGAGGGCCTCCGTTTTGTGCCGTATGCTCCTGGTCTTCGGCGCGCATCGATGTATCTGTTTCACGACGTTGGGTTCTCACAGCAGTGCATAGAGGATGTTCGTCCACGCTTGCGTCGCACCGAGACTGGCGAGGTAGTGCTGGCCGTCGTCCACGGAGATTATTACGAGCCGTCTGACTGCACTCTATTGGATCAGATGGAACTAACGGTGCTGGATGATACAATCCGGAGATATAGATAGAATCTGCTCCCTGTCCGGGTGTCTGTAGACTGACCAGCGCGGGCAACGGTGCCGCTCGGCCAGGCAGAGAGCGGTGCTGGCGTGACTTCACCGATCGTCACGACCTGGACAGGAGACAGTGACGCGGCCTGCTTCGATCGCGGCGCGAGGTTGCTGCGCTGGTGGTGATCGGCAGCCGCGGTGGAGCAGCATGCCAACTCCTCACGCAGAGGGGCCCGACCATCCTGCCGGTCCCACACAGTCTCGGTGCCACCGCTGTGACATCACGAGTCCATGGACGGGCCGGAGGCAGGACTGTACCTTGCGTCCGAACGCTGGATGGTGGAGTGTGGCGCTGCGGAGGTCAGCATGATCGAGATCGCGGGGGCAGATTCACTGCTGCTTCGCGAGGCGGCTGGACGAGCCGCCACCGAGTTCGGGGCGCGGCTCGTGGTGCTGTTCGGCTCGACCGCGCGGGGGGAGCAGAACGCGCGGGATCTGGATGTGGGCATGCTCGGGGCGTTGCCGCTGGACGCCGTGGCGGCGACGAACACCCTGACGCGGCAGTTGGGTACGCAAGCGGTCGATGTGACGGACTTGCGGCGGGCGGATCCGGTGCTCCTCGCGTTGGTTGCCCGGGATGGCGTGCCCCTGTATGAAGCGGAGCCCGGCGAGTTCTCGCGGTTCGTCTCGGTGGCGATGCGCCGCTTTGCCGATACCCGGAAGTTCCGGGACGCCCAGCAGGCTGCCCGGCGCGGCGCCGGCGCCGGGCGGCCGTGACGGAGCTCGATCGCGCGCTGGTTCGCCGCAAGTTGGCAGCGATCGCCCGCAACCTCGCTGACTTGGCCCCCATCGCGGCGCTCTCGCCGTCGGAGTATGCCGCCGATCGGCTGCGGCGCAAGGCGGTGGAGCGGTTGCTGCAGGAAGTCGTGGAGGCCGCGGTGGACGCGAACCTGCACCTCCTGCGCACGCTCGGCGCCGAACTCCCCAACGACTACTACACCACCTTCCTGGCGGTCGGGCGACACGGCGTGATCACGACTGAGCTGGCGGAGCGGCTCGCCCCGGCGGCCGGGCTCCGCAATCGGCTGGTGCACGAATACGACGAGATCGACGACCGGATCGTCCTCGACGCCGTGGGCCGCGCGCGACAGGACTTCGGCGACTATGTCGCCGCGGTCGAGCGGTTCCTGCAGGTGCAGTCGCCGTAGACCAGCCGTCCTGGCCGTCGCTGCCCGGCGAGGGCTCGATCCGGGACCTTCACGCAGGAAGATCCCATTGGCCTGGCGGGCGGGCTCAATCTCTACGGGTTT
>CAYGCN010000270.1:0-2465 GCA_964348385.1 uncultured Gemmatimonadaceae bacterium
CCCACCTGGGGGCTCGCCCCGGTGAACGGGGACATCATCGATGCGTTGATCGAGAAGTTGCAGGATGAGCTGGGAGTGACCAGCATCGTCGTCTCGCATGACGTGCGTGGATCGTTCCGGGTGGGAAACCGGATTGCCCTCTTGTCCAATGGCCGGATCCGCATGGTGGGAACGCCGGAGGAGATGCGGGAAAGTCGGGACTCGGCCGTATTGAGTTTCCTGGAACGCGATTTCGGTACGCCCACGATCACCTAGATCGGAAACGCTTATGGACCTCTACTACAAGCAGGAGATCAAGGTCGGAGCCGTCGTCATCATCGCGCTCGGCATCTTGGTGGTGGGCATGATGTGGCTCACCGGCCAGACGCTGCGTCGGGGCGCCCGTGTCACGGTTCCGGTGGAATTCGCCACGGTGAGCGGACTCACCGTCGGAGATCCGGTACAGATCTCCGGGGTGAGCGTGGGGCGGGTCGCGCGCATGCGGCTCGAAAAGCTGGACCACGTGATCGTCGAGATCGAGGTCGACCGGCGGGTCCGCCCGCGGACCGACGCCGGTGCGGAAATCCGCTCCCTGGACTTTCTGGGCGCCAAGTATGTGGCATATACGCCGGGCGAGGCAGAGGAATTCCTCGAGCGTGGTGCGATGATCGTGGGCGGCCGCGAGGGGGAGTTGGCCTCGTCGGCCATGCGGCTCACCGACCAGGCGGCGGTGTTCCTTGCGCGGGGACAGGACTTGCTCTCCGAGCGGACACTGACCCAGGTCCGTGCCACGCTGGAAGCCACGGAGCGCGCGATGTCGGTCGTGGCGCGTGTCGGCTCGGGTCCGCTCGCGCAGGATGCCGGCTCGACCCTCAGCTCGCTCAAGGGAGCGGCGCAAGCGTTGGATTCCACCCTGTCCAATCCGGCGATCAACGAGTCCCTGTCCCAGTTGGATGAGATCGCCGAAGGCGTCCGCGAAATGACCGAGGGCTTGGCGGCGGTGACGCAGAATCTGGCCACCATGCTCGAGATGATGCGCTCGCCCGACGGCTCCGTGGGCAAGATGCTCAGTGACTCCACTATCCATACGGATCTGCACGAAGTGCTCGTCTCGCTCAGGATGCTGCTCGACGACGTGCGCGAGCGGCCCGGTCGGTATGTGAATGTGAGTGTGTTCTAGAACGGGAAGCGGGAAGCGGGAAGCGCCATTCAGTCCCCCTTCCCGCTTCCCGTCATCGCCTTCCCGCTTCCCCCTCCCCGCATTTACTTCTCTCCCATGCTGACCGTCACCTTCCTCGGCACGTCGGCGGCGCGGCCCACGGTGGAGCGCGGTGTGTCGTCCATCGCGGTCACCCGCGAGGGGGAAACACTGCTGTTCGAGTGCGGCGAGGGCACGCAGCGGCAGATGATGCGCTACGGAGTGGGCTTTACCCTCTCCGAGATCTTCATCTCGCACTTCCACGCCGACCACTTCCTCGGCGTGACCGGACTCGTGCGTACGTTCGGTCTCCAGGGCCGAACGGAGCCGCTGCGGCTCTATGGCCCCAGGGGAGCGCGCCGGCATCTCGGCGCGGCGCTCAAGCTTGGCGTGGAGCGCACGTCGTTCGAGATCGACGTGCGGGAACTCGAGCCGGGTGAGGTTCTGTCGCGGCCCGAGTACGATCTCGAAGTGATCGGCGTGGACCACGGGCGTCACGCCGTGGGGTTCGTGCTGCGGGAGCACGAGCGGCTGGGACGGTTCAATCCCGAGCTGGCGCGCGAGATGGGTGTGCCCGAGGGCCCCCTATGGGGCAAGCTGCACCGCGGCGAGCGCGTCGAATGGGAGGAAGCGGGCGATCCACCGATCCGCCGATCCGCCGATCCCGCGAATCTCGTCGGTGATGCCCGACCGGGTCGCGTCCTGGTGTACAGCGGAGACACACGACCCTGTGAGAGTCTCGTCGCCGCCGCCGAGGGCGCGGACGTCCTGATTCACGAGGCCACGTTCAGCGAAGAGGAGAAGGATCGGGCCCGGGAGACGGATCACTCCACGGCGCTCGAGGCAGCGCAGGTGGCGCTGGCCGCCCGGGTGGGCCACCTCGTGCTGACCCACGTTTCGGCCCGGTTCTCCGCGGCGCCGGAGGTGCTGCTGGAAGAGGCACGACAGGTGTTTCCGGAGACCAGCGTGGCGCGGGACGGCCAGGTGCTGGATGTGCCATTCCGCGACGGCGAATAGCCGCTGCCGCAAGACTTTACATCCCGTCGGGGCGGGCCTAGTTTTCCTCACCCTGCATGGGCGGCCAGCCCAGGCAGGGCGATCTGTCTCGGGCGGTCTGACGGGGCCGTTGGCTCTGTCCCGCCGAGCGGCTTGGGGCTGTAGCTCAGCTGGGAGAGCGCCTGGATCGCACCCAGGAGGTCAGGGGTTCGAGCCCCCTCAGCTCCACTCGGACAGTGCCCCGTGGTGTAACTGGCAACACGTCTGACTCTGGATCAGAAGACTCCTGGTT
>CAYGCN010000271.1:0-2368 GCA_964348385.1 uncultured Gemmatimonadaceae bacterium
TGCGGCTGAAGGATCGCGGCCATCTGACCGCCGCGGCGTTCGCGGACATCGTGGTGTTCGATCCGGATACCGTGGCCGACACCGCGACGTTCGAGACCCCGCATCGGTATCCCACGGGTATCGTGCACGTGATGGTCAACGGTGAATTCGTGCTCCGAGACGGCGAGCGCACCGTGGCGCTGCCGGGGCACGTGCTGCGACTGCCGCCGCCGTGACGATCTCCGGCGGCGTCCGGGGTCTCGTCACCGGGATCCTGGGTGCGACGGTCATCGGATGTGGCGGCGGTACGCCTGCACCGCCGCTCCGGGTGATGAGCTTCAACATCCGATACGGAACGGCCGACGACGGGCCGAACCGCTGGTCCAACCGCTCGGACCTCGTGGTGGCGGTCATCCGCGAGCACACGCCCGCCGTGCTCGCCCTTCAGGAGGCACTGCGGTTCCAGCTCGACACCCTCGTCGCCGCCCTGCCGAACTACGGTGAGATCGGTGTCGGGCGAGACGACGGAGCCGAACAGGGAGAATACGCGGCGATCCTGTACGACCGGGACCGGCTTCGTGTGGCTGCGGATGGCACCTTCTGGCTGTCCGACACCCCGGACGTTCCGGGCTCGACGAGCTGGGGAAACCGCATCACGCGGATCTGCACGTGGGCCCGCTTCGAGGATCGTGCCACGGGCGACGAATTCCATGTGTTCAACGTGCACCTCGACCACGAATCCCAACCGTCTCGTGAGCGCAGCGTTCAACTCGTCGCCGACCGACTCTCGAGGTTGCCGAACGCCGATCCGCTCATCGTGCTGGGTGACTTCAACGCCGGAGAAGAGAATCCCGCGTTTCGCTATCTCGTCGGGGACGTGTCGCCGTCCGACGCCTTCGCCACGGCGCCGCCATCCCCGGGGCTGATCGACACATTTCGTCGAGCCCGGCCCGAAGCGACGGCGGTCGGTACGTTTCACGGGTTCGCCGGTGATTCCTCCGGCGACAAGATCGACGCCATCCTCGTGTCATCCCAATGGATCGTGAGGGACGCCGCCATCGTGCGCATGCAGCGTGACGGCCGGTATCCGTCTGATCACTTTCCGGTCCTGGCGACCCTCTCGTTGAGGCACCGCTAGCCTCCGCCGAACCCCTGCCCTCATGCACCCCTCGCCGACCCGAGCGGGCGGCGATAACTTCGCCACATGCAGGAACACCACCTCACGGTGCCCTGCACCGCCCGGTTCTTTACGCTCGGACACCCGAGTGCGTCCGTGAAGCAGGTGTGGTTCCTGTGTCACGGATACGGGCAACTCGCCGCCACGCTGCTCGAGGAGTTCCGCGTCCTCGACAACGGTGATCGGTATCTCGTCGCCCCCGAAGGTCTGTCTCGCTACTACACCAACCACAGGGCAAAGGCGGTCGGCGCCAGCTGGATGACGCGTGAGGACCGCCTCTCAGAGATCGCGGACTACGTCCGGTATCTCGACCATCTGTACGAGCACGTGTTCGCCACCGTCCGGCGGAGCGACGTTGGCGTCTACGTTCTGGGCTTCTCCCAGGGGGCGGCCACCGCCGCCCGGTGGATCAGTCTCGGGCAGGCCGTCGCCGACCGGCTCATCCTGTGGGGCGAGCTGCTGCCACCGGATCTCGATCTCGAAGCGGCCTGGGGAAAGCTCGAGGACGCTCGGCTCACGTTCGTCGTGGGGTCGCAGGACCGTTATCTCGACCCGGATGGGCTGCTCACGATGGAAGAGCGGCTTTTCGACCACGAGATCCCCTACGAGACCATTGCGTACGATGGCGGTCACTGGATCGACCGCGACATCCTCAATTCCCTCGCCACCCGCTGATCGCATGCGCCGGCAAGCCACCAGCACTGACCAATGGGCCGGAGGGCGGCACCCGCGGGGCTTGACGCGAATTGTCTGTCGGCACGCGGCACTCGTACTTCTCGCGTCTGTGTCGGCCGCTCCACCGGCGCTCGCACAGGAGCGCGGCCAGCGCGAGACGGCGCGTACCATGGCGGCGCGCCGGGCCATGGTGCGACTGATCGCCGATCGCGGCGTCGTCGACTCCCTGACGCTGCATAGCATGGAAACGGTTCCACGTCACGAGTTCGTGCCGGCTGCCAATCGTTCGCGCGCCTACGGCGACCACCCCCTGCCGATCGGGTACGGTCAGACCATCTCGCAGCCGTATATCGTTGCATACATGACGGAGGTCATCGGTCCGCGACCCGGCATGAAGGTGCTCGAGGTCGGCACCGGCTCGGGCTATCAGGCCGCCGTGCTCGCCGAGTTGGGAGCCCACGTGTTCACGGTTGAGCTGGTCGGCGCGCTGGCCCGGTCGGCGAACGAGCGTCTCGAGCGCCTCGGGGACACAAACGT
>CAYGCN010000272.1:0-2326 GCA_964348385.1 uncultured Gemmatimonadaceae bacterium
ATTGTCGGATGGGTGACGGGCTGTTCCCTACAATACGTCCAAAGGGACCCGGACGTTGAGGGAGCCGGCCGAGGTGTTTCGCGCTATTCGCCCTCGACCCCCAGCTTGCGCAGCTGCTCGGGCGGGCAGCCGGTCCACTCGGCGATGGCGGTATTGCCGATGTACTGGAGATCCATCACGCCCATCCTGCTGGACCAGAATCCGCTCGCGGTGAGGTTCCGGAAACTGGTGAAGAATGCCACGCCCTGCGAGCGATGCGGCTCGGCGCGCGCGGGATACGCGATGTCGTCCAGCACGGCGGTGCGCTCCTCCTCGCTGCATGAGAGGAAGTCTCGACCGAACCGCTCGCGGCACTCGGTGTCGAGCCACGCCAGGCCGCCGCGCATCGCCGTCTGCCGCTCCTCGTCGTTGCCGTCCAGCATGAGGAAGTCCATGAACTCGGGCACGCCGGCGTCCGTGGCGCTCCCCGAGCGACTGTCGCGCGGAATGATGATGTCCACGAGGAGGCGTACCGTCTCCCACTCGTGCGGAGTGAAGAACCCGGGCGTCTGGGTCGCGCCGGCGCGTCCGCCCGAGTGGAGCACACGAGCGGCGCGAACGACCTCCTCGGGGGTCCACGTGAACGCCGCCGTCGCGGTCGCCGCCGCGAGCACCCGCAACACATCGCGCCGCGAGGGCTGAGTGACGCGCGCACGTCCCGTTGGTATTCTCGATCGCTCGGTCATAGGGCCCCCGTGCGTCGTTGCTCGACGATGTAGTCCGCGGCGCGCCACGCGAGTGCCAGGATCGTCCAGGTGGGGTTCTTGTCCGCCTGTGAGACGAACGGCCCGCCGTCGCCGACGAACAGGTTCTTCACGTCATGCGCCTGACACCAGGGGTTGAGCACGGACGTCGCGGGGTCGGCGCCCATTCGGGTCACGCCCAGCTCGTGAATGATCCGTCCGCCCGGCGCGATGCCGTAGCCGTCGTCCGCCGACGGCATCTCGCCCAGCGGCTCGCCCCCCATCTCGCGAATCAGCGCGCGAAACGTCTCCTGCATGTGCTTGACCTGGAGGTACTCGTGGTCGGTCCACTTGAAATGGAACCGCAGCACCGGAATGCCCCACCGGTCCACCGTGGTTGGATCGATGTCGCAGTACGTGTCGTCGTTCGGAACCATCTCGCCGCGCCCCGAGAACCCGACGAGCGACCCGTAGTAGCGACGGTAGTCGTTCTTGAGCGCCGGTCCGTAGCCGCCCTCCTGGCCCGGGAGCCGGTGAATGTCTCCCATGAACCCGTAGCCGGGCATGCCGCGGCCGCCCCACATCTCGATGTGGTAGCCGCGCGGGAAGTCGAGCGACGCATTGTCCAGCCACCACGGCATGTACAGGTGCGCGCCGCCCACCCCGTCCTCGTTGTGCGGGATCCCGTCCATGAGGCCGGGCACGAACCCCATGACGTCGGTCCCCGTCGTATCCGTGAGGTACTTCCCCACGGTGCCGCTGGAGTTGGCGAGCCCGTGGGGGAACATGGCGCTCCGCGAGTTGAGGAGGATCCGTGCCGACTCGCAGGCGCTTGCGGCCAGCACCACGACGCGAGCACGCACCTGCTCCTCTCGTCCGGTCTCCTTGTCAATGAACACCACGCCGGTGGCGAGCCCGCGCCGGTCGTGGGTGACCTCGCGCACCATCGCGTTAGTGCGCAGCGTCAGGTTGCCGGATTGCTGGGTGGGGAAGATCAGCACGTTGGGCGACGTGAAGTTCGCGTTGACCGTACATCCCCTGTTGCACTGCCCGCAGTAGTGACACGCCGGACGGCCGTTGAGCGGTCGGGTGAGGATCGACAGGCGCGATGCAATACACGGAATGCCGAGCCGCCGGGATGCCCGCTGCACCACCAGCTCCCAGCAGCGCGGCTGGGGCGGCGGCTGGAAGATCCCGTCCGGCTGGTTGTGAATGCCTTCCATGCTCCCGAACACGCCGATCAGCCGGTCCACGCGGTCGTAGTACGGTGTGATGTCGTCGTAGCTGATGGGCCAGTCGTCGCCCAGGCCGTCGAGCGTGCGACGGCGGAAATCGTCGGGGCCGAAGCGTAGCGAAATGCGTCCCCAGTGGTTGGTTCGGCCGCCGAGCATGCGGGAGCGGAACCAGTCGAACGTCGTGCCGGGGGCTGAGGTGTAGGGCTCGCCTTCCAGCGACCATCCTCCGAGGTTGGCGCCGAGTTCGCCGAACTGGCGCTCCGGCGTGGCCGCCCCCCGATGCGGCGCATCGTAGTTCCAGGTGAACATCGCCGAATCGGTGGTGTTGTCCCACATCGGTCCGGCCTCGAGCATCACCACCTTCGCCCC
>CAYGCN010000273.1:0-2321 GCA_964348385.1 uncultured Gemmatimonadaceae bacterium
ACCGCCGTGAATCAGGACCAGCAGAGGATACCGGTTGCCCCGTCGGAACTGCGGTGGTCTCACCAACAGACCGTGCACCGTATAGCCGTCCGCTCCGACCCAACTGATGTCCTCCGCCGGGTGCATGAGGACGTCGCGCAGTCGCTCGGCGTTGATCGAGGTCAGGGCCCGTGGCTCGGCACTGCCTCCCAATCTCCACGCATAGACCTGAGCGGGCCGGTGCATGGCATCGTTCACGAAGGCTACCGTGTTGCCGTCACCCGCCAGCCCGGTGTTCCCCCAGGCCACCAGCAGCTGCACCGTCCCATCCAGCCCGGCGCGGAACACCGCGCCCCGCTGGCGATCGTCCGCCGTGAGAATGAACTCACGACCGTTGGGAAGCCATGCAAACGCGTCGACGGACCGATCGAACTGTCGCGGAACCTCTCGCACCCGCTGAGAGGAGAGGTCGAGCACCATCAGACGCCACCGATCGGCCTCGAACCCAGCCCGCTCCTGTGAAAGGAACGCGACCAGGGTGCCATCCGGCGACGGAAGTGGATGCCGCTCGCCACCCAGCAGTCCGCGAGTCAGGTTTGTCGCCTCTCCACCCTCGAGGGAGACACGGTAGATGTCGCTGTTGGTGTGCCATGCCCGATCGTTGCCCACCTTGGTCGTGTACACTACCGCACTGCCGTCGGGCATGAACGCGTAGTCGCTCGACCCGCCGAAGGGGGGGACGGGGATATCGTGGTCCAGGCCTCCTGTCACGTCCACCGGCGTGCCGCCGGTCATTGGCACCACGAAGAGATGACTACGCAGGCCGTCCTCCCACCGGTTCCAGTGGCGGAAGAGCAACTCGTCGTAGATCCGTGCCTGCGTGCGACGCGCCTCCCGCTCCGCGTCAACCCGTCGATTGCAGGCGTCGTCCGAGCACTCCGGCGCCACTTCCGACACGAATGCCAGGTGGGTGCCGGTGGGTGACCAGATCACTCCGTCGGCGCCCGTGCCCAGAGACGTGAGCGTGCGATATTGCCGCGTGCGGACATTGTAGATCCGGATCTGGGACGTGCCGCCGCGTGACGTGACGTACGCGATCCGCGTGCCGTCGGGCGACCAGCGTGCCGACCGCCCGCCGTACCGCCGGTCGGAGATGCGCCGCGCTGCGCCGCTGTCCGTGGGGACGAGCCACAGGTCGCTCGACCGCGTATTGGCGGCGAGGTCGGGGGTGATCACCGTATACACCACCCATTGACCATCGGGCGAGACCTGGGGGTCCGCCACACGCTCCAGAGCCAGGAAATCGTCCACGCTCAGCGGCCGACGAGCGGTTTGCGCGGTCGCAGGTGGGGCGAAAAGCAGGGCGACGGCTGTCGCCGCGAGTACAGTGCGCAACATGGCCGGAGAGTCCTGTAAATGGCGCCGCCGAATGTTGCCCTGGCCGCTGCCCCTGCGCAACCGCCGTCGCCGCGGGTGATTGGCGCCCGCGTATTCCTGTTGCGGTCACCCAACACCAGGCCGCGTCAACTGCAGGACCTTGACCGATCGTCCCCTTGTCGCCCCGCGTGCGGAGGCGCACATTTTGCTACCCTGACCTGAGCCGGCCCCATACAGCGAGGGAAGGGTCACCCTGTCGACGACGCCTCAGAGACCGCTTCGTCATGGGCGGCCGCGTCGTGCAATCGCGGCCGTGCTCGTGCTTGCCACGGTGCTCGCGGCAAGCTGCGGCGAGCAAGCCGCGGGGCCGAGCGTCCCGCTCACCGGACACATTGCCGTCGCCCCCGTCTTTGCCGCCGCTTTCGCCGGCATCGTGCCGATCGCAGCGGCACGCATCACGCTGCAGCGCCCCGGGGCGAGCACGTTCGCCGTCGATACGGTCATCACGATTGCTCCGACCCAGACCACGGTGGATCTGTCGCTCACGGTCACCGTGCTTTCGGCATCGGAGCAATTCATCCTGACCATCCGGCTGCTCGATCCCGCCGGAGCTACGGTGTTCTTGGGTGGGCCCGTCACGGTCGTGGCGACGACGGATCCGAGTAACGTCGTCCCGACCGAGGTCACGTTCGCCTACGTGGGAGTTGGATTCGACGCGGTGGGGGTTCGCATTCTCACCGAACCTCCGGAGCTGATCAGCGGCGAGTCCGTGGTGCTGGTCGCGGAAGCCTTTGACGGCGCCGGGCTGGCGATCCCCAACACCCCCGTCCAGTGGATGTCGCTGGACGCGACCCAGGCCACGGTTCCGGATCCCGCGGTGGGGACGGTGCTCGCCGGGGCTCAACGCGGTGTTGCGAGAATCACCGCCACCTTGCTCACGGGCCCCGCCGACACCACGAGCGTCT
>CAYGCN010000274.1:0-1133 GCA_964348385.1 uncultured Gemmatimonadaceae bacterium
AGCGGTTCGTGCAGGAGGGCATCCAGCAGGCGTTCGGCGGGGAGCGCGTCATGACCATCGGGCGCGCTGCGGTGTTGACCGTGGATCACAACGGGCGCGCCGCGTGCCACTACTGCGGCCCGTGTCACCGCGGTTGCATCACGCGCTCCTACTTCAGCTCGCTCACCGCCACGCTGCCGGCGGCCGCGGCCACGGGGCGGATGACGCTCCGACCCAACAGTGTGGTGGCCGAAGTGCTTTACGACCCGGACACGAATCGGGCCCGCGGCGTGCGGGTGATCGACGCCGTCACCCTCGAGGAGATGGAGTTCGTGGGGCGCCTCGTGTTCGTGTGCGCCTCCGCCCTCGAGTCGACGCGACTCCTCTTGAATTCCACCTCGACGCGCTTTCCCACCGGCCTCGCCAACTCGAGCGGCGAGCTGGGACGCAACTTGATGGACCACACGATGGGGGTCGGCGCGGGCGGCACGGTGCCCGGCTTCCTGGACCGCGACGCCTTCGGGCGTCGACCCAACGGGATCTACATACCGCGGTTCCGCAACGTGACCACGGCACATCCCGAGTTCCTGCGCGGCTACGGGTTCCAGGGAGGCGCAGGCCGCAGCGGCTGGACGCGCGGCATCTCCATGCCGGGGTTCGGCGCCGACTTCAAGCATGGATTGCGCACGCCGGGACCCTGGCACATGCGGCTCGGCGGGTTCGGGGAATGCCTCCCGCGACCGTCCAACTATGTCGAGATCGACCCCGACACGACGGACAAGTGGGGCATCCCCGTGCTCCGCATCCACTGCGCGTGGAGTGACAACGAACGGGCGATGCTGCGGGACATGGCGGACACCGCCGCGGAGATGCTCGAGGCGGCGGGCGTCGAAGACGTTCAGCAGTACAGCCTGGACAGTCCGCCCGGACTCACGATTCACGAGATGGGCACCGCTCGGATGGGTCGTGATCCGCGCACGTCCGTGTTGAACGGGTACTGCCAGTCCCACGAGGTGCCGAACCTGTTCGTGACCGACGGGGCGGCGATGGCCTCGTCGGCATGCCAGAACCCCTCGCTCACGTACATGGCGCTCACCGCGCGCGCCTGTGCCTACGCCGTTGACCAAATCAACCGTCGAGAGCTGTGAGATGAC
>CAYGCN010000274.1:1143-2287 GCA_964348385.1 uncultured Gemmatimonadaceae bacterium
GTTCCTGCACACCATCGGTGCCGCCGGCCTGGCCGGCGCAGGCCTGGCCATCACCGGTTGCCGCGCCGCCTCGAGCACCCGGCGGCTGGATCGGATCGGGATGCAGCTCTACACCGTGCGATCCGCCATGGCGGAGAGCGTGGAACGCACGCTCGAGCGGGTGGCCAAGATCGGGTACAAGGAAGTGGAGTTCGCCGGGTATTTCGGCCGGTCCGCGCAGCAGATCCGCCAGCTGCTGGACCAGACCGGACTCAGCGCCCCCGCGGCGCACACGCCGCTCGAGCCGCTCGAGACCGCGTGGGAAGCGACGGTGGATTTCGCCGCAGAGGCAGGGCATCAGTATCTGGTCGTTCCCTCGATCGCTCCGGCGAATCGCACCAGCCTCGATGACTATCGGCGCATGGCCGACCGTTTCAACCGCGTGGGTGAGCGGGCCGCCGCGGCGGGGCTCACGTTCGGCTACCACAATCACGACTTCGAGTTCGAGCCGTTGGAGGGCCGGGTGCCCTGGGACGTGCTCCTGGAAGAGTCGGATCCCGCACTCGTCAAGATCGAGCTCGACCTGTTCTGGATCACCAAGGCCGGCGGCGATCCGTTCGCGTACCTGCGGCGGCAGCAGGGACGCATCCCGCTGGTCCATGTGAAGGACCTGGCCGCCGACGGGTCCATGGCGGATGTCGGGGCGGGCACGATCGACTTCGCCGGCCTCTTCGCCCTGAGCGATCAGGCCGGAATCCGGCACTATTTCGTCGAGCACGACAATCCGGGGGACCCGTTCGCGAGCGTCACTGCGAGCTTCCAATACCTCCGCGCGCTCGAGTTTTGATGCGGAGGCGGGGTGCCGGCCGTCGCGAGTGGCTCGTCGGCACGGCCGCCGCGCTCGTCGGCGCCGCCGCCGCTCCCGGGGCCCTAGGGTCGGATGCCCGCGTGCCGAGCGGCCGCCTCACGCAGTCGGTTTCCCGCTGGCCGTTCACCAGCGTGCCGCTGGATCGCTTCTGTCGAGAAGCGGCCGCCATAGGCATCCAGGCAGTCGACCTGCTGCGCCCCAAGGACTGGGAGCGGGTGCGCGCCCAGGGGCTCATCTGCTCGATGGGACAGCCGACGGATCGACGGGACTTCATCGCCACCGGATTCAACGACCGCA
>CAYGCN010000275.1:0-2273 GCA_964348385.1 uncultured Gemmatimonadaceae bacterium
TCGAGATCGCCGTCAGGGAGGCGCAACCGTGGACGGTGATGTCGTCCTACAACTTCATCAACGGCACCTACGCGTCCGAGAGCCACGACCTGCTGACCACCGTTCTCCGGGACGAGTGGGGGTTCGAGGGCTTCGTGATGACGGACTGGTTCGGGGGCCGCGATGCCGTGGCGCAGGTCAAGGCCGGCAACGACGTCATCATGCCAGGCTATCTGCAACAGACCGCAGACTTGCTCGCCGCTGCGGCGAATGGAACGCTGTCCGAGGCGGAGCTGGACGGGGCCGTCGAGCGGGTGCTGCGTGTCATGCTGCAGTCGCCGTCGTTCAAACGGTATGCGTACTCGGATCGGCCGGACCTGGCCGCGCACGCTCGGGTGGCGCGCCGTGCGGCAGGGCAGGGCATGGTACTGCTGAAGAACGATGGCCGTGCCTTACCGCTCGCACCTTCAGGCACGGTCGCCCTGTTCGGCAACGCCGGGTACGACCTCGTGGTGGGTGGGACCGGCAGCGGCGAGGTGAATGAGGCGTACGTCGTGTCGCTCGACGCTGGGCTGAGCGATGCGGGCTACGTGGTCGAACCGTCGCTACGGGATCGGTACCGGACCCACATTGCGGACCAGAAGGCCAAGCGGCCGCCGCAACCGATGCCATTCTTCCCACAGCCGCCGATTCCGGAACTGGCACTGGAAGCCGAAGCAATCGACGGACTCGCTCGGGCGGTGGATGTCGCCGTCATCACGCTCGGTCGCAACTCCGGTGAGTTCAGCGATCGGAAGCTGGAGGACGACTTTCTGCTCTCGGACGTGGAGCACATCCTCATTCGCACCGTGTCTGAGGCGTTCCGCGCCACCGGCAAGAAGGTCATCGTCGTGATGAACGTGGCCGGGGTCACCGAGGTGGCGAGCTGGCGTGACCACGCCGACGCGATTCTGGTCGCGTGGCAGCCGGGACAGGAAGGCGGCAACGCGATCGCCGACATCCTGCGTGGTGCGGTGAACCCGTCGGGCAGGCTGCCCATGACGTTCCCGATGACCTACGCCGACGTGCCGTCCGCCCAGAGTTTCCCCGGCAAGGTCCTGCCGGGTGAGCCGGATCCGGCGATGCCGGCGATCTTTGGCGTCCCGACCGAAGCCACGTACGACGAGGGCATCTACGTCGGCTACCGGTACTACACCACGTTCGGTGTCGAGCCCGCGTACCCCTTCGGCTACGGCCTCTCGTACACCGACTTCGAGTATGGCGACCTTCGGCTCAGTGCGACCAGCTTTGCCGGCGAGATCACGGCCAGCGTGACGGTGCGGAACGCCGGCGACACCCCGGGCCGAGAAGTGGTTCAGCTGTATGTCGGTGCACCGAAGAGCACGCTCGACAAACCGGTGCGTGAGCTGCGGGCGTTCGCCAAGACCGGCCTCCTGCAACCCGGCCAGGCCGAGACCGTGTCGTTTACCCTCGGGGGCAGGGACCTCGCGTCATTCGACACGGGGCGTGCCGCCTGGATCGCCGAGGCCGGCATGTACGCGGTGGAGATCGGAACCTCGGCGACGACCATCGAGCAGCGCGCAACCTTCGATCTGCCGCGGGAGCTGATCGTGGAGCAGGCGCACAACGTGCTCGTGCCTCGCGTTCCGATACCGGAGCGGACCAGGCGAGAGCGGTAAGGCGCGTCGGGGGAGATCCGAAGCGCGAGGCACGCTCCTCTCCAGGCGCGATGCTCAGTTGTCCGACAGGATCACGGCCCCTGTCGCACGGATCTTCTCCGCCTCCGCAGCCGGCAGGCGCCAGTGTTGGTCGAACCGGCCCTCGGCCACCACGTGCTCGACCGAGCCACGGAACAGGAGGTAGTCGCCGAGCCCCATCAGACCGAAGGCGGGCACGCTGGTGCGAAACGGCGAGCGTCCCGGGGATGACCCGTCCGAGAGCCACCACGGCAACCCGGAGCTGACGAGCACGTACCGTCCGTTGAGAGGGAAGATGTAGGCGAGGCCGTAATCCTCGGCGCCGCCGTCGAGATGCATGGGGAGACGGTCAGCGAACTCCGCGATGACGCTGTTCGTTTCCTTCGTGCCGAACAGGACCAGGTTGGCGCTCTCGAGGTCGCTGGGCCGGACCTCGCGGTCGGCCACGATGCGCGGGAACACCATCACCCGGCCCCAGAAGGGACCGCGGTCCACGGACCACTCGGCGGCGTGCAGCGCCTGCGTCCGACGGGCCTCCACCGCTTCACGCGACGGCTCCCCACCGGTGCCGTAGACGTAGATGTGCCGGCTCGCGAT
>CAYGCN010000276.1:0-2265 GCA_964348385.1 uncultured Gemmatimonadaceae bacterium
CGTCGAACAGATACATGTCCCGCTTGACACCGGCGGGGTTCACGGCGAAGACGAATGCCGTGCGGCGATCGTGGTACGAGTCGATCCCGACCAGGATCCAGTCGGACGGCGATTCGACGTCGCGGCGGGTGAGCCGGGCCGCGATCTGATCGGCCTCGGAGTCCCAGGCACGGACGCCCACGTACAGGGCGGCGTCGGTGTATAGCACCCGCACCTCGGTCGGTTCCGTGGCCGGCTGACCTTCGTGTGGATCCTGCTGCACGAAATCCGACACGGGCTCCGCCAATGTCCAGGCAGGGTCGTCTAGTTGCCCGTCGACCCGCGGTGGCTCGGCCGCGCGCACGGCGACGGCCGCGACAACCGGCGGGTTCGCGATCCGTTCCTTGAGCGTGCCGTTCGTGGAGGACTGTTGGGCGTGAGCTGAATGCGTCCATCCGGTCATTGCGAGACCGATGGCGGCGAGGCGTGCAGCTCGGGCGAGCGCAGCTCCCGCTGGCGGTCGGGTGGACAGTTCCCGGTCGAGCCGGTGGGACTCAGCACGGTCCATGGGGCACCTCGCGTCGGGAGCGGGTTCTTTGTCCAATTACGTATGCCGAATGTTGAAGTTTCGAAGGGTTAGATACCTGCGGCCGCTCGAGGGTTGCGCGGCCCCAACGGGCCTACGGGCAGGAGCCTCCGGCCGCGGCTTGACGGGTGTGCCTAACCCGTTTTACTTCAATGCCTTAGACTTAGCAGCCGGTCTGCGAGCCAACCGTCGGAGCGGCACCTGGACGGCGGCATCGGGAAAAAGGGGACGCGAGATGAAACAGCTGGTCCTGTTGCGTCACGGCGAGAGCACGTGGAACAAGGAGAATCGGTTCACGGGTTGGACCGATGTGGGGCTGACGGAGCAAGGCGTACGCGAAGCGGTCACGGCCGGTCGCACCATGCTCGAACGCGGCTTCGGCTTCGACGTCGCGTACACGTCGGTCTTGAAGCGCGCCATCAAGACCTTGTGGATCGCGCTCGAAGAGATGGACTTGATGTGGATCCCGGTGCACCGGGACTGGCGGCTCAACGAGCGGCACTACGGTGCGCTGCAGGGGCTCAACAAGGCGGAGATGGCCGAGCGGCACGGCGAGGCGCAGGTGAAGCTCTGGCGCCGGAGCTATGACATCCGGCCCCCCGCCCTCACTCCGGACGATGAGCGCTATCCCGGGCGCGACCCCCGGTACGCCGATCTCACCGACGACGAGTTGCCGCTCACCGAGTGTCTCAAGGACACGGTGGAGCGGATGCTGCCGTACTGGTTCGACGTGATCGCGCCCGTGGTGCAGTCGGGCACGCGCGTGCTCATCTCCGCGCACGGCAACTCGCTGCGCGCGCTGGTCAAGCACCTCGACAAGATTCCGGACCAGGAGATCGTGGGGCTCAACATCCCGACCGGGATTCCGCTGGTCTACGAACTAAACGACGCCGACCTCTCGCCCATCCGGAGTTACTACTTGGGGGACGAGGACGCGGTGGCCACGGCCCAGCAGGCCGTGGCCAACCAGGCCAAGCGGAAGTAGGCCGACCCGCTAGTCCAGCTTCTCAGCCCGCAGGAACACCCCGGTCTTGGCGTCGAACACGCGGACGGCCACCACCACGCCTGCCCGCCGAGTGTCGACGTACCTGACGTGCACCACTTTCTTGTCCTTGCTGGGGCGGTAGACCACCATGCTGCCGGCCGGCGCGCGCACGTGAATGTCGCGGCACGACCTGGCGGCGGGCTGGTGACCGGGTGGGCGATTGGGGAGCCACAGGCGGCAGCGTCCCGGGGGCGGCAGGTGCCCCGGCGGGATGCCGAGCGTGACGGCGGTGTTGCCGACCACGGTGCCCTCGGTCCGGGCGTGCACGTCGCCGGAGCGGCTGGGCTCGGGCCCACTCGCGACGGGAGGATTGGAGCTGCACGCGGCGATCAGGGCCGCCACGGGGAGCAGGAATAGGCCTCGCGACATGGGTGACCTCACGGGCTCGGGCCCAGTTGGTGAAATGCGTCCGCTGCAATCAACGGGAGGTGGGAGCGGGGAGCAGTGACCCCTCTCACGAATCCGCTTGACCCCCCCGACGGGTCCCGGTATGTTCCTGTCCCGGAACGAGTTCCGGGGTTGTGGTGGCTGTAGCTCAATCGGTTAGAGCGCCGGACTGTGGCTCCGGAGGTTGCGGGTTCAATCCCCGTCAGCCACCCTCGGTTAGGCGGTTAGGCGGTTAGGCGGTTAGGCGGTTAGGCGGTTAGGCGGTTAG
>CAYGCN010000277.1:0-2251 GCA_964348385.1 uncultured Gemmatimonadaceae bacterium
GCTAAAAAGCCCGCCCCCCGGCGCCTTTGAGCGACGGGGGTTTTTCATTGATGCGCTGGAATCGAGCAGACGACAGAACGGGCAGGGTCACTGCATGACCGATCGAGCTGGCGGCGGACGGCTGCGTGAGCTCACGCGGGAGCGAATTCTCATCCTCGATGGCGCCATGGGCACCATGATCCAGGCGCACCGGTTGGGGGAAGAGGACTTTCGCGGCGAGCCGTTCCGCGACCATCCGGTGCCACTGTCCGGCAACAACGACCTCCTCAGCCTGACCCGACCCGACGTGATCGACGCCATCCACCGCGCATATCTCGACGCGGGAGCGGACATCGTCGAGACCAACACATTCAACGCGAACGCGATCTCGCAGGCCGACTACCGGCTCGAGGGCGCCGTGCGGGACATCAATGTCGCCGCCGCTCGCCTGGCCCGGCGGGCAGCCGATGCGTTCACCGACCGCGATCCGTCGCGACCACGATTCGTGGCCGGCATCCTGGGACCGACCAACCGCACGGCATCCATTTCGCCGTCCGTTGCCGATCCGGGTGCCCGCGCCGTGACCTTTGCGGATCTGGCACGAGCCTATCGTGAACAGGCCGCAGCCTTGCTGGACGGTGGAGTCGATCTCCTGATGGTCGAGACGGTATTCGACACGCTGAATGCCAAAGCGGCCCTGTTCGCGATCCGAGCTCTCCTGGACGAGCGAGGGGCTGACGTGCCCCTCATGGTGTCCGGCACCATCACCGACCGGAGCGGTCGCACGCTCTCGGGGCAGACCCCGGAGGCGTTCTGGATCTCGGTGAGCCACGCCGATCTGTTCGGTGTCGGACTGAACTGCGCGCTGGGTGCCGCCGAACTCCGACCGCACCTCGCCGAGCTGGCAGCGGTGGCAGACACGCTGGTCAGCTGCCATCCCAACGCCGGCCTGCCGAACGCGTTTGGCGAATACGAACAGTCGCCTGAGGAGATGGCCGAGATCCTGGCGGAATTCGCTGCCAGCGGACTGGTGAACATCGTTGGCGGATGTTGCGGCACGACCCCGGAACACATTGCCGCCATCGCCGAGGCCGTGCGCACCAGCGCTCCACGTCCGGTTCCTGCACTCGAACCCTATACGCGCCTGTCCGGGCTGGACCCGCTCGTGGTGCGTCCCGATACCCTGTTCGTCAACGTGGGCGAGCGCACCAATGTCACCGGCTCAGCGCGGTTCGCTCGCCTGATTCGCGAAGGGGACTACACCGCCGCCTTGGAGGTGGCGCGCGAGCAGGTCGCTAATGGCGCACAGATGATCGACGTGAACATGGACGAGGGGCTGCTCGATTCCGCGCGCGCCATGGTCACATACCTCAACCTGCTCGCAGCCGAACCCGACATCGCCCGAGTCCCGATGGTCATCGATAGCTCCAAGTGGGAGGTGATCGAGGCGGGCCTCCAGTGTCTTCAGGGCAAGGGTGTCGTGAACTCGATCAGCCTCAAGGAAGGGGAAGAGGCATTTCTCGACCAGGCACGGGCCGTCCGCCGATACGGTGCCGCCGTGATCGTGATGGCGTTCGACGAGCAGGGACAGGCAGATACGGCCGACCGAAAGGTGGAGATCTGTACCCGGGCGTACAGGCTTCTCACCGAGGAGGTGGGCTTCCCACCACAGGACATCATCTTCGATCCCAACATCTTCGCGGTCGCCACCGGTATCGCGGAGCACAACGACTATGCGGCCGCCTACCTCCGGGCGTGTCGCACGATCAAGGAAACGCTGCCGGGCGCACTCGTGAGCGGCGGGGTGAGCAACCTTTCCTTCGCCTTTCGCGGCAACCACGGCCTGCGGGAGGCCATGCACGCCGTCTTCCTGTATCACGCGATTCACGCCGGCATGGACATGGGCATCGTCAATGCGGGCGCGCTGCCGCTCTACGACGACGTGCCCGGCGACGTACGGACGGCCATCGAAGACGTGCTGTTCAACAGGCGAGGGGACGCCACGGATCGCCTCACGGCGATGGCCAGCACCGTCGCCGGAACGGTGGAACGTAGAACTCAGGACCTGGCGTGGCGCGAGCGGTCTGTCGGCGAACGCCTCACGCATGCGCTCGTCGAAGGCATTCTGGACTACATCGACGACGATACCGAAGAGGCTCGGCGCGCCGCAGATCACCCCCTTGATGTAATCGAGGGGCCACTCATGGACGGGATGAGGGTGGTCGGTGACCTGTTCGGAAGCGGACGAATGTTCCTTCCGCAGGTGGTCAAG
>CAYGCN010000278.1:0-2229 GCA_964348385.1 uncultured Gemmatimonadaceae bacterium
ATGGAAGGCGACGTGATCCGCACAATTCGTGACACCATCCAGCAAATCGCCCACTTCCACACCGGCGGCGTGCCGGGCCGCCACGAGCTGGACGACACCCAGGAGCTGAACTATCGCACGGTCGCCATGGCCATCGCCGATCTCGGGTTCCGGGGCTACGTGGCGCACGAGTTCGTGCCCACCGGTGACCCCATGGCGTCGCTGCGCCAGGCGGTCGAGATCTGCGACGTGTAGCCTCGCCCCCGCGGCGGCTCGTACCCAGGTGATCGAGGAGGTTCCTACGCACTACGTACCGTCGGCGACCCGCTACGATGCCATGCCCTACAACCGCTGCGGGCGGAGCGGGCTCACGCTCCCCGCGGTGTCGCTCGGCCTGTGGCACAACTTCGGCGGCGTGGACGTGTTCGAGAACGCGCGCACCATGATCCATCGCGCGTTCGACCTCGGGATCACGCACTTCGACCTGGCCAACAACTACGGTCCGCCCTTCGGGTCGGCGGAAGAGACCTTCGGCCGGATCCTCGCAACGGACCTTCGAGGCTACCGAGACGAGCTGGTCATCTCGACCAAGGCAGGCTGGGACATGTGGCCCGGGCCCTACGGCAACTTCGGCTCGCGGAAGTACCTGCTGGCGAGTCTCGATCAGAGTCTCGCGCGCATGGGCCTCGACTACGTCGATCTCTTTTATCACCACCGACCCGATCCCGAGACGCCGATGGAAGAAACGATGGGTGCGCTCGATGCCGCCGTCCGTCCGGGCAAGGCGCTCTACGTCGGGATCTCGGCGTATTCACCGGAAGACACGCGTCGCGCGGCGCAGCTGCTCCGGGAGTTGGGCACGCCGTGCCTGATCCACCAGCCGCGGTACAGCATGCTCGATCGCTCGGTGGAGGACGGGCTGCTCACGGTGTTGGAGGAGGAGGGCATCGGCTGCATTCCGTTCTCGCCCCTCGCCCAGGGCATGCTCACCGACAAGTACCTGGACGGCATTCCGGACGACTCCCGCGCCGCCAAGCCGCACGGGTTCCTGAACCGGGCGGAGGTCACTGATCGCGTCATCGGACAGGTACGTCGGTTACGCGACGTGGCACGAACGCGGGGCCAGTCCGTGGCACAGCTGGCACTCGCGTGGGTGCTGCGTCAGCCGGCCGTGACGTCGGTCCTCATCGGCGCCAGCCGGGTGCAGCAGATCGAGGAATGCATCGGCACGCTCCAGAACGTGGCCTTCACGGAGGAGGAGCTCGAGAAGATCGATGCGATTCTGAACGGGTAGCCGTCGGACGAACCGAGCGTTGGCCGTGAGTCTTCTCGGTACCCCGAGCTACGTTCCGCGATCGTCCTGCCGCCGCATTTCACGGCACTTCAGCAGGATCTCGCGCTTCGTCTTCCCTTCGTCATTGATGATCTCGTAGAACTCGTCGAAGTACTCGAGGGTGCGCTCCAGCTTGCGCTCATCCAGCCCTTCCTGCGCGCGCCACAGCTCGTAGATCGCGTCACGTCGCTCGTTGAAGAGCGCGAACACGGGTGCGAAATCCTCCGGGGGGCGGCAGATGCCCCAGTACCGCCGATCTCGCACTCGGCGCACCTCCGTCCGCGGATCGGGAACGGCGTACGGGGCGGAGATGACGCCCGACCAATCGAAATCGTACGGGATGGGAATTACCGGTCCCGCCATCGTGCCGATGAGCCTGGTGTTGTGACAGCAGGCTTGCCCTTCGGCGGCGCCGACCGCACTCCAATCCGTGTTCCCGATGAAGAACTGGAACACCTCGAACAGGAGCAGGCTGAACGCGTCGTGCTGATGATGCGGGACGTAGGAGACCTCCAGCACATCCCATCCGTGTCGCGCGGCGAGCATCTCGAACGGCTCGAGGATGAACATGTACCTGGTCAACGAGTCGCGTTTGCCGTCCGTGTCGATGTAGGTGGCGCGTGCCAGCCGCACGCGGACGCTCCGATCGGTCAGCTGATTGAACGTGCGATAGATCAGGTACTCTTGCAGCGCGAACTGCTCGTATTCGGGCTTCTTGTCCTGGCAGTGGGCGACGATCGAGAGCCGGTTCTGACCGGCGAACACCGTGTTTTCGACCTGCCCCCGGCGGAAGTTGATGTGGAGATTCGGGAAGCCGCAGGTTCGCCGCTGAAGCCGGAACCGGCCGCGGGTCCGGGCCCGGATGTCGAGCGCCACGGAATCCCCGCTGCGGTCGACGTAGGAGAGCGTAGCGGAAT
>CAYGCN010000279.1:0-1879 GCA_964348385.1 uncultured Gemmatimonadaceae bacterium
AGGATCGACGGCACGCCGGCCCTGAGCCCCGCGGCGGTCGTGCCGGCACCACCGTGATGCACCACGGCTGCCATACGTGGAAACAGCCAGTCATGCGGAACGTCCTCGATCCCGAACACGTCGTCGGTCGGATCGACGTGCCCGGCACCCATCCACCCGGTCGATACCACGCCCCGGCACCCGGCACCCCGCAGGGCATCAGCCGCAATGTCGAACAGCTCCGCCGGATCCTTGGCAATCATGCTTCCGAACCCGATGTACACGGGCGGCGGTCCGGCGTCGAGGAACGCCACGAGATCCGCCGGCGGCTGCCACCCTGCCGGACGATCGAGAAACCAGTATCCCGTGATGCGGTCCGACTCGGGCCAATCCCGCGGTTTGGGGACCACGGCGGTACTGAAGGCGTAGAGGTGCGGAATGCCTCGGGTGCGGAACTCCTTGAACGGCCCGATCACCGGCAGCGGCCGCAGGCCGAGCGTTTCCTTGCGCCAGCGGTTCACCACCGATCGCAGCGCCTGCCAGCTCCCCTGCTCGTACAGGGTGTAGCTCAGCAGGTTGTACGTGGCGCCCCAGCTACGCTTGCCGGCCAGAGGGAAGATCGGGAACTCGCGCGTCGGTGTCACGGGCAGGATCGACGCCTGATACGCGGGGACGCCGAGCGCCTCGGCAACGTGGTACGCGGCAAACGCCAGCGGGGAGTAGATGATGGTTTCGGATCCGACGCACACCTGGGAGGTCTCGGCCAGGTACGCTTTCAGTAGCGGCCGGAACAGCCGCAGGAACCGGCTGACGAAGCGGAGGATACTGTCGCCCGAGTCGAGCCACGCCTGCCCGTGGCGACCGGCGATGATCTCCTTCGGATCGGCCGGGAGCGGGGCGAACTCGAGTCCGTGACTCGACACGAACGCGCGAAACGGCTCATGCGTCGCGAGCCGCACTTCGTGCCCTGCGGCTCGGAGCCCCACGCCGAGCGCGACGTACGGTTGCACGTCACCACGGGACCCGATCGTAAGGATGGTGATACGCATCGGTGTGGCAGCCTCACCCCTGGGGCGCGAGGAACTCCTGAAACGGCGGATGGTCACGGAGGGGTTCGAGATCCATGTCCCGGTGCAGGAAGATCACGAACGGTCGGCCCCGGGCATGCGCCTCACGGAGCAGCACCATCGCGCGATCCAGGTCGCCGAGCTGCGCGGCGATGCACGCCTGCAAGTACTCCTCCCGCCCGAAGTCGTACGGGTCGGCCATGCCGTCCAGGCGATCGCTGATCGCCAACGCCTCCTCGCGATCGCCACGGCGTGCCGCCAGCAGGCCAAGATACCCCTTTACCGTCACGTCCTTCGGCGCCTCAGTCGCCGCCTCGCGGAACAGCGCTTCGGCCTCGTCCCAGCGTTCCGCCTGATAGAGGGCGACCGCCAGGCCAACCTGGTAATGGATAGTCGCGGCCTCCTCAGCCGGGCGGGCGCGGAACCACTGCACGGCCTGCTCCGCTACGCCGAGCGACGCCTCGCGGAAGCCGTGCGCCCGTAGCTCCGCCGCCACCTCCCCCAGCACGCCCACGGCCGTCACCACGTCCTCCCGCGGCAGCAGCAGCGTCTCGCCAAGCCGGCGTTCCACCTCGTCGGACCTGCCGAGCGCCGCCAAGGCCCGGAGCTCGTGGTTCAATATCCGCAGTCGGTCGGGATAGACCTTGCGCCCGCGCTGTGTCTCGGCCAACTCGCGCGCGTACGCTCCCACCATGTGGAGCGCTTCCATGAGCGTCTGCCACTGGAAGTAGAGTGTCGGAACGGTCGAGAGTTCGTCAGTCTTTGACAGGATCTCGATGGTCTCGTGAGGGCGATTGGAGCGCAGCGCCTCGACGGCGAGGTCGACGGCCGAG
>CAYGCN010000279.1:2008-2196 GCA_964348385.1 uncultured Gemmatimonadaceae bacterium
CCGCACGTTCGAATCCGCAGCACGCCGCTCCCCCAGGTTGGCGTGCGCCATCACAATGAAGAACCGGGGATCGGCGAACGTGGAGTCCAGCGCCACCGCCTGGTACATGAACTCGAGCGTCTCGCGCATGCGAAGCGGCACGCCGTGGTAGAAGGCGCGATGCCCCTCGAGATACGCACGGTACGCCT
>CAYGCN010000280.1:0-2156 GCA_964348385.1 uncultured Gemmatimonadaceae bacterium
GCCTTCCCATAGGCCGCCATCGCGGCATCCCACTCGGCCTGGAGCGACTGCCCGCGGGGCACGCACCGCCGCCACTCCGCGAGAGCCTCTGGAGGGACGGTGAACGGGTCCTCATACGTCCAGCCGAGCCGCGCCTTGGTGTGCCGCACCTCTTCCTCACCCAGTGGCGCGCCGTGCGCGGCAGCGGTGTCTTGCTTGGTGGGGCTGCCGTACCCGATGTGGGTGCGCACGATGACGAGTGACGGACGCCCCTCCTCGGCCTTGGCGGCGACAACCGCCCGATCGATGGCGTCGAGATCGTTCCCGTCGGCGACGTGCTGCACGTGCCACCCGTACGCGTCGAAGCGTCGCGCCACATCATCGCTGCACGCCAGCGCGGTCGGCCCGTCGATCGTGATGCGGTTGTCATCGAACAGGGCGACCAGGTTGCCGAGCCGTAGGTGTCCCGCCAGCGACGCGACTTCGTGGGAAATCCCCTCCATCAGGTCCCCGTCGCTGAGAAGCACGTACACGCGATGCGTTAGGATTCGGTGACCGGGACGATTGAAGGTGGCCCCCAGGTGTGCGGCGGCCAGCGCCATGCCCACCGCATTGCCGAATCCCTGCCCCAGCGGCCCCGTCGTGGTCTCCACGCCCGGCGTCACGCCGAACTCCGGATGTCCGGGGGTGCGGGATTCCCATTGGCGGAACGCCTTGAGATCGTCCAGGGAGAGATCGTAACCGCTCAAGTGCAGCGCGCTGTATAGCAACATCGACGCGTGCCCACAGCTCAGGACAAACCGATCCCGGCCCGGCCAGGTCGGATCGGCGGGATTGTGACGCAGGTGTCGGGTGAACAGCACGTATCCAACGGGCGCCAACCCCATCGGCGCACCGGGATGCCCCGACTGCGCCCGTTCCACGGCGTCCATGGCGAGCGTGCGAACGGTGTTGATGCAGAGCTGATCCAACGCGGTTCGAGCGGCGACGGCGGTGTCGCTCATGAGGGCGGATCTCCCGGAATACAGGCGTCGGCGACTGCAAAGATAGCAGCCTGCACGTGGCTGGGCAGGTCCGCCCAATTCACGTTCAATTCATCGTCTCTTCAGTCACACCGTCACATGTTGACCATGCGTTCGAGGGGGATCCGTGTCCGACGGCGGGTGGTGTGGGGACCTCTCGAGGCTCGAGGCAGCAGGCGCTTCGCAGCGGATGAGGCGTCTGGACGCGCCACGAGCCGCTGACCCGCAGCTTCTGGGTAGCTGGACACGGGTTGGGCGCTCCAGAGACTACGGGTGAACAGCGGACCGCAGTCCGCTTGGCGGCCCCAACGTCGGAACGACGGCGTGGGGGCCGCCTCTTTCTCCGCCCAGACGAGCCTCGGGAGCGATGTCGTACGGCCGACGCGCTCCCGCCGCGGCTGTTAGCGGTGTTACTGTTAAACGCATCTCCAACACGAACTCCAATCCGATCGCTCGACATGACGAATCCCTACGGTGCCCGATCGACGCTCGACGCCCCCGAAGGAACACTGACCTACTATCGGCTCGGCGCACTCGCCGAGCGCGGGCTTGCGGACCTGAGTCGCCTACCCTTCTCGATCCGCGTGCTGCTGGAGAACGTGCTGCGGCATGCGGGAAACGGCATCGTCGGTGAGGAGCACGTCGAGGCCGTTGCCAACTGGCATCCCGAGCCCGATCGGTCTCTGGAGGTGCCGTTCATGCCCGGGCGGGTCGTGCTCCAGGACTTCACCGGCGTCCCGGCCGTGGTCGATCTGGCGGCGATGCGCGATGCTATCGCCGAGTTGGGCGGCGACCCGGATCTGATCAACCCGCTGGTGCAGACCGACCTGGTGATCGACCATTCGGTGCAGGTGGATTTCTTCGGGGCCGCCACCGCCTTCCGTCTCAACGTCGAGCGCGAAATGGCGCGCAACAGCGAGCGCTATCAGCTGCTCAGGTGGGCGCAGCGCGCGTTCCGCGACTTCCGGGTGGTGCCGCCGGGGACCGGCATCGTCCACCAGGTCAACCTGGAGTATCTCGCGAGCGTGGTGCGGAGCGTAACGCGTAACGGAACCACAGTGGCATTCCCCGACACCCTTGTCGGCACGGATTCGCACACGACCATGATCAACGGCCTGGGCGTGGTCGGCTGGGGCGTGGGCGGCATCGAGGCCG
>CAYGCN010000281.1:0-2115 GCA_964348385.1 uncultured Gemmatimonadaceae bacterium
GCACCGAGAGGTAGCGCGGATGCGCCCCAGCTATTCGCGGCGAAAGGGCCGGCTCGGCACGTTGGCCCTCGTTGTGGCGCTGCTGGCGGGAGCGTGCGGCGGTTCCGGGGAGGTCACGGCTACCACTTTCAACGAGCCGACATCCCGAATCGATACATCCTCAGGGAGCCCAATGCGGACTGATCGCGTCGCCGGGACGATGGACCAGCTACTGATCGCCGAGCTGCCGGCGGCGGATGCCCTGCAGGCGACCCTCGACGCCGGAGTCGTCGAACATGGCGGAAAGGGATTCACCTTCGCCGTAATCTTGCCCGACGGGCAGCGGTGGGTCGGCGTGACCGGAGTGTCCCATGGCACGACCAGGGTGACTCCGGACATGCCGTTTGCGGCCGGGAGCATCACGAAGACATGGACCGCAACGACGATCATGCAACTGGCCGAGGAGGGTGTGCTGAGCCTGGATGACCCGGTGTGCGAACGCCTGCCGGAAATCCCGAACGTGGACTGTTCGATCACGCTCCGGCAGCTGCTGAACCACACGAGCGGCGTGCACAACTTCATCGATCATCCCGCCTACTGGAAATCCACCGTGTGGGACGAGCCGGATCGATCGTGGACCCCGTATGAGACGCTCGCCACGTACCTGCTCGAACCGTACTTCGCCCCGGGCACCGCGTGGCACTACTCCAACTCTGGCTACGTGCTGTTGCGGATGATCATCATGGAAGCCACAGGGTCCGACATCGCAACCGTGTATCGGAATCGCTTCTTCGATCCTCTTGGATTGGACGGGACCTTCGTGATACCGGGCGAAGAGCCTCCGGACAACATCGCACACGGGTGGTGGGACCTCGATGGCGACGGAGAATACGATGACTTCTCGGCGACTCCGTATACGGCCTTCGCCAGCGGCTTGGGAGGGCAGGTCTTCACCACGGCCGAGGATCTCGCTGAGTGGACGCGTGCCCTGTATCACGAGCAGGCTGTGCTCAGAGCGGACTCGTTCGCGGAGATGATCGACTTCTACCCGGCCGACATGGAGGATGAACCGCTTCTCGACGGCTACGGACTCGGTGCGGTGCGATTCGCACCTGAGGTCGTCAGTGGTTTGGAGGTGTGGGGTCACGGCGGCAACGCACCCGGTTACGCCGCAGGCGCCTTCTACCTGCCCGACTACGGGATCAGCATGGGCTTCGCCGACAACACCGAACGCGGCGACGCGATGCCCTTGATCGACGACATGATGGGCCTGATCCTGGGCTTGACGGTCGAAACTCCGTGATCGGCCGCGTCGCCCCACGGGCTAGCTGTGACGACGGGGGAGGTTGTCCCTGGCGGGATGGCGTGGACGGATGAGGTGAGCCCCCCGAGCGGGACGGTGGGTTGAACGACTAAGAGCTCAGCAAGGAGGGCTCGTCAAGCGCGCCGCTCGTCCGGAACTCATCCACGTGGGAACCATCCGCCCAGATCACTCACCTGCCCACGCGTTATCGGTCACGCACTAGCGCTCTGGATCCGGCAGATCGAGCGCATCGACCGCCAAGTGCTCGCCACGGTCCACGTTCACAGCGTGATGGGCGTCAGGTTGTCCCGCCCGTCCCTGCCTGATGCTGAGGCAGACACACACACCTACGATCAGGGATCAGCGGACGATCTCGTTCGTCGCAAGCGACCCGACCCACGATGCTACGTCTTGAGCATTTCGTGCGACATCGCGGCGCATTCCACACCTTCTACACCGACGCATTGGGATTCACCGAACCCGCAGCACGGTACCCGGCACTTATCGTCAACTCCAGCGAGGCCCGGTCCGGATCTCCCATCAAGACATCGCCACGCTTCCCGCCGACCACCCATCGTCGAGTCACGGTCGGAGACGGCCTCGAAATCGCCCTCGAGGTAGACGGTATCGAGACCTTTCACGAATGAGTGCCACACGCGGGTGTCGCAGGGCAATCACGGCCGGCGGTCGTGCCGTCAGAAACCGTCGACCTCGGCAACGTCTACCCGCGACTTTCATTGACTCGGCAGCGCGGCGCCTGTCGGCATCATGGCGCGACGAACTCGGTCGATTGCGATCGTGAGCGCTCGGGTTCGCCACTCGTCGGGCTCGAC
>CAYGCN010000282.1:0-587 GCA_964348385.1 uncultured Gemmatimonadaceae bacterium
CCGGTGATGCGCTCGTACATCTCGAATAGATTGCCGTAGCGCTCTTCGATCACCGACCGGCCGAGCCGCTGAATGGCGTCGCGGAAGTCGAGGTACACGCCGTTCTTGAGGGCGCCCACGCCACGACCATCGTCGACCGCCTCCTGCGCTCGTCGTGAGGCGATGTCACGCGGCGTGAGATTGCCGAAGCTCGGGTAGAGCCGCTCCAGGTAGTAGTCACGCTGCGCTTCGGGGATCTGACCCGCGGGGGGATGCTCGCCGGCCGCCTTGGGCACCCAGATCCGGCCGTCGTTCCGCAGCGACTCACTCATGAGCGTGAGCTTCGACTGGTACTCCCCTGCCCGCGGGATGCATGTGGGGTGAATCTGCGTGAAGCACGGGTTGGCGAACGCCGCACCCCGTCGATGGGCTCGCCAGATCGCCGTGGTGTTGCAGCCCTTGGCATTGGTCGAGAAGAAGTAGACGTTGGAATACCCGCCCGTGGCGAGCACCACCGCGTGGGCCGCGTGGGACGAGACCTTGCCGGTGACCATGTCGCGTACCACGATGCCGCGCGCCTGACCGTCGACCAGCACCACATCCAGCAG
>CAYGCN010000282.1:597-2092 GCA_964348385.1 uncultured Gemmatimonadaceae bacterium
AGTCACCGACCGAGGTGCGCCTGCGGGCCGAGCTTCCCGGCCTGACGCAGGAGGACGTCGAGATCACGCTGGAGAACAACCAGCTCACCCTCCAGGGCGAGAAGAAGTACGAGCATCGCGAGGAGGAGGGCGAGTACCGCCGGATCGAGAGCCGCTACGGTACCTTCTACCGCCGGTTTTCGCTGCCCGCGACCGTCGACCAGCACCACATCCAGCATCTCGGTACGGGGGAACATCTGCACCGACCCGCTGCCGACCTCCTTGACCAGCGCCTGATACGCCCCCAGCAGCAGCTGCTGTCCCGTCTGGCCCCTCGCGTAGAAGGTACGCGACACCTGGGCACCACCGAACGACCGGTTGGCGAGCAGACCACCGTACTCGCGTGCGAACGGCACACCCTGCGCCACGCATTGATCGATGATGTTGTTGGAGAGCTGTGCCAGCCGGTACACGTTCGCTTCGCGCGATCGATAGTCTCCGCCCTTCACGGTGTCGTAGAACAGGCGCCAGATACTGTCGCCGTCGTTCTGATAGTTCTTGGCGGCGTTGATGCCCCCCTGCGCGGCGATGCTGTGCGCCCGGCGGGCGCTGTCCTGGTAGCAGAAGCACTTGACGTGATAGCCCAACTCGCCGAGCGATGCGGCGGCCGAGGCCCCCGCCAAGCCCGACCCCACGACGACAATCGTGTATTTCCGCTTGTTCGCAGGATTGACTAGCTTCAGCTCGAACCGTCGCTTATCCCACTTCTCCTGGATCGGACCCGAAGGAACTTTCGAATCGAGTTCCATGAGGAGCCCCTCCCACCTATGCAATGATCCCGGCCGCGATCGCGATCGGGACCGACACGAAGCCGATGAAGACGATGCCCGCGACGGCCACCGCCGCTGGACGCCGATACTTGTTGTAGCGTGGATGGTTCGCGCCGAGCGTCTGCAGGCTGCTCCACACCCCATGATAGAGATGGAGGCAGAGCGCACCCATCGCTACGAGATACGCGATCACCACCGGGACCGACTGGAATCCAATGACCAGATTCTCGTACGCGGCACCGGCCACGAAATCGGGGTGTGCCGTACCGGTCGTGAAGTGCAGCAGGTGATAGACGACGAAGGCCAGCAGGATGACCCCGCCCCACCGCATGGTCCGTGACGCGTACGTCGATTCCTCCGGCTTGAGCCCACGCGCGTACTTCACCGGCCGCGCCACCGCACTCATGCGCCACAGCTGGAACGCGGCGAGGGCGTGGATGACGACGGCCAGCAGCAGCACCACCCGGAACACCCAGAGGAGTTGGCCGTGCCCGAATGCGGGCGCACCGACCTCTCGCAGAAACTCCGCATAGTGATTGAACTTTTCGGGACCGTAGAACGCCTTCAGGTTCCCGAACATGTGTGCCAGCACGAAGAGAACGAAAATGACGCCCGTCACGGCCATCAGGATCTTCTTGCCGACAGACGAGCGGTAGAGGCTGAGAACCCGTCGCATCGTCACTCCC
>CAYGCN010000283.1:0-2065 GCA_964348385.1 uncultured Gemmatimonadaceae bacterium
GAGGTCGTCTGGTACCGGGCCACAAACGTCCCGACCATCCTGCCGTCGACCAGACGAGCCACGGAGCGCGTCGTAACCATGACGCCAGCGCGCAGCGCACTCTCGTAGGGCCCGATCTCAACGATCGCGCTGTCACCTCCCACGGCGACGACGCGCGCCGGAATGGGGTCGCGATTCGGGAACGTGACCGTCCAGCCTTCCGTGGTGCCGGTGGCGACCATCTGGTACTCGACGAGCGTGCTGTCACCGGCCTCCGTCATGGCCGCCACGTTCCACGTGCCGGCCAAGTCGGCAAGCGAGAGCGTCGCCGCCGCGGCGGCCGGCATGTCCTCCGCCGGCTGCTCATCGGCCGGCGCACAGCCGACGAGCAGGACTGCACAACAGATGAGGGTCAAACGGCGCATCGTACCTCCGAATTGAGTGAAGTCGTGACTCACACTTGCGGTCGTCTAGAGCGCGGTAACCTACGAGCCCGACACGGGAGGGGCAAGGTCTCGGGCGCGCGGGCGGCTGGTCAGAACAGAAAGGGAACGAACATCGTCGTGGCTCGCATGTACGTGCGATACGCGGACCCGAAGTAGCTCAGGTTCTCCCGTTCTTCCACCTTCGCGGTCGCGACCAGGAACCCGGTGGCCCCGAGCGCAAGGGCGCCGGACAGCCACGTCGGCCGCTTGAGAAACACACCCCACGTCAGCAGCAGAAGCGAGCAGTAGAGCGGGTGACGAATATATCGGAACGGTCCTGTCGTCACGAGCTGCGTGGTCTTCTCGATGCCCAGCAGTGGCTCATCGCCGCGCCGCTCCCTCTTCGGGACTCCCGCGGTACTCAACGCCCACACGCCGAGCACCGCAGGCAGGATCGATGTCAGCAACAGGATCCACGACAGGAGCTGGCGCGACGAGCCCGGATCACCGAACCACTGCCGGAACGAGACGAAGTTGACGAGGAAGAGCCCGAGGATCAGTTCCCAGCCGAAGAAGCGGTAGAAGCCGTGGGATCGCGGATGCGCAAGGGACGCCCTCGACAGCAAGGCCAACGCCGCAGTCAGCGCCACGAAGATGACGAGCCTGGTCACCGGGCCGCCCGCCTCAGCCCTCCGTTTCCCCCGTTTCAGGCTCCGATCCGAACATCTCACGGGCCTTCTGCCGGAGGTTGTCCTTCGCCTCTTTCACTCCGCCCAGCGCCTCCTCGAGCTCGGCGAGCTCTTTCGCGTGCACCTTCAGGCCCTCGCGAATGAACAGCGCTGCGGCCTCGGAGCGGCTCTTGAACGCACCGGTCTCCACCCAGTGATCCAGCTTCTGACTGGTTTCCTCGTCGACCCGGACCATCACGACCTGATCCCGCGCCTTCTTCCCCATCTCCTTGAGGGAGTCCGAGAGCCCACCAGCCATGCACACGACCTTGAGCCGCGAGCCCAGGTTGGCCTCGCAGCAGTCCACATCCAGGTCGATACCGGTCTCCTTGAGTTCCTCCCGAATGCGCTCCCAGATCTGGCCAAGATCGATCTCTGCCATTGCCTCCTCCTCGCCGACAGGGCCCACCAGCGGCATGACGTATTGTAATTACACATTACGTATTTCGCGACTGCATCACCTCTTATCGAATGGTTAAGCGTGCACGCGGCCCACGGGCATCGATCGGTACCGTCGATTCCCACAGGATGCGCGCAAGTGGTTGCCTGGAATGAGCTTACAGGAGCTAGAGGGCGCTGGCTCGAAGAAATCCACCAGATGTGGGTATATGGTATGTATATTGTTGGCTCCGGGCTTCCGGTCCTGATCTGAAGAGAGTGAGGCACATCTCGATGGACAAGCGAGTTCTTGTGGCCGGTATGGCAGCCTTGCTGTACGGCGTCCTCTGGCCGCAGCGGCTTCCGGCGCAGGCGCCCTTCGACCCCGCCGTGGCGCTCGCAACGTTCGACAGAGCATGGCAGATCGTGTACGACACCCATTTCGACACTACGTTCAACGGCGTCGACTGGGTAGCGCTCCGTGACGAGCTGCGCCCACGGGTGGAACGGGCGACCGACGTCCGTGAATTGCGCGCCACCATCCGCGAGATGCTC
>CAYGCN010000284.1:0-2045 GCA_964348385.1 uncultured Gemmatimonadaceae bacterium
GCGCATGCGCCTCGCCATCGCGCTGTCGCGGGAGAACGTGGCACGGGAGACCGGCGGTCCGTTCGGCGCGGCGGTGTTCGAGCGAGATTCCGGCCGGTTGGTAGCCGTGGGTATGAACCTGGTCGTGCCGAGTTCCAACTCGGTGCTCCACGCCGAAATCGTCGCCTGCATGATGGCCGAGGCGCGTCTCGGTCACTTCTCGCTCGGCCTGCCGGAGCTGCCGGCGCACGAGCTGGTCACGTCATGCGATCCCTGCGCCATGTGTCTCGGCGCCACGCTGTGGTCCGGCGTGCGGCGGCTCGTGTGCGGGGCCTCGCGAGAGGACGCCAAGCGCCTCGGCTTCGACGAGGGGCCGGTGTTCCCTGAGTCGTACCGGTACCTGGAATCGCGGAACGTCGAGGTCGTCCGTGGGGTTCTGCGCGACGAAGCGGCGGCCGTGCTTGACTTCTATCGTGTTAGCGGCGGGCCGATCTACAACGGGTAGTGGCTCGCTTGCCCCGAGCCCCGGGCCGGTAGCATCCTTCATGTTGACGCCATGTCCGACGTTTCCTTCACGCTGAACGGCCAACCCACGACGGTCGCCTACGAGGACGGGATGCACTTCCTCGAAGTGCTGCGGGACGTGTGCGGCGTCATCTCACCCAAGGACGGGTGTGCACCCCAGGGGCACTGCGGCTGCTGCACCGTTCTCGTAAACGGACGTCCCGTGCTCGCCTGCCTGCGAAAGCCCGAGCAGATGAGCGGCGCCGACGTAGCGACCCTCGAGGGACTCCCGGAGGCCGAACGGCGAGCGTTGTCCCACGCGTTCGTGCGCGAGGGAGCCATCCAGTGCGGCTATTGCATTCCCGGCATCGTCGCGCGCGCGTCGGCACTGCTCCGCGACGGCCGAGCCGAAGACGCGGAGACGGTCCGGAAAGCGTTGAGCGGACACCTGTGCCGCTGCACGGGCTACAGCCGCATCGTCGATGCGATCCAGACGGCCGGCCAGCTACTGGCCGGTGATGCGGCCTACGATGCGGCGGCTCCGCGACGGCCGCATTTCTTCGGCGAGCAGTATGGTCTCCGCCGTACGTCGGCGTGCCGCAGCACGACCGGGGTCGGTGGCTCCACATTGCGATACCGTGGTCTGGAGCACGCCATGGGCAACAAGCCCTACGTGGCCGACATGCGCGTGGACGGCATGCTGCATGGCGCGGTCGTGATGAGCGAGCACCCTCGGGCACGAGTGGTCGGCCTCGATGCGACTGCTGCGCTGCGCGTGCCCGGCGTGGTCCGTGTGATCACCTCGGACGATGTGCCGGGCGAGCGGCACGTTGGGCTCATCGTGCCCGACTGGCCTGTGTTCGTGGCCATCGGAGAGACGACGCGCTGCGTCGGGGACGTGCTCGCCGTGGTCGTGGCAGACACGCAGTTCCACGCCCGGGAAGCCGCCAAGGCGGTGCGGATCGGCTACGAAGTCCTGGATCCGGTCACGAGCCCCGAGGCGGCACTCGCACCCGACGCGCCCGCCATCCACCCATCGGGCAACCTGCTGGAGGTGAGCGCGTTCCAGCGCGGCGACGTGGATGCGGCGTTGAGCACGGCGGCGCACGTCGTCGAGCAGAAGTTCGTCACGCAACGCATCGAGCACGCCTTTCTCGAGCCCGAGGCGTGTCTCGCGGTACCCACGGCAAGCGGTCTCAAGGTCTACTCTCAGGGACAGGGCGTGCACGACGATCAGCTGCAGGTTGCCCGAATCCTGGGAGTGGAGAAGGACCGTGTCGAAGTGGAGCTGGTCACCAACGGTGGGGCGTTTGGGGGGAAAGAGGACCTCTCCATCCAGGGGCACACCGCCCTGGCCGCTCACGTGCTTGGGCAACCGATCCGCATCGTGCTCACACGGGAGCAATCGATCCGCCTCCACCCCAAACGGCACCCGATCACGCTGCACTACACGGTGGGCGCGGACCGGCAGGGGCATCTCACCGCGGTCCGAGCGCGCATCGTGGGTGACACCGGCGCCTACGCGTCGGTGGGGATGAAGGTGTTGGAACGGGCGGCGGGGC
>CAYGCN010000285.1:0-1988 GCA_964348385.1 uncultured Gemmatimonadaceae bacterium
TATCGCCGCCAGAATTCGTCGGCGGCGGAGGCGCCGATCAGGTCCTCGATCGCCTCCTCGAACTGCCACGGCCGATCGAGCGCGCGGATGCCCCACATGTACCCCTCGGGCAGGAGCCAGCCGCCGAGCCCGAAGCCGATCAGGTGGACGCGCTGGCCCGTGACCCGGTCGACGATCTGGTCACCTCGGGTCGTGTACCCCTTGAAGGGCGGCCTGCATCCGGTGGATGCGACCAAGGCCATGATCGCCAGGGAAGCGACACACCTCGCGGCCCGCGTCCGCGCCGGGCACACACCCCCGCGTTCAGTGTCCATGTTCGCGATCCACGGCGTCGAGCAGGCACCGCAGGATGTCGAGATGCTCCTCGAGGGTCGGCGCGTTCGCCGTTCCGCTCCCGAGCATGTGCGCGACCACCTCACCGACCAAGCGCCCGTAGCCTTCCATCCATCCAAGGCCGTGGAATGGCGCCGGACGCGCGGGCAGCGCCGCGTCGGTGCGAACCTGTGTCGTGCGAGATCCGCCTTCGCCCCAGACGATCACGTCCGGTCGCTCGAACGACCAGCCGGCCGACGCGCGCTCACCGACGATCTCCAGCTCCAGCCCGTTTCCCGTCCCGTGCACGGTCTTCGAAATCGAGCCGAAGCCGACGACGTCGTCGAACTCCATCGTGAGGTGCACGTGGGTGTCCCGATGCGGTGCGGCCGCATTGACGAACCACCGGCGAACGACGGTTCTGTCAGGAAGGCGTCCACAGAGGTAGGTGACCAGGTCGGCATAGTGGGTGGCCAGATCGAGCAGCACGTCGAATCGTCCGCTGAGTTCGGACGCGTCCTTCCAGGACCGGCCGGTACGGGTGCGGGTGGCGCTCGACTGCCAATAGCGGCCCTCGATGGAAACGAGCGTGCCGAAGCGTCCGGCGGCGAGCGCACGCTTCAACTCCTGCGGTCCCCAGAGCAAACGGTACCCGTGGCAGATCCACACGGTCACAGGGAGTCCGTCGAGGGCCTCGATCTGGTCGATGTCGACGGCGGCCGGTTTCTCACAGATGGCAAACCGGTATCCCCGCTCAGCCGCCTCGAGCAGTCGCGGCGTATGCAACGCATGTGGGTTGGCCACGACCAGCAGGTCCAGATCGGGATGCTCCGGCCGGGGCAGCGGAGCCGCCCGCTCCAGCCACCGTGACGGCGCTACCTCGTCCGGGTACATCGCCAGGGCGTGACGCAGAGCCTCCCCGGCTGCGCCGCGGCCCACGATCAGGGGCTGGACCCGTCGGACCGGTTCCATCACCTCTGCGAAATTTCGCGCACCCAGATGTTGCGGTAGCTGACCGGATTGCCGTGGTCCTGGAGGAGCAGCGGCGCCCGATCGGCATGCGCCTCATATGGCGGGTGACCGATGTAACTCGTGGGGCCGTGGAGCTCCACATGGTTCTGGATCAACACGCCGTTGTGGAACACGGTCACGTAGGCGGGGCGTAGGAGCCCGCCATCCGCGCCGAACCGCGGAGCGGAGAACACGATGTCGTAGGACTGCCACTCGCCGGGCGCCCGCGACGCGTTCACCAACGGGATGTGCTGCTTGTAGATCGCGCCCGCCTGCCCGTTGGAGTACGTGCGGTTCTCGTACGAATCGAGAACCTGGAGCTCGTAGCGCTCCATGAAGTACACGCCACTGTTGCCTCGGCCCTGGCCTTCGCCCGAGACCTCGGCCGGCGAGCGCCACTCGATATGGAGCTGAACGTCGCCGAACCCTTGGCGGGTCCGAATGCTCCCCGAGCCGGGCACGACGGTCATGGCGCCATCCGCCACCCGCCAGCCCGCCGCACCATCGCTGTCGGCACTCCACTGCGACAGATCGCTGCCGTCGAACAGCACGATTGCATCCGACGGTGGCGCGCCGTCGCGGCCGGGAACCACGACAGGTGGCTCCGGCTCCCAGACTTCGGTGTCTTCCGGGCGTGCCGACGAGTCGGCGACGCTGACCTGGAC
>CAYGCN010000286.1:0-1975 GCA_964348385.1 uncultured Gemmatimonadaceae bacterium
ACCGTAAGCGAAGTGATTCGCGAGGCGATTCGCCGGTTCCTCGACGTCGCATAGCAACTGATCCCGGGCGATATCGCCCCCACCACGGAATAGCGCCGAGCGGCACGTCACGAGCGCTCCCTCGCCGTCGGACCGACCGCGCGGGGTGGCCGCGCGATCTGAGCGCCAGGCCACCGCGCCTCGGGTGAGCGCAAGCCCGTGCTATCTGCCGGATCTGCTCGGAACCGGGTGCGCGATATCGCGCGGGGCGGTGAGTGTTTTGTGCGCTGGATTCCCCGCAGGGCACCATGAGCGCGCTCGCGTTCGAGTCCCGCCGGGCCCACCGGAGGACTCAGGACTTCGGACTTCGGTATAGGCCATCGGACGTGAATGCCGAGCAGTGCCCGGTCGGGTCGACCTACAGCGCAGGGTTGCTCCGCACATACACATGCTGGTTGAAATCCTGGGGGTTAGTGGATCAAGCACGATGGTGTCGGCCGAGATGAAGACCCGTTTCGGAGTCGTAGAAGCGGGCGTTGTAGTAGAGCAGCGCATCTTCGGACCGACGGCTGTCGTGGTTTTGTCTTTGAACGGACCCCGGTCCCTCGGTGACCCGTGATCATCCTCTCTTGGTTTAGATCAGCGCGACGGGACGGGAGCCCGGCGCCGCCGAGACGCCCAGGCCACCATTTTGACGACCACCAGGGTCAGGCTCCAAAGGAGACACACGCCACGCGCGTGGGTGCTGCTGAGATCGGCTTTGCCGGCATGAGCGTGAACTCACTGGACATACACGGCTTATCCTCAGAACCGGTCGACCTTGCGAGGAGTGTCAGTTGCGGAGAGCTGGCGCGGTAGTGATGGTGACGGTGGTGTCGCTTGCCCCCGTGCTCGCGGGTGCCGGGACAGCTTCCGCACAAACCGACGACCCGGATTCACCTCCGATCGTCAGGATGGCGCGCGCCACCTGGGACACCGGCTGGTTCCAGGCCGAGGTCTACCGGCAGCTCATCAACCGGCTCGGCTACGAGGTCGAGGGTCCGGTGACCATGGAGAACAGGCAGTTCTATGATGCCGTCGCCGCCGGCGACGTCGACCTCTGGGTGAACGGCTGGTTCCCGCTCCACGAGTCCCTCATCGACGCCAACGATCCGGTGGACCTGGTGGGCACCCAGGTCGATGCAGGTGCGCTCCAGGGCTACTTCGTCGACAGGACTAGCGCAGAAAAGTTCGGCGTCACCAATCTCGGCGATCTGGCGAACCCGGAGCTCGCCGCCCGGTTCGACGTCGATGGGGACCGCAAGGCGGACCTGATCGGGTGCAACGTCGAGTGGGCCTGCGCGGCGACCGTCGACCACCATCTGAGCGAATACGGCCTGGCGGGCACGGTGGAGCACGTACAGGGCGACTACTCCCCCCTGATGCACGAGACGATCGAGCGCTTCCAATCGGGCAATCCCATCCTCTTCTACACGTTCACACCGAACTGGACGGTTGGAGAACTCGTGCCCGGCGCCGACGTCGTGTGGCTGGAGACGCCCTACCCCTCACTCCCGCCGGGCCAGTCCGGTGAGGACCGCACCCTCGTCGCCGGACTGAAGGGATGTGCCGCCGATCCCTGTCAGACCGGTTGGCCCCCGAACGACATCAGAGCGGTCGCCAACCGCGACTTCCTGGCGGCGAATCCCGCAATCAGAACGCTCCTGGAACTGGTGGAGATCCCCCTCGGTGACATCCTCGAACAGAACGCCCTCATGGTGGAAGGCGAAGGCGACCCGGCAGACATCGAGCGACACGCAGAGACGTGGATCGCAGCCAATGCGGGGAGGGTCACCGAGTGGTTGACCGCCGCCGACCCGGCCGCGCAACCCGTCGGCACCACGTCGCGCGGCACCGGTGGGGATGCGGGCCGCACGCTCCGGATCGCGGTCCGACCGCTCCCGCCGTTCGTCATCTACGAGAACCGGACCTACGGCGGCTTTGAGATCGAGCTGGC
>CAYGCN010000287.1:0-1960 GCA_964348385.1 uncultured Gemmatimonadaceae bacterium
GTCAGATGACTGCGGGTAGCTGGATCTACATCGGCACCCAGGGGATCCTGCAGGGCACCTACGAAACGTTCGGCGCAGTCGCCGCGCGGCACTTCGACCACTCGCTGCGCGGCCGCATCGTCGTCACCGGCGGGCTGGGCGGTATGGGGGGCGCCCAACCCCTTGCCGCGACGATGAATGAGGGGGCGATCCTCGCCGTGGAAGTCGATCCCAGCCGCATCGAGCGGCGTCTGGAGACGAAGTACCTCGACGTCATGTCCAGGTCGCTCGACGAGGCGTGGCGGATCGTCACGACCGCGCGTGATCGTGGCGAGGCCGTGTCGGTCGGGCTGCTCGGGAATTGCGCCGACGTGCTCCCGGAAATGGTGAGGCGAAAATGGGTCCCCGATGTCCTCACCGATCAGACCTCGGCCCATGATCCGCTCAATGGGTACATCCCCGCCGGGCTCGACGTGCAGGAGGCGACGGCCCGCCGCGATCCCGACCCCGAGGAGTATCTGCGCCGCTCGCGACGCTCGATCGCGACCCACGTTCGGGCGATGCTCGAGCTCCAGCGGCACGGAGCCGTCACGTTCGACTACGGCAACAATATCCGCGCCGAAGCGAAAGACGCGGGTGTGGAGGATGCGTTCGCGATCGCGGGGTTCGTGCCGGAGTACATTCGTCCGCTGTTCTGTGAGGGGAAGGGTCCGTTCCGCTGGGTGGCGTTGTCGGGTGATCCCGAGGATCTCTACCGGACGGACGACCTGGTCCTCGAGCTGTTTCCCGAGGACCGTCACCTCGCTCGGTGGATTCGGCTGGCGCGGGACCGCGTGGCCTTTCAGGGACTCCCTGCGCGGATCTGCTGGCTGGGGCAGGGTGAACGTGCCCGGTTCGGGTTGGCGCTCAACGCCCTGGTGAAATCCGGGGAGCTGTCGGCGCCGATCGTGATCGGCCGCGATCACCTCGACACGGGGTCCGTGGCCTCGCCGTTTCGCGAGACCGAGGGCATGCGGGACGGCACGGATGCCGTCGCCGATTGGCCGATCTTGAACGCCCTGCTCAACACGGCGTCGGGTGCCTCCTGGGTGTCGTTCCATCACGGGGGCGGCGTCGGCATCGGTAACAGTCTGCACGCCGGGCAGGTCATCGTGGCCGACGGCACCGAGGCGGCGGCGCAACGGCTGGAGCGCGTGCTTACCAACGATCCGGGGATCGGCGTCGCGCGCCACGCCGACGCCGGATACCCTGAGGCGATCGCGGCCGCGCAGCGTCACGGAATCGTCCTGCCGATGCGTGAGGCTTCCCACTGAGCACCATCCTGGTCGGCGCAACGCAGGTCGTCACCTGTCGCGGCCCGGCGCGCGCGAGGCGCGGCGCGGAGATGTCGGACCTCGAGGTTCTCGACGGGGCGGCCGTTCTCCTGGCGGATGACGGCACGATCGGTGCGGTGGGATCAGAACGTGACCTCCGGGCAACGGCGCCGTCGGCCGAGGTCCTGACGGTCGAAGGCGTGCTGTTTCCCGGATTCGTGGATTGTCACACCCACGCGGTGTTCGGGGCGGCGCGACTGGCCGATCACGAGCGCCGAGCGCGCGGGATCGGGTACAAGGAGATCGCCGCCGCGGGCGGCGGCATCCTCTCGTCGGTGCGGGATGTGCGCGCGCGGCCGGAGGACGCACTCGTCGACCTCACTCGGCGACGGCTGGATCGCCTCTTGGCCAACGGGACCACGACGGTCGAGGTGAAGTCGGGGTACGGACTGGAGCTCGAGGCCGAACTGAAACAGCTCCGGGTGATCGCGGCGGTGGCGGGACGGGCGCCGGCCGTCGTGCCCACGTTCCTTGGCGCCCATGAGGTGCCGCCGGAATACCGACCGCACGCTGACGAGTACGTGGAAGTGGTCGTCCGCGAGATGCTGCCGGCAGTGGCGCGGCTGCGTCTGGCACGCTTTTGCGACGTCTTCTGCGAGCCGGGCGTG
>CAYGCN010000288.1:0-1912 GCA_964348385.1 uncultured Gemmatimonadaceae bacterium
GTGGTGGCGGCAGCGAGGGGCTCGACCACGGGCGACGGACCCGAGGCGGACGCTGCCGCCCTCGTGTTGTCCGGCATGACGTTCAATTCCACGGTGATGCCCCCGCTCAGCCTGCCGACGATCGCCGTGGACTTCAATGAACTCGACCTTCGGGCGGCATACCGCGAACAGCCGGTCGGGTTCCGCCCGTACATCGACCACCTGGAAGTGGCGTTGCGTGATGAGCCCCAGTGGCGGGCGCCGCACCGACTCCTGATCGGTCACAGCTTCGGAGGCATGCTTGCCCTGTCCTGGCTCCTTGGCGACAGGCCCGATCGCGATCTCACCCGCGTCGACGCACTGCTGTTGATCGGCACGACCGCGGGGCCGATGTTCGACGCCGTGCGGCTCCGGGTCGGCGGCACGGGCGGGCCACGGATACCGCTCGCGCCCCTGATGCCGCTCTGGAACCTGGCCTGGGTCACGCGCGCCGCGCAGGCGATCGCAACACGAGGACGAACCGACGTTGGCCGAGTGGATTTCCGCACGCTCCCGAACCCGACCGACGTGGCGATGGACTTGGCCGGATGGCGCAATACGGATTGGCGCGCCATGCAGTCGTATCGGTTGGCGATGGAGGGATTCGACGTCCGCCAGCGACTCGCCACCCTCCAGGTCCCAACCATCGTGCTTCATGGGACCGATGACCTGCTCTTTCCCGTAGAGGTCGCCGAGGATCTCGTGCAGAGGCTGCCGCGTGGCGAGCTACGGATCGTACCGGGTGCCGGTCACGGCCTCCCGCTCACGCACGGCGAACCGGTGGTGCGGGCCGTGCGGGATCTCCTCGCGATTCGAGGCGCGTGACAGCGAGCGCCGGGAGGGCGGATCGTCCCTCGGTCACTCCCACCGGAAGATCTTGAGCGCGACGCCGAACCCGGCGCTCGCCCAGAAGAGGAGCACGGCCAACAAGCCAGCCGTCGCCGCGAGCGAGGCGCCGTCCAGCAGCACCGCCCGTAGGGCGTCGTTGAGTGCCGTGAGTGGCAGCGCGCGGGCAACGAGTTGCACCGCCTCGGGGAAGTGCGAGTAGGCGAAGAACACCCCGGAGAAGATCCACATCGGGACCATTACGAGGTTCATCAGGCCCGAGACGCCCTCGATGGTCTTGGAACGGCTCGCCACCAAGAGGCCCAGCCCGGCGAAGGTCATGGCCCCGAGCACGACGATGATCGAGAGCGAGACCACCGACCCTCGCAGCGGCACGCCGAACACGAGGTGTCCAAACAGCAGCACCGCGGCGACTTCGAGTCCGAGGAAAACCAGGCGCGCAAGCACATAGGAAAGCAGATACTGCGAGCGCCGCATGGGCGACGCCATGAACCGCTTGAGGAGCTTCTGCGATCGGTTCTTCACGATACCGAAGCCCACACCCCACATCCCCGTGCCCATGATGTTGAGCCCGAGCAGCCCCGGGATGAGGAAATCGATGTACCGGGCACCGGGCTCGGTCACGGGCTCGTTGGCGATCACTCGGGCCTCGCGGCGTCCCGCAGCGTCCTGTAGCGCGTCGCCCACAACCATCCGGGCCATCTCACTTTCGGACCGCGTGGAGTCGTACCGCAACAGGACCGGATCTCCCGGCCTGACCACCAGCGCGACCTTCCCCGTTCGGAGCTGGTTGTGCGCTTCCGCCGAATCGAGAATCACGGGCCCCAGACGCGCGGACTGTCGCAGCGCCTCCGCCGTGGCGGGCGCGCCTGCACCATCTTCCACTGCCACACGGATGATTTCCGGACCCCGACCCTTGAACGCCACGCCGAGGGCGAACGCGAGTAGGATCGGAAAGGCGAAGACCCAGAACAGCGCCTCCGGTTCGCGCGTGAACTCCCGCACGCGCCACAGCGTGAGATGCCAGATGGGCCAGGAGCGGAGCCTA
>CAYGCN010000289.1:0-1783 GCA_964348385.1 uncultured Gemmatimonadaceae bacterium
CTCGCACCTCGCCCGCAACGACGGTCAGCGCCGCTTCGACGTCGCCTTCCACCACACCGCCGGCCGCGACCAACACTTGTCCACCCTTGACGCGCAGGTCCCCATTGACCTCTCCCTCGACACGCACCACGCCGGACGTCTCAAGCGTGCCGGTGAGCCGCACGCCGCGGGCCAGAATGGACAGGGGGACACCCTGTCCGTCCGTATCAGGGAGAAAAGTGAACCGGGAGCCGTTCTTACCCGCGCTGAAGACCGTCATGGTACTTCCCTCCGATGCATCCCCGCTGGTTCGACTGCGTGGGGGCGCGTGCCAAGGTAGGCGGGTCGAGAGACGGGAGGGGTGATGTAGCTCACATCGCCTCCGAGTGGCACCGACACGACGGGGTGCGACCCGGCTCGGCCGTGTCGAGTACGCCCTATGGCGAGTAGGTGATCACCAACCGCCCGGCCACCGGCTTTCCGTCGATAGTGCGCGCCGGGTAGAAGGTCCATGACGACACGCGGTCGATGAGCCTTCTTCGGAAGATGAGGTCCTCGATGTCGGGCTCGATCTCCACCCGATCCACGCGGCCGCGCGCGTCCACCCAGAATTGGATGCGGAACAGCCGACCGCGGATTGAGGCGGGAGGCGCCTCGTGCGGGTAGATGACGGCACGAGGCTCAGGTGCGTACACCGCGCCTCCGTCGCCGATACCAGGTCCCGTGCCGCTACCGATCCCGGTGCCGCTGCCCGTTCCGCTCCCGCCGCCGATGCCCGCCCCCGTGCCCGGGCCGAGTCCGGCGCCCGAACCCGGTCCCAGTGTCAGCAGGCTCGTCGTACGATGGTCGAACAACGTCGCGGGATCGACGTCGGCTGCCGGGATCGGCTCCGTCGGCCGTTCGGTCTCGACCGTCGGCTGCCTGACCAGGGGCTCCTCTGCCGGCGGCGCCACCGCCAGGCGCCGGGCCGAGGGCGCGGCAGGTCTGGCAGACGGGGGGAGCTGGACGTACTGGACGCTGCGCCCGCCACCTCCACCCCCACCACCTCCAGCCACACCGGGCTGCGTCGTCCCAAGTGCGTAGCGAGCGGTAAGGGACCCGGCGAGTGCAATGATTGCCAGGACGTGCAGCAGCGCCGCCAGCATCACGCCGGCGCCGTACCGCCGATCTGATCGGGGAAGCCGCGCCGTCGGGTACCGCTTCACACGTTCCACGCTATGAGCTCGACGGGTGGCTACCTGTTGCGGATCTGCTCGCGCAGACGCCCATAAATGGTGGGATGGAGAGCGTACACACGTTCGAACGCCGCCACGGTCGTGCTCTCCTCGGCCCCGACGGCGTCGAGGAAGGCGCGCCGGTAGCGTCCGACGTGCGCCGGGGCGTAGAACTCCAGCAACAGCGCGCCGCAGCGAACCGCCGCCGTGCGCCGCAAGTCTTCGCGTGCCTCCACGGTCAACGAGTCCGGATTGAGCCGCCGATCGTCGATCAGCAGGAAGCATAGTTCCTTGAGGAACGCAAATACCGAGGCGTCCGGGCCCAAGGCAGACGGTGGCAGCTGCACTGCTACGACCTGATCGGTCGGGTCCAACTCCCGCACGTCCACGATCCGCCCTTCCGGCCCGAGCGCCGGCGAGGGCATCACCATGCCGCCCGTGAGCCGCCGCCGCTCCAGGAGCGGTTGGAGGCCCGGCGCGAGGTCGCGTTCCCACATGATCTGCATCGCCGTCGCCATGGAGTCCTGATGCGCTTGCGACTCCTCCCAGTACTGGCGGTAGAACAGCGTCCACTCGCGTTCCACGACGCC
>CAYGCN010000290.1:0-1670 GCA_964348385.1 uncultured Gemmatimonadaceae bacterium
AGTCCATCTCCGGGCTGAACCAGAAGCCGTTGTAGATCAGCTCCGAGAGCTTGGCGGTCAGCATGTTCCGGAGCCGCATCACCTCCCGGTCCATCGCGATGCCCTCGATGTCCAGATGCGCCACGTGCAGGATCGTCCCGCCCGGCGTTTCGTAGATCCCCCGGGATTTGATGCCGACGAAACGGTTCTCCACCATGTCCATTCGCCCGATCCCATGGAGGCTGCCGATCTCGTTCAGGTACTGGAACAGCTCCAGCGGGCGCTCGCGCACGGTGCCGTCGTCGAGGTTCTCGACCCGGGTCGGGATGCCGTCCTTGAACGTGAGGGCGATGCGCCCGGGCGTATCGGGGGCCCGCTCGGGCGGCGTAGTGCGGGAGTACACGTCTTCCCCCGCCACGTGCTCCGGATCCTCCAGCACGCCGGCCTCGTGCGAGATGTGGAGCAGGTTGTCGTCTTCGCTGAACGGCTTGGCCCTGGTCGCCGTGACGTCGATCCCGTGCTGTTCCGCGAACGCGAGCAGCTCGTGCCGGCCCTTGAAGTGCGCCAGGAACTCCGGGTCCTTCCACGGCGCCAGCACCTTGATCGTGGGGTGCAGCGCGTAGTACGCCAGCTCGAAGCGCACCTGGTCATTGCCTTTTCCCGTGGCGCCGTGGGCCACGTACGGCGCATCCTCCTGGATCGCGAGCTGGATCTGTCGCTTCGCGATGAGCGGGCGCGCGAGTGCGGTGCCCAGGAGGTAACGGCCTTCGTACATGGCGTTGGCCTTGAAGGCGGGGAAGATGAAGTCCGTGACGAACTCTTCCTTCAAGTCCTCAACGCGCACCTTGCTGGCTCCTGTCTTCAGGGCCTTTGCCTCGGCCGCCTCGAAGTCGTCGTGCTGGCCCACGTCCGCGATGTAGGCGATCACGTCGTATCCCTTGAGCGTGAGCCATTTGAGGATCACGGACGTGTCCAGGCCGCCGCTGTAGGCCAGGATAACTCGTTTGGACATCGTGCACTCTCGGTGGTCAGTGAAGCGATCGGGTGCTACGGACTATGCACTCCACAGCAGCCGGAGGGAAGCGGAGTGGGCGGGTGGGGGCCGCGATTGGCAGCTTGGCAGTCCTACCGCCCTACCGTCCTACCCTCGTACCGTCCTTCGGCGTACGTTTGCACCCTCACGCTGACCTTCTCACCAGCCACCACGTTGATCCCATGACCAAGCACATCGTCATCTCCGCGGTTCTCGTCACCTGGCTCGCCGTTCCCGCCGCCGATCTCGCGGCCCAACAGGCCGGGGCGCGCCTCGGCGAGACGAACTACAACGCCCTCGCGTTCCGCAACATCGGCCCCGCCATCAACGGCGGCCGCATCGCGGACATCGCGATCCACCCCGACAACGGCAACGTGTGGTACGTGGCCGTGGGCTCGGGCGGCGTGTGGAAGACCGAAAACGCCGGCACCACCTGGCAGCCGATCTTCGACGACCAGCCCTCGTACTCGATCGGCTCGGCGGCCATCGATCCCGGCAACCCTGCGACGGTGTGGGTCGGGACGGGCGAGAACATCGGCGGCCGGCACGTGGGCTACGGCGACGGCGTGTACAAGAGCACCGACGGCGGGAAGACCTGGAAGAACATGGGGCTGCGGGCGACGGAGCACATCTCGACGATCGTGGTGCACCCCGAGGA
>CAYGCN010000291.1:0-1593 GCA_964348385.1 uncultured Gemmatimonadaceae bacterium
CGGCGCGCGCGATGCCGTCGTGCGCCATCTGCGCCACCTTCGTCACCTGGGCTTTAGTGAGCCTCGCGTTCGTCACCACGACGCCGATGGTGGTGTTCTGACCGGGCCGCGGCGTCGCATGCGCCGTGTCACGCACCAGCCGCCGCGCGTCGGCCAACCGCGAGCCGTCTTCACTCCGCACGCCCGCCACCACACGACCGGTGGCCGGATCGATCACGTCGCCGAGTGCATTCACCGCGACCAGGGCGGAGACGATGAGCCCGTTCGGGAGCGTGGCCGACGCCGACCCGATCCCGCCGCGCATGGCCCGCCCCATCCCGCGGATCTTGCCGACGGTGGCGCCTGCTCCGGCCCCGACACTCCCTTCACCGACCGGGGCAGCCGTGGCCGCGCCCGCCGCACGATAGCCGCACTCGGCGTCGGGACGCACCGACGGGTCACTGCCCACGGCGAGATCGTAGAGGATGGCCTGGACCACGATGGGCACACGGGCCACCGCCGTTTCGAACCCGATGCCCTGCTCCTCGAGATAGCGCACCACGCCCGACGCCGCATCGAGGCCAAACGCGCTCCCTCCGGAGAGCACCACGGCGTGCACCACCTCCACGGTGTTGACCGGATCGAGGAGATCGGTCTCGCGGGTCCCCGGTGCACCACCGCGGACATCCACACCACCTACGGCTTCCGCGGGAAGCAACACGACCGTGCATCCGGTGGGGCGAGCGTCCAGCGTGACGTGTCCCACGCGCACGCCCTCGACGGCGGTCAATCCACGATCGGGCATGCTCGACGCCTGGCACATGGCCGCGCTGGGAAGGAGCAGGGCGACGGCCACGGTCCGCGCGCATCGTCGCGGCACGGTGGTATGTCTGGGACTCCGCTGCGTGGGGAGGGAGAGTGCATTCACCGAATGCTCCGCGCTGGGGAAGGCGGTGGCCGCCCGGAGGTGCGCCGACCGTCGAGCCTTACGCTAACGGCCAGGCTCCACAGGGGGCAAGCGGCGCATTGCCCACCCCGGGGTCGGGACCTATCCTTCGGCACCTCGACATGGCTCCCTCTCGCTGCACGGTGTTGGCCGTGCTCCTCGTCGCCGCCGCGTGCAGCCCTCCCGACGATGCCCCGTGTCCTCAGGTGGCCGACGCCACGGTGGAACGCGGCTGGAAGCTCTACCGGGAGAACCGTATCGACGACGCCACTGCGAGATTCGAGGCGGCGCTCGAGCGCTGCCCCGCCCATCTGGCGGCCACGGCAGGCGCCGGGTACGGGTATTTCCGCGCCGACCGATTCGTCGACGCCCGGCGCCAGTTCGAGCGGGCGCTCGAGCGCGCGCCGCAGACCGCCGATGCGATTCAGGGTCTCGGGCTGATCGCGTTCCGGCGCGGCAACGGCATCGAGGCACGGCGGCGGTTCACCGAGGTGCTCGCCTTGGTGCCGGACCACGCCGAGGCACGCGCACAGCTCGAGCGCCTGGGGACCCCTCCAGAGCGCCCCCCACTGGTGGTGCCGGACGCGCTGGTGCTGACATCGCGCACGCGAGGCGACGGGTTCCAGGTATTCGACCGCGGCCGCTGGCGTCCGTTCTACATCAAGGGC
>CAYGCN010000292.1:0-1571 GCA_964348385.1 uncultured Gemmatimonadaceae bacterium
GGTGGAACGGGCGACCGACGTCCGTGAATTGCGCGCCACCATCCGCGAGATGCTCGATCGGCTGGGCCAGTCCCATTTTGCGCTGATTCCCCGGGAACTCGCAGACACGCTCGATCCCGCTCGGGGCGACCCGTCGGCCGAGGTGGGCGACCTCGGGTTCGAGATGCGGTTTATCGGCGACCAGCTCGTGGTGACGACGGTGGATCCCGACGGGCCCGCCGCCCGGGCGGGAGTCGGTCCCGGATGGGTCGTGACGGCGGTGAACGACGATCACGTGCGCGATCTCGTGGAGCGTGCCAGGAGCGTCGAGAGCCGCCGGGCGCTGGACATCCTGGTGTGGGCCGCAGTGCAACGACGGCTCCAGGGCCCGCCGCACACGACCGCGCGCGTGACATTACTCGATGCCGGGGACGTGCCGATCGCTCTCGAGCTGACCCGGCAGCCGGCCCCGGGTGACGCCGTGAAGCTGGGACATCTCCCGACCGTGTTTGCCCGCTTCCGCGCGGCACGTGCCCGCACGACGGATGGCGATGGCGCCGTGGGGGTGATCTGGTTCAACGCCTGGATGATGCCGATCATGCAGCAGTTCGACCAGACAGTAGACCGCTACCGTGACGCGGACGGGTTCGTGATCGATCTTCGCGGGAACGGCGGCGGTGTCGGAGCGATGATCATGGGGCTCGCGGGCCATTTCATCGACCGTCGGGAGTCACTCGGCGTCATGCGGACCAGGACCACCACGCTGCGGTTCGTCACCAATCCGCGTCGCGTGAGCACGACCGGCGAGCGGGTGTCGCCGTTCGCCGGCCCCGTGGCGGTGCTCACCGACGGAATGTCGGCGAGCGCGTCCGAGGTGTTCACCGGAGGGATGCAGGCGGTCGGCCGTGTGCGGGTGTTCGGTACGACCACGGCCGGCGCCGTGCTGCCGGCATCGATGGACCGGCTGCCCAACGGCGACGTGCTCTATCACGCGTTCGGCGAGTTCGAAACGGCGACGGGGATCCGGCTCGAAGGGCGCGGGGTGGTGCCGGACGAGCCGGTGGCGCTTACGCGCCGGGACCTCCTTGCTGGCCGAGACGCCGCGCTGGAGGCCGCACTCGTGTGGATCACGCACCAACGGAGCAGTACACCCTGAGCAAGTGTTGACACGCGAAAAGGGAGGTATGGGAATGACGTACCGGAACCGACACCTGAAAGGCGGGCTGGCCCTCGCCATGGCGACCATGCTCGCTGGATGCGCGAGCGGGGGGGTGGCGAGCCGCGATGTCACGCCGACTGCCGCACCGCGATTCGAGGCGCACGCGGTCTATGAACGGCTCATCGAAGTCTCGGGAGGGCGCGCCGCCCTCGAGCGATACTCCTCGATGCGCGCCGTGGGGACCTTCTCGATGCCGGCACAGGGCGTCGGCGGCGATCTGGAAGTGTTCGGGGCGGCACCGAACAAGCTGTTCATCCGGGTCGATATCACCGGCTTCGGACAGGTGCGCCAGGGATACGACGGCGAGGTGGCCTGGAGCATCAACCCCGCCGTGGGCCCCATGGTGCTCGAGGGCACCATGCTGCATCAGATG
>CAYGCN010000293.1:0-1552 GCA_964348385.1 uncultured Gemmatimonadaceae bacterium
CCGATGAAGGAAAAGATCAATACGCCATCTGCGGGAGCCGTGATGGTGTATCGTCCCCCCGCATCCGTGGTTGTGCGAACATCGGCCCGCTGCACTCCCACGGACACCCCTTCCAGAAACTCCCCAGTCACGGACGTGACAATGCCCGAGACCTGAATCTGCTGCGCGAGCGCTGTGCCGCCGAACGCCAGCGCGAGCACCAAACTCATCCCTACCCCGCGAAAGAGGCAGAGACGGCCCGTCCGGAGTGAGTGGTACCACCGTAGCATGTTTTGCATAGCAAACGCCTCCCTCTTCATGCCGGTCGTGACTTGGAGTCGACTCTCCTGTTTGGCCATCAAATCGCGCTGCGTCCAGCGCGGTGCAATTCGCACTCCGAGGACCTCGATGCGCTTCCTCGAGACCCCGCCGAACCTCGTCTATGTCAACGGGTCCGATCGTACACGTCAGGATCGGCCGCCGAAAGGTCGGAACGGTACGGCACCAGTGCCGCTGTCACGTACTGCCAGGTCGGCGAATGCTCGGGCGCCTCGGAGGGTTTGCCCGTCGCTCAGACCGGGAGGAGGTGACCCGGCCGCTCCGCCTGGAGCGCCCTCTGTTCCGTGCAGTCCCCCCCCGGCGATCTCGCCCGAGCGCGCAATATACGACACTGGCCCTCTGTCACGCGAGGCAACTGATGGAAAAAGTTCCATCTGTTATACGTCGCCGTCCAGGAAATGACAAGAGCCCATCACCACGAAATCTGCGCGCAGATCAACATATCTATATGTGTCATAGCGATCCCGTAAGCGCATGGAGTAGCATCCCTCGCCGCCCCGCCCTGGCGCCGAGGGCGACCGCGCGCCAACTTCGAGCCCATCTCCGGAGCCGCCGATGCTGCGACGTGATGCGCTGCGAGCCCTGGCGACCGGGCTTGCCCTACCCACCCTCCATGCCCTTACCCCGGACACGGTGTGGGCCTCGGCTCGGGCGATCCACGCCCGCATTCGCGCGGGACAGGACCAGGCACTGCTGATCCTGACCGAGCACCAGAACGCGCTGGTGAGCGCGGTCGCCGAGTTGATCATCCCGGAGACGGATACCCCCGGCGCCGGCGCCGCCCAGGTCAACCGTTTCGTGGATGTGATGCTGGCGGAGTGGATCGAGGCCGATGCTCGAGACGCGTTCCTGCGAGGCCTGACGGCCCTCGACGCCAGGAGCGTCACCACGTTCGGGACCCCGTTTCTGGAGCTGGACGCGGGTCGTCAGACCGTCCTGCTACACGGCATGGACGCCGAGCTGACCGCGTTGCGTCACGCCGACCTGCCGACGGACACCCACTTCTTCCAACAGATGAAGTGGCTCACGCTGTACGGCTACTACACCTCGGAGGTGGGAGCCACGGAGGAGCTGCAACAGGTGATCGCTCCCGGCCGCTACGACCCGTGCGGGCCGGTGAGGCGGGAGGCATCGGGCCAATGGGAATGAAGCAGCGGTCCTTCGACGCCATCGTGGTAGGGTCCGGGATCACCGGGGGCTGGGCCGCCAAGGAACTGACGGAAGCCGGCCTCGA